>DATBRF010000049.1:0-44024 GCA_036560425.1 Methylocystis sp. | reverse complement strand
TATTACCTCTCCAACCGCCCCGCCAGCCTCCCCCAAAGCGCATTGCCGGCTTGGAAGACATATTCGAGCTTCGCGCTCGTCACGCATTTTGCGCCCTTGCCGATCAGCCAATCGGCCAGCCCCGCGACCTGCTTCGTCGGACAGGCGAAGGTCGTCGTCTCGCCGTCGCGGGCGCGCAGCGCGGCGCCGAAAGTCGCGCGAATTTCGGCGAGCGCCTCGTCGCTCAACGAAACGGCGGCCCGCACCTCGCGCGTGGCGCGGGCTTCCTCTTCGGCGTCGATGCGCGAGAGAATGATGCGGGCGGCCTCTTTCGCCGTCTCGCTCCAGGGCGCGGCGAGCGACGCCACGAGATTGGCCTGAGAGCGCAGGATCACGCCGTCGTCCAGCACTTTGAGCGCATTGGCGGCGAGCGTCGCGCCGGTCGTGGTGATGTCGACGATGAGATCGGCCGATCCGGCGGCGGGGGCGCCTTCGGTGGCGCCGGAGCTTTCCACGATGCGATAGTCGCTCACGCCATGCTCGGCGAAGAAGCGGCGCGTCGTGTTGATATATTTGGTGGCGACGCGCAGACCGCGCCCGTGGCGCGCGCGGAAGCCGTCGGCGATGTCGGCGAGATCGCCCATGCCGCGCACGTCGATCCAGGCCTGGGGAACCGCGACGACGACATTGGCGTGGCCGAAGCCGAGCGGCGCGAGCAGCTGCACCTTGCTGTCCGGATCGGCGATTTCCTCGCGCACGAGGTCCTCCCCGGTAATGCCGAAATGCACATCGCCGCGCGCGAGGCGCCCGGTGATCTCGGACGCCGACAGATAGGCGACCTCGACCCCGTCGAGTCCGGCGATCGCGCCTCGATAGTCGCGCGCGCCGCGCCCCTGCGTCAGCTCGAGGCCGGCGCGGGCGAAGAAGGCGTTGGCGTTTTCCTGCAGGCGGCCCTTGGAGGGCGTCGCCACGATTAGCTTCTGCGTCATGCCGCGTCTCCCGCGCGCGCGGCGCCGGCTAATCTGTCGATCCAGATGGCGGCGCCGACGGCGGGAATATCCGCCTTTGCCCCCAATGTTTTCAGAAGCCGATCGTAGCGGCCGCCGCCGATGACCGGCAGGAGGTCGGGGCCACGGCGCGCTTCGAAGACGAAGCCAGAGTAATAGTCGAGATGACGGGCGAAGCTCGCCGAGAAGATCATGTCGTCGAGATTCAGGCCCCGCGCGGCGATGAAGCTCGCGCGTGTGTCGAAGGAATCGAGCGCTGCGGCGAGGTCGAGCCTGGCGTCCTCGGCGAGCTTGCGCAGGGCGCCGGAGGCGAGGTCCGGCGCCCCTTCTATGGCGAAGAAGGCTTCCGCCAGGGCGCGTTTCTCTGCCGGGACGCCGGCGCCCTCGGTAAGCGTCGCCTGATCGAGAAAACGTTCGGCGATTTCCGCCGCGCTGCGGCCGCCGACGGCTGTAATGCCGGCGATGGAAAGAAGGTCCTCGACGAGGCGGCGGGCGTCGGCGGGGTCGACCTTGGCAAGCGCCGCGAGCACGCCGGACTGCTCCGCCCCATTTCGGCTCGGCGGCGTGAAGATGCTTGCGATCGATTGGCCGCGCGCATGGCCGGATTCGACGCGGCGGCGCCAGACCGGCGGCAGATCGAGGCCATTGAGGAAGGCGGCGACCAGGCTCGCGTCGCCGATTCGGACGGAAAGGCCACGGGCGCCGGCGGCTGCGGCGGCGTCCAGCGCCGCTCCGAGGATTTCGGCGTCCGCCGCCTCGCGATCGTCGCGGCCGAAGCTCTCTATGCCCGCCTGCAGAAATTCCCCCTCGCCGGACGCGCCATGCAGAGGGGCGCGAAAGATGGAGCCGCCATAGGCGAAGGCGGCGGGGTCTCCGGCTTCCGCCGAGGCGAGATAATCGAGGCAGACCGGGATCGTATATTCCGGCCTCAGGCAGAGCTCGGCGCCCGAGGCGTCGGTGGTGAGATAGAGGTGCCCCCGGAAATCCTCGCCCGAGCGGTCAAGAAACACGCCCGCCGGCTGGAGGAGCTTCGGCTCGTGGCGCGCGAAACCCATCCGCTCGAAATGCGCGAGTATGGCCGCGAGTCTTTGGGCAGCCTGGCGATCGGGGGCTCTGGCGGCGGTCACGTGGGAGTGTTCCTCTCGATTTTGCGCTTTCTTTAGCAATTGCGCCGCTGTCCCGCATCCGCTTTTGGCGCGAAAGGTGAACGCCGTAAAGAAAGAGCCGCGGGGGCGCCGCGGCTCGATTATGATCTGAGTATGGCGAAATCCTCAGCGGCGATGCTCCCAGCCCCGGCGCGACGCCTCGGAATGGCGCTTCGGATCGCCATGCCATCCCCGATGAGAGGGATGGCCGCCGCGCTCCTCGTCGCGCCCCCGCGAAGCGCGCGCCTCGCCGCCTTCGCGCTCCTCCCAGCCGCGCCGCCCCTGCCAGGCTTCGCCGGCCTCGCCGCGCCAGCCGCGGCCTTCCTCCTCGCGGCCGCCGCCCCGCGCGGAGCGGCGCTCGTCATAGGCGCGTTCCTCTTCCTCCGAGCCCCAGCCTTCCTCGCCCCGGCGGCCCTCCCAGCTTTCCCGCCCCTGCTCACGGCCGCGACCCTGCGCCTCCCTGCCGCGCCCGGCTCGGCCGGGGGGCTCGGCCCAGACTTCTTCCTCTTGCGCGAGCTGGATGTGCAACGTCTTGGGCTGCGGCAGCAGAAGCTCCTCGGAGAATTGCTCCATGAGCTCCTCGCGCCGCTTCATCATGCGCTCGCCGAGCGCCGCCGTGTCGACGCCGCCCTCCCGCGCCTTGGCGAAGATGCTGTCGTCGCCGCTTTCCTCTTCCCGGATATGCTTACGCATATATTCCGCGAGCACGATCACCTTGGCGTCGAAGAAAGGGTCGCTCTGAGGCGTGCTCATTGCGATCTCGGCGGTCAGGATCTTCGCCGTGTCGTGCTCGACCTGCGCCTCGTCGAGGATCAGGTCGTCGACGTGCTCGCGGCAGGCAGGATAGAAAATTTCCTCTTCGAGCTCCGTGTGGATCGTGAGCTCGAGGCATATTTGCTGCGCGAGCTTCGACTTTTCGGCGCGGCGTTTGGCCAGCTCGAATTTATCGAAAAGCTCCTGGACGCGGCGATGGTCCGCCTTAAGCATCTCGATGGCGTCGGCCTTCTGCCTCTCGCCGTCGCCGGTTTTCTCCTGGGTCCTGGCGGGGATGTTTTCATTTTCCCGCTCTTCGCTTTGCCTCGCCATGGGGTTTCCTCGACGTCTTGCCCGAAAAGCCCCTTTCAGCCGCTCGAAGCGCGTAACGCCGCCAGCGTTTCGCCTGTTCCCGGGTGAGCCGAGGCGCTGTCAACTCGGCCCGCGAATGCGCTCCAGATTTTGGTCACTCTCTTGACATTCGCTCCAACAACTGCGCCAGCGGTTCCGGGCTTATTCCCTTCGGCGGCGCATAGGGCTCTTCGACCGAAGCCTCGAGGGAGATGGCGACGATGGCCGCCGCGGCGAAGATCGCCTGCGCAAGAAGCTGTGGTTTTGCGCGGTCGAGATGCACGGCGGCGAGGGCGATCTGGGTAATGAAGGCGATGACGATGACCGCCGCCCATTTGCGGTCGTCCGGATAAGCGCCGGCGATGGCGAGGCGCTGCTCGCGCGCCGAGCGCAGCTTCATCACCGCGTCGACCATGATGCGCTGGAAGGCGGACTCCATCTTGGCGTCGCCCGCGGCCCGCGTCAGGGCGATGAGCGCCGCCTCGGCCACGGGCGACTCCTCGCCATGTTCCATGGCCTTCCATTCGGGCCCGACAACCGATTCGATGTAGTTGCGAATAGCCTTCGGCAGCTCGCCCGCCTCGGCGCCACGATTTTCAGTGAGCGCCAAGAGCGTCACGAGCTGCTCGCGCTCCAGAGCGAAGGCCTGATAAGCGCGGCGGTTGGCGTCCCAGACGTCTTGCGACAGGAAGGTCATCAGAAAGGCAAAGAGCGTCGCTGGCACGCCAACGAAGGGCGGAACGACGCCCTTCCAATTCTGCATGCGGGGCGCGATCGGCGAAGCGAAGCTCAACCAGCACAGAAAAAGCGCGAGCGCCGCCATGCCTCCGCCCAACGTCAGCGCCATGACCGCCGTGGTCTGCGACATCCACCAATGGATAAGCGTTATGTTCCCCAACGCCGGTCTCCCACATAGATCAGGCGGGGCATGGCTAGCGGGGAGGGCGCAGGAGCGCAAGCAGCGGCTCGCGCGTGGCGCGAACCCCTCCCGGCGGCCTTGCAGCCAAGGTTACGCAGGCTGCGTAGACTTGCCTGCGTCCGCCGACTTCCCCTCAAAGGGGAGGTTTGGGGTTAACGGCTCCAAATCGCTCTTTACCCGATTGGCCGAGAGTGACCCCTTGCATCGCCGCGCGTCCTCTGCCACATAGGGGCCGGGAGGTTGGCGTTGGACGTTTCACTCGCCAACCGGGTCAGGTCCGGAAGGAAGCAGCCCTAACGAGCTTGAGCGGGTCTTCGTCCAGCCTCCTACCTTGCCGATAGGCGCGGAGCGCGGGATCTTGCCGCTTTGCCCGCGCCTTTCGTCTATTCTAGCGGACCGCGGATGGACCAGGAGCACGACCAGCCATCGCTGGAGCACGCCGGGCCGTCGCTCTTCGGCGCCGAGGCGGCGCCGGCCGCCGCCTATCGCGTCCTCGCGCGCAAATACAGGCCCTCGAGCTTCGCCGATCTCATCGGCCAGGAGCCGATGGTGCGCACGCTCGAAAACGCCTTCGATCTCGGCCGCATCCATCAGGCCTATCTGCTCACCGGCGTGCGCGGCGTCGGCAAGACCACGACCGCCCGCATTCTCGCCCGCGCCTTCAATTACGAGCTGCCGGCCAGGGACGGCCGTCCGGCCGTCGGTCAGCCGACGATCCATATGGACGAGCTCGGCGTGCATTGCCAGGCGATCATCGACTCGCGGCATGTCGATGTGCTGGAGATGGACGCGGCCTCCCACACCGGCATCGACGATGTTCGCGAGATCATCGACAACGCCCGCTATCGCCCGGTGATGGCGCGCACCAAAGTCTACATCATCGACGAAGTGCACATGCTCTCCAAGGCCGCTTTCAACGGCCTGCTGAAGACGTTGGAAGAGCCGCCGGAGCATGTGAAGTTCATCTTCGCGACGACGGAGATCGACAAGGTGCCGGTCACCGTGCGCTCGCGCTGCCAGCGCTTCGATCTGCGGCGCATAGACGCCGGGCTGCTCGCCGAGCATCTGTGCAAGATTTGCCAGAAGGAGGGCGTCGACATCGAGCCCGACGCGCTCGCCATGATCGCCCGCGCCGCCGAGGGGTCGGTGCGCGACTCGCTCTCGCTTCTGGATCAGGCGATCGCCTATGGCTCCGCGCATAGTCCGGCGGGCGGCATTGCGGCCGACGACCTCCGCCTGATGCTCGGCGTCGCCGACAAGTCGCGGGTGATCGACCTCTTCGAAGCCGTGATGGCGGGCGATGTCGCGAAGGCCATTGCGCTGCTCGAAGACCAGTATAACGGCGGCGCCGATCCTGCCCAGGTTCTCCTGGAAATGGCGGAGTTCACGCACCTTGCGACGCGCTTGAAGCTCGCGCCGGAGACGGCGCAATCCGCCGCGCTGACGCCCGAGGAAAGGCGGCGCGGACAGGAGGCGGCCGAACGGCTTTCCGTGCCGGCGCTCACTCGCGCCTGGCAGATTTTGATGAAGGGCGTCGAGGAGCTGCGCGGCTCGCAGCGACCCCTGCAGGCGGCCGATATGGTGCTGGTAAGGCTCGCCTATGCCGCCGATATGCCGACGCCCGGCGACGTGCTGAAGCAACTGGGGCACGGCGCGTCCGGCGCCGCTCCGGCGGGACCGGCCCCCGCCGGCGGATCGCGCGGCGCGCCTGTCGCTACGGGCGTCTCAGCGCCGGTCTCGCGCGGTCCGGCGGCCGTCAGGGCCGCAGTCGCCCCGCCGGCTCCGGTCACGCCGGGCGTCGCCGTCGCGAGCTTCGAGGCGCTTATCGCGCTCGCCGAAGAAAAGCGAGACATTCGCCTGAAGCTCTCGCTCGAATCCGAGGTGCGGCTGGTGCGCTTCGAGCCGGGGCGGATCGAGTTCGAGCTTGCGCCCGGCGGCTCGCGCGAGCTTGCCTCCACGCTGATGCAGAGGCTGCAGCTCTGGACGAACCAGCGCTGGATGGTGTCGATCGTCGCCTCGGGCGGCGCGCCGACTCTGAAAGAGAAGCGCGAGGCGCAGGAGCGCGAGCGCCGTTCGGGGCTCGAGGCCGATCCGGTCGTCGCCAGCGTGCTCGCGCATTTTCCGGGCGCCCAGATCGTCGCCGTGCGCAGCAAGGACGAAAACGGCGCCCGCGCCGGAGCGGACGAGGCGGCGGATGTGCAATATGACGATGTGTCGCCGCTCGAAGAAGACTAGCGCGTTTTCCGCTCGCATGGACTCATGCGAGCGATAAGAAATTGCGCCAGTCAAAAAGATCTGGCGCATGGCGCGATTTGCTTTGAAGCGGCAGCTTTCTCCTTCGGCCTCGTGGAAGGCGCGGAGGTTGCGCAAGCCGCGCGGGGCAACCCCCTCTTGCTCAAGGCGCCGCCACCCCGATTAATGCCATTTCCGCTTGAACAGCTTGCTGTTTAATTGATTTTGTTTCGAAATCTTGTTAATCGGGCCGCGTCGATCCGAATGGCGTAGTTCGAAGCTCGCCGCGACCCAGGGCTTATCAGTTCGTCTAATCCATTGTAAATAAAGTATTTTTTCCCTCCCTGCGACAAAATGCGCGAAGACTTTGGGAGCGCTGCAGCAAGAATTGGCTTGACACTTGTGCAACGCAGCAATACAAATATGTCACGGAAGCAAGATTGCTGTCGCTTCCGTAGCCCTCCTTGGGCGTTTCCTCCCTTGACTTGGGCCGCTGGCTTTCCAGCGGCCCCTTTTTTTTTGCTCCGGGCGCTCAGCTGATCAAATGAAAGAATGAGCCCGTGACCAAGCCGTCGCGCAGGCCGACAGCGGTTTCGACATCCGAATAGGCGTCGCGCGCGAAGGCGAAAGGGTCGCCCGATTCCTCGACGACGGCCGCGTAATGAAATTCATGGCCGCGCAGCAGGCGGCCTCTTGGTCCAAGGCAATGGTCCGCTGCAAGAGTTGCGCGGCGGTATCCCAGGTGAAGCTTGCGTTTGGCGAAGCTGGTGTCGAGATTCAGCAGTCCCGCCAAGCGATGCGCCGCGCCATTGGCGTCGATCAGAGAGCGGCCGAGAACCATGTAGCCGCCGCACTCGCCGTGGACCGGCTTGTTTTTGGCGAATTGGCGCAAGCCCAAAAGGAAGGCTTCGGCCTGCGCCAGGCGGCCGGCATGAAGTTCCGGATAGCCACCGGGAAGCCAGCAGAGATCGCAGTCCTCGGGCGGGGGCTCGTCGGCGAGTGGCGAGAAGAAGAGGAACTCCGCCCCCTGTGATCGCCAGCTTTGCGCGAGATGCGGATAGAAAAAGGAAAAGGCTGCGTCGCGCGCCACGGCGATACGCTGCGCCGGCGGCGCGAGCGGGGCCGGTGAGACATGGCCAGGTGGCGCGGCCGTGGCTGCTTCCGCGACAGCGGCCACATCGACATGCGCTTCGATAAAATCCGCTAGGGCGTCAAGTCTTGCGTCGAGGGCGTCCGTTTCTCCCGCCTGCACGAGCCCGAGATGTCGCTCCGGCAGCTTGACGGCGTCATTGCGGGGCAGGGCGCCGAAAAGCGGAAGGCCCAATGCGGCGACGCTCTCCGCAACGAGACGGCGATGCCGTTCGCTCCCCACGCGATTCGCTGCCACGCCCGCGATCTTCAGGCGCGCGTCGTGCGTCGCGAGGCCCCGGATGACAGCCCCCGCGGTCTGCGCCTGGCCGGAGACGTCCTGCGCCAGCAGCACCGGCCAGCCGAGCAGAGCGGCAATATCGGCGCTCGCCCCCGTGCCGGCGCCGCCGCCCGGCGCGCCGTCGAAAAGGCCCATGGCGCCTTCGGCGACGATAATATCGGCTCCCGCGCCCGCGCGTGCGGCGAGATCGGCGATCAACCCAGGCCCCATCGCCCAGGAATCGAGATTGATGCTCTCACGTCCCGTCGCGGCGGCGTGGAAGGCCGGATCGATATAGTCCGGCCCGCATTTGACGGCCGCGACGCGCATGCCTCGCCGCGTCAGCGCGCGCATCAGGCCGAGCGCGAGCGTGGTCTTGCCTGAGCCCGAACGCGCCGCCGCAATCAACAGGCCAGGCGCGCTCATATGCCGCCCCTCGGCCGGAATCGGCGGTCGTAGCCCGCGTCATAGAGCGCGCTTTCGCGGAAATCCTCGGCGCCGAGCGAGGGGCCAACGAGAATCAGCGCCGTGCGCTCCATCGGCGCCTCGGCGGCGCGCGCCACGATGTCCGCGAGCGTTCCTTGCACGATCGTCTCTTCGGGCCAGGAGGCGCGATAGACGAGCGCGACGGGGCAATCGCCGCCGTAGAAGGGCGTGAGCTCCTCGATAATGCGGGCGAGCGCGTGAATGGAAAGATGGATCGCGAGCGTGGCGCCCGATTGCGCGAAAGTCGCAAGCTTCTCGCGCTCGGGCATCGCCGAAGCGCGGCCGGAGGTGCGGGTGAGCACCAGCGACTGAGCGACTTCCGGCAGAGTGAGCTCGCGCCCGAGCGCGCTCGCCGCAGCGGCGAAGGCGGGCACGCCGGGCGTCATCGTATAGGGAATGCCTAGGGCGCGCAGGCGGCGGGTCTGCTCGCCGACCGCGCTCCAGATGGAGAGATCGCCGGAATGCAGACGCGCGACCTCGAGCCCGGCGTCATGCGCGGCTTTCATTTCGGCGATGATGTCGTCGAGCGATAGCGGCGCCGTGTCGACGATGCGCGCGCCCGCCGGGCAATGGGCGAGCACGCCGGCGGGCACCAGAGAGCCCGCGTAAAGACAGACGGGGCAGCGCGCAATTATGTCCCGGCCCCGCAGCGTCAGAAGATCGGCGGCGCCGGGGCCGGCGCCGATGAAGTGCACAGTCATGTTTGCTCCTCGGCTCCGACCGCGAGCGCGCAGGCGGCGTAAGGCGCCGCCACGCGCGGCGCCAACAGGCGGCTTCCAGGGCCTGCCCCCACGAGGGCGGCGGCTTCGGCGACGCTGCCGACGCCAAACATCGCCTGCACGCGGGGCGAGTGAGTGGGCGCGGCGCCCTTGCGCGCCTTCAAGGCGTCGAGCGTCAGAAAAACGAGAGGGACGCCGAGCAGCTTGGCTGCCTCATGCAGGCCGGGCTCGTCGGCTTTGCTCGCCAGCGTGAAGAGCGTGAGGTGTGAGAGAGGCGCGCCATGTTCGGCCGCCACAGCGCGCACGAGCTCGACGATCGCTTGCGCCGCCACGCCCCTGCGCGCCCCGATGCCGGCGGCATATTTCATGGCTTCACCGCGCGCCATTGCAAGACGGCCATAGCCGGATCGAGCGCATGAAAACGCCCGACCGGACGCGCCCGCGCGACTTGCAAATAAGTAAGATCGCCGCCTTTGGACTCGAACGCTTGCGTAAGCAAGGACTGCGTTTCGAGCGTGACGGCGTTGACGACGATCCTGGCTTGCGGTGGCAGGGCGCGCCAGGCGGCCTCCAGCGTCGCTTCATTGGCGCCGCCGCCGATGAAAATGGCGTCGGGGGAGCGAAGGTTTTCCAACGCTTGTGGCGCAGGGCCTGTGACGATCTCCAGATCGGGAACGCCCAAGGCAAGGGCATTGCGCGCGATGCGGGCGGCGCGCGTTTTGTCTTGCTCCAACGCGATTGCCCGGTTGGCGGGATGGCTCAACATCCATTCGATCGAAATGGAGCCGGAGCCCGCGCCGATGTCCCAAAGCGTTTCGCCCTTGCGCGGCGCCAGCGCCGAGAGCGTCACGGCGCGGATCTCGCGCTTGGTGAGCTGGCCGTCGTTCTCGAACCAATCGTCGGGCAAGCCCGGCGTGAGCGAAATGACGCGCGCGCCATCTTCCGCGACGACGTCGATCGCGACGGTATTGAGCGCGGCTATGTCTTTAAGAGCGAAAGCGTCCGCGCGCGCCTCTCTGATGCGTTCGCCTGGACCGCCCATATGTTCGAGCACGATGAGCCTCGATGCCCCCATGCCGCGCTCGGCAAGATGCTGCGCAAGACGCGCCGGAGTCGTTTCGTCCCATGAAAGCGCGATGACGCGCGCGCGCGGCTGCAGATAAGGCGTGATGCGCTCGAAGGCGCGGCCATGCAGCGAGACGAGCGCGCAATCCTGCTGGCTCCAGTTGAGCCGCGCCGCCGCGAGAGAGAAGGCGGAAGGCGAGGGGATGCAGAAGATTTCCTCACGCCTGACATGGCGCGAGATCAGATCGCCGACGCCATAGAAAAAGGGATCGCCGGAAGCCAGCACGGCGGTCGGCTCGCCGCGCCGCGCCAATATGCGCGGGATCGCGTCCGTGAGCGGCGACGGCCATCGCAGGCGCTCGGCCTTGCTTGCGCCAATGAGCGAGAGATGACGCGCGCCGCCGACGATCAGCGTCGCTTGCTCGATCAGCGCGCGCGCCGCCGGCGCCAACGCCTCGACGCCGCCCTCGCCAATGCCGATGATGGAGAGCCATTTCTCCATTCATTCGGCCTTCCGCGACGTGTAGACCCAATCACGCGCGCTCTCGCGCACGATTCGCTTCGTGCCGCTCGCGCCGATGACGACGAGGGTCGACATGTCTATCTGCGAAGCATCAACCTCTTCGAGCGTTGTGAGGATGATTTCTTCCTTCTCGCGTCCCACCGATTTCGCGAGACCCACGAATGTCGAGCCGGGCAAGAACCGCCTCAACAGCGCGAAGGCGTCGATAATGCGCGTGGGCCGCGCCCGAGAGGCGGGGTTGTAGAGCGCAATGACGAAATCGCCGCGCGCCGCATGTTCGAGCCGCTTCTCGATCACATCCCAGGGTTTGAGATTATCGGAAAGCGAGACGGCGCAGAAATCATGGCCGAGCGGCGCGCCGAGACGCGCGGCGGCCGCCTGCATGGCGGAGACGCCGGGCAGCACGCGAATATCGAGACCGCGCCATTCCTTCGGGCCGTGATCGACGGCTTCGAACACCGCCGCCGCCATGGCGAAGACGCCGGGATCGCCGCCGGACACAACGGCGACGATGCGCCCTTGCGCCGTGCGCTCCAACGACTCGCGCGCGCGGTCGATCTCCACGCGATTGTCACTGGCGAGCCGGATCTGGCCTTCGCGAATGGGCGCGCGCGCGACATAAGGCTCGTAACCGATGATGTCTTGCGCCTGCGCCAGCGCCTCTTGCGCTTCGAGCGTCAGCCAGCGTTCATCGGCGGGTCCGAGGCCAACGATGTAAAGGATGCCGCTCATGGACGGCGACCCTGGCCCGGCACGAGCGCCATGGAGAAATAGGGCGCTTCGTCGTCGCTTTTTTCGACGAAGCGCATGATCTTTTCGCCGGCCATGGCGCCGCGTTCGACATAGATGGCGCGCGAGATGACGCCCGCGCGTTCCATTGCGCGGCGTAGCTTCGGGAAATTGCCGCCGAGCTTCATGACGACCGCCGCGTCGGTCGTCGCGAGACGTCGCGTCAGCGTCTCTTCATTAAGCGTCGCGGGCATGACAGTGAGAATATCGTCGCCCCATGTCATGGGTTGGCGCGCGGCGGCAAAACAGCCGGACATGCCCGAGACGCCCGCGCAGACCTCGACGCGAAAGCGCCCCTCGAGCCGGACGAAAATATGCATGAAGGAGCCGTAGAGGAACGGATCGCCTTCGCACAGCAGCGCGACGTCGCGTCCCTGTTCGAGCACGGCGGAGAGTCGCCGCGCGCTTTCTTCATAGAAGCTCGCAAGCGCCGAGACATAATCGGGCGCGTCGAAGGCAATCTCTGTCGTGATCGGATAGAGCAGCGGCAGCTCCTCGCAGCCCTTGGAGAAATAACGCTCGGCGATTGTGCGCGCATGGCTCGTGCGGCCGCGCTTGGCGAAATAGGCGATCGTCTTCGCTTCGCCGATGAGGCGCGCCGCCTTCACTGTAACGAGCTCGGGATCGCCGGGGCCGAGTCCGACTCCGATCAAGGCGCCGAGCGTCGCCGCGCCTTGCAAAGAGCTTGAGGGACGCGCGTTCATTCTGCTTCGCTCGCCAGCGCATTGATGGCGGCGGCGGCCATGGCGCTGCCACCCTTGCGGCCTTTCACGATCGCGTAGGGCACGCGTCCGTCGGCGGCGAGCGCCTCTTTTGATTCCGCCGCGCCGACGAAGCCCACCGGCATGCCGATGACCGCCGCGGGACGCGCGGCGCCTTCATTCAGCATCTCGAGGAGTCGGAACAGCGCGGTCGGCGCATTGCCGATTGCGACCACGGCGCCGTCCAGCCGATTGCGCCAAAGCTCCATCGCTGCGGCGCTGCGCGTCGCCCCCAGTTCCGCGGCGAGAGACGCGACGATGGGCTCCGCGAGTGTGCAGACGACAGGATTCTTCGCCGGCAGGCGCGCGCGGGTCACGCCATGGGCAACCATATTGGCGTCGCAGAGAATAGGCGCGCCCTTGCGCAGCGCAGCTTTTGCCTGCGCGACGAAGGTTGGCGAGAATTCTATGTCCCCGGCAAGCTCCACCATGCCGCAGGCGTGGATCATGCGCACGGCGACCTTCTCTTGCTCCGGCGTGAAGCGCGCGAGATCCGCCTCGGCGCGGATGATCGCGAAAGAGCGCTTGTAGATCGCCGCGCCGTCGCGGATGTAGCTCAATGC
This sequence comes from Methylocystis sp., assembly GCA_036560425.1. GTDB lineage: Bacteria > Pseudomonadota > Alphaproteobacteria > Rhizobiales > Beijerinckiaceae > Methylocystis. The sequence goes on along the minus strand of DATBRF010000049.1, from coordinate 31,324 downwards.
GTCGGACATGGATGTTCCTTTGCGCGCGAGACGAGCATTTGCTCGACGGCGTCGATGTCGAGCCCTGCGAGCTGCGGCGCGTCGCATGCGCGGCCTTGCTCGACGAGGTCGAAGCGGCCGTCATTGGCGATAAGCGTCACGGGCGCGCTTTTCGGACGCGCGCAGCCTTTCGCACAGCCGGAGATGTGCAGGCCAACGCCATCGTCGCCAGCAAGCTTTTGCGCCAGCGGCGCGAGCCGCGCAAGAGCCCCGCGCGTCTCTCCCTTAGCCTGTGGGCATTCCGGCGCGCCAGGGCAGGCGGCGACGGAAAGGCGAGGATCGTCGTGGGAGGCGATGAGGTTTAGCGCGCGGGCGGCGTCGAGAATGCGCTGCGCCGCGTCGGCGTTTTCAGCCGGAATCAGAACGGCGCGCCAGGGCGTGAGACGCGCTTCGCCCTTTCCCTTTGCTTCGGCCAGCTCGGCAAGTTGCGCCAAATCATGGGCGCGCCAGCGGCCGAAGGGCGCTGCGGCGCCTGCGAAAAAGAGCCGGTCCGTTTGCCGGGCGCCGAGGAGGCGGGGCGGGGGGGCTTTGGGCGGCCGCGCGGCCGGGGCGCCGGCGAGCCCGGCTTTATCGAGCACGCGTCCGGCGCCGAGCGCGACGACAAGCCGCTTCATGCGCCGAAGCTCGAACGCGCCGTCGCGCAGCGCGACGAAAGCGCGCGCGAGCTTCAGCGCCACGTTTATGGCCCCCGGCGGCTCCGTAACAACCACGAGGTTGTCGGCGCCTGCGATTCTAATCTCGACGTAATCGGAATGCGTTGCGCAGATAGAAATATCCGCTTCGACATCGGTAAGCTGCAGCGCGCTCCCGTCGTCGATAGCGAAGAGGAATTTCGCGGGCAGAGCGCGCAGCGTCTCGTCCGCCTCGATGGCCTCCGCAAGCGCTCGCGCCATTGCGTTCGCGTCGAAAGCGGCGCCTCCATCAAGTCCCGCGAGAGGCGCGGCGACGATATTCGTTACGCGCTCGGCTTCTGCGCTGCGCGGCAGAAGGCCCGCCGCCTCCAACCTCGGCAGCGCTTCACATAGCGTTGCCTCCCTCAAGCCCCTGATCTGCAGTTGCGCGCGTTGCGAGAGATCGACGAATCCATTGCCGCAGTCTTCCGAAATCGCCGCGACGGCGGAAAGCTGAGCGGCGCTTATGCGCGAGCCAATCGTCTTGGCGCGGATGAGCAGCCCGTCATTGCTCGCCATGGGCGCATAGGCCCCCGGACACCAGCCCTTGATCTCAGGCGTCGGCGGCATGGCGTCCTCCGACATTCATCAACACATCGCGCACGCTGTTGCGTCCTGTGCGCCACAGATCGCGCGTGAGCGCCTGGTCGAACGCATGCGCAATCGCGTCCAACGCGCGCGGGTTTTCGCGCGCGAGAAATTCCCGCACCTTGTCGTCGCCGAGCGTCGCTGAAAACGCGAGGTCGAACTGCTCGTGGCTGACAAGCCCGCTCGTCGCCGCAAAGGCGTAGAGATTGTCGATCCCTTCCGCGATCTCCGCGCCGCCGCGATAGCCGTGGCGCATCTGGCCTTCGAGCCAACGCGGATTGACGAGGCGCATGCGCAGCACGCGCGCGATCTCGTCCTGCAAGGGGCGCGCGCGCAAACGCTCGGGGCGCGTTGCGTCGAGATGCACGAAATCGGCGTTGCCGCCGAGCATCTTATTCGCGGCCGCGAAGCCGCCTTCGAAATCGGCGAAGGCGGGGCCTGTCAGCAGGTCCACTTCCGCCATGTCCTGCACATGCACATGCGCGTCTGCGCGCGCGACCTGCGCGCTGAATGCGTCGTAAGCCGGCGCGCTCTCGCCCGCGCGATCGAGCGCATGGCCGCCGGCTTGCAGATAAGCCGCGCCGAGATCGTCGCGCGAAGCCCATTCGCCGCTCAGGATCTTGTCGCTGACGCCCAGCCCATAGCTTCCCTGCGCCGCGCCGAAGATGCGCGTGAGCTCCCGAGCTTCCTTGAGGGGGTTGAAATCCGTGTCTTCATCGAGCGCCGCCACCGCGCGCACGGCGTCGTCGAAGAGCGCGATGAGGCCCGGAAACATATCGCGGAAAAGGCCCGAGACATGCAGCGTGACGTCGACGCGCGGAAAGTCGAGCTTCGCCTGCGGCAATATTTCGAAGCCGATGACGCGCGCGCTCGCATGATCCCACCTCGGCGTGACGCCGAGAAGCGCGAGCGCCTGAGCGAAATCCTCGCCGCCGGTGCGGATCGTGGCGCTGCCCCAGAGATCGAGCATGATGCGCCGGGGAAACTCCCCATGCGTCTGCGCATGGCGCGTCATCACCCCATGCGCGGCGCGGCGGCCGATGTCACAGGCGGTCTGCGTCGGCGCGTGACGAGGATCGATGCAGAAAAGATTGCGTCCCGTGGGGATGACGTCGGCGCGGCCGCGAGAAGGCGCGCCGGAGGGGCCGGGCTCGACAAAGCGTCCCGCAAGCGCTGCAATCAGGGCGCGGCGTTCGGCGGCCGCGCAGGCGTTACGCGTGACGTCTGCGTCGGCCCGGCCGAAGACATGCAGGCCGTCGCCGATGCGCATTTCCTTGAGGTCGCACATCCAGGCGTCGAGCCGAGTCAGCGTATCGGCCATATCGGTTTCGCGCGTCACGCCGCATTCACGCGCGAGGCCGCTGCGTTCGGCTTCGTCGAGAATGGCGCCGGCGATCAGCTTCGCGCGGCGCGGATCGAGCGACGCCGCGTTGGCGTATTCGTCCAGCAGCGTTTCGATCGCGGCGGCGGAGTCATAGAGTTCTCCCTCGACGAGCGGCGGCGTCAGATGGCCGATCGTTACGGCGCTCGTCCGGCGCTTGGCCTGCGCGGCCTCGCCGGGGTCGTTGACGATGAAGGGATAGATGAGCGGCGTCGGTCCGAGCACGGCTTCGGGCGCGCAATCCTGTGAAAGCATCACCGATTTGCCGGGCAGCCATTCGAGCGTGCCATGGGCGCCGAGATGAATGAGCGCGTCGATTTTGCGGATGCGGCGCAGCCAGAGATAGAAGGCGACATAGGCGTGGCGCGGCGGCCGCTGCATGTCGTGATAGGATTCATAGCGCTCGGCGCGCGCGCCGCGATCCGGCTGCAGGGCGATGACGAGATTGCCGCTGACGATGCAGGAAAAGCGAAAAGCATCGCCGGCGACGGCGGGGTCGTTTCTCGCGGGGCCCCAGCTTTCGTTGAGGCTGGCGACGAATTTTGTGGGAAGTTTTTCGAGCAGGCCCGCGTAATCCGACACCGGAAATTCGAGAATATGCGCATGCTCCTCAAGGGCACGAACGACCGATCGTGATTCTGCCTTTTCCCGCTCGCGGGAGAAGGCGGCCCTCGCGTCAGCGAGGGTCGGATGAGGGCGTTCATCCGATCCCACTTCGCCGGGCTGCGCTTTCGCGCAAGCGGGAGAGGGCATTTCCGCAGCGCTTGTGTTGTCGCCCTCGGCTCGCGATGACGGTGGATCGTCTAGCGCATAGCCAGCTTCACGCAGGGTTGCGACAATCTCGGCCACGCTCGCTTCCGCATCCAGCCCGATCGCATAGCCGCTGCGTCCGCGCCGCGCGGGGTAGTCGGAGAGAATGAGGGCGAGGCTTTTCTCGACATTGGCTTTACGGCGCAGGCGCGCCCACTTCTCGGCGAGATCGGCGACGAAAGCGATGCGTGAGGGTTCCGGCGCGTGGCGGGGCTCGTCCAGCTCTGCGGCGCCGCGCGGCGCCATTTCCTTGAAGGAGATTGCGCGTGTGAAGATGCGGCCGTCGACTTCCGGCAGCACGACATTCATCGCGAGATCGGCGCCATTGGCGCCGCGCGCGGACGCTTCCCAGGCGTCGCGCGTGCAGGTGGCGAGCGCGACTTGCAAGACCGGCGCATCCGCGCGGTCGAGCACAGAGCCCGCGTCGCGGCGCGCCGAAAAGGCGGTGGCGTTTAGAATGACGTCCGGCTTGAAAGCGTCCAGCGCTTGCGCCACGACAGCTTCGCTCTCCGGCTCCTTCAGGCTCGCGACATAAAGCGCGTCGACCGCAAAGCCGCGTTGGGCGAGCGCATCTGCGAGAGCCAAGATCGGCGCGACGTCGTCGGCAAGATAGAGCGAACGATAAAAAATGATCGACGCGCGCGGCGCCTCGTCTCGCGCGGCGCGGCAGGCTTTCTCGAAGCGGCCGGCGCTGGCGACCGGGACGCTCTCGCGCCATTCGATTGGGCGCCCCGCGAGCGTTGACGCATAGCCCAGGAAAGAGCGTAGGTTCTCCGGTCCGCCGTCCTGGAAAAAGCGCCAGATACGGTTCAATGCCTCAGCGTCGAGTGTCGAGGCTTGCGAGAGGCGCATATCCTCGACCGTGTCGCCGGGCGCAATCGCAAGCGCGATTCCGTGTGTGCGCGTGAGGGCCTCGAGCTGCTCGACGCCATAGGCCCAATAATCCTTGCCGCCCAAGAGGCGCACGACGATAAGCTTCGCGTGCCGTGCAACCGTGTCGAGATAGAGGTCGACGGAGTAAGGATGTTTGAGTTGCGCTAGCGGCGCGCAGCGCAGGCTCGCAAACCGCGCCTCTTCGGTCGCGTGCAGCCGCGCGAGCAGGCGCAGCTCCGAATCGGAGAAAGACAGGAAGATAATGTCGGCCGGAGTCTGGCCGAGATCCGTCGCCGCGCCGGCGTCGTCGAGACTATGGAGATCGCGCGGCAGAAGATGCATGCGCGCCTCTCACGGCCGCGCCAGAATGGCCATGATCGCCTCGCGATCGAGACCCTTCTCGCCTATGACGACAAGACGGCTCGCGCGCGCCTCGCCCGGCTTCCAGGCGCGGTCGAAGTGATGCTGAATGCGCGCGCCGACGCCCTGAACGAGTAGACGCATCGGCTTGCCCGCGACCTCGACGAAGCCCTTTACGCGCAGCACGTCATGCGCGCGCGCGACATCGGCGAGGCTCGCGACGAGCGCCGCCGGATCGGAGACGGCGGGAACGTCTACGACGAAACTGTCGAAATCGTCGTGGTCGTGCTCGGGCTCCGCGTCGTGATGCGAGGGGCGGTTTGCAAGATCGTCTTCCGCAGCCGCGGCGAGGCCGAGCAGCACGAGCGGATCGACGCGCCCCTCGCGGGCGCGCACGATCTTCACGCAATCTCGCGCGCCTTCTGCGAGCTGCGCGGCGACCTCCGCCTCTTCCTTTTCGTCGAGCAGATCTGTTTTGTTTAAGATGACGAGATCGGCGCAGGCGAGCTGGTCCTCGAAAACCTCTTCGAGCGGATTGTCGTGGTCGATCGTCTCTGTTTCGGCGCGTTCCTGCGCAATAGCGTCGAGATCGTCGGCGAAGCGGCCTTCCGCCACCGCCTTGCCGTCGATGACGGCGATGACGCCGTCAACAGTGAGCCTGGAGCGGATCGCCGGCCAATCGAATGCTTTCACCAGCGGCTTGGGCAAAGCGAGGCCGGAGGTTTCGATAATGATATGGTCCGGCCGCTTCTCATGCGCGAGCAGCGCCTCGATCGCGGGGACGAAGTCATCGGCGACCGTGCAGCACAGGCACCCATTCGCAAGCTCGACGATATTCTCCTCGGGGCAAGTCTCCACGCCGCAAGCGCGCAAGATCTCGCCATCGATGCCGACGTCGCCGAATTCGTTGATGACGAGCGCGAGGCGCCGGTCGCGGGCGTTCTCCAGAACATGGCGGATGAGCGTCGTCTTGCCGGCGCCGAGAAAGCCGGTGACGATTGTGGCCGGTATTTTGGCGGCGCTCATGCGGTCTCCGTTTCGCCCTGCGAGACAAGGCGCCAGGTAAGCCCGGCGAGCGCGCCGGCGAGCACCCAGCAAAGCGCCTGCACGGCGAGCGACGCCGCCGCGAAGCGGGCGGCGAGCTCAGCCGGAACCGTGCTTTCGGGCGCGGCCGGCGTCGGCCAGAAGAAATGCGGCGCGACGATCAACGCGGCTCCGAAAGCCTTGGCGGCGGCGCTCTCCAGCCGTAGCATGGCGAAGAGGCCGGCCCCCGTCGAGACGGCGGTCGCGACCCACCAGATTTGGCGCCCGGCAAGATCGGTCTCGGCGGCGCCCGGCAATTGGGGCGCGAGGCCGAGGCTCGTCGCGAGCCCGGTCGCGGCGAAGGCGCAGGCGCCCCAGAGCGCGGCGCGGCGCGGGCCGATCGCCTCTCCCGAAAAGAGCATGCCGGCGAGCAGGATCAGCGCATAGCCAGTCGAGACGGCGATGGTCGCGAGGCTCGTCGCGGCGGTGCGGGGCAGGCCCTCAAAGGCGGGACCCGCCGCTTCCGCTGCGCCATGCGCATGCTGCGCCGCCTCATAAACCTCGGCGGCGAGGATAAGCGGCGTCGTCGTGACATGCTGCAGCCCTGCGACGGCAAGGCCCGCAACAACGCCGGCAACGAGGCCGGCCGCCAAAAGGCGCGCGATCACGGGGCGCGTGAAGGGTGGTCAGTGGCAGGGGAAGGAGAGCGCGTGGCGCGAATCATGCGCCGCGTCGTGCACGCTCTGCGTGTTGGCGAAGCCGGCGCCATAGACGAGGCCCAGCCCGATGACGAAAGCGACGAAAGCAGCCTTCAGCGTTTCGGCGTGGCCGGCGGAAAGCGAACGGACGGCGGCGGTCTTGGTCGTCATGTAAACGTCTCCCTGCCGCCCCACCGGCGGCGCAATATTCCGACAAGCGACGGCAGGTCTCCTGGCTTCCGGGTTCCATCCGCGCCGCCTTCCCAAGCTTGTCGCTCAGTGGCCGATGACGCAGCCTTCCCGGTCACAGTTGCGGGGGCAGCCGCGGCTTTGGGAGCTCCCGCACCGCGTTCCCTTTTCGCCTTCTTGCGAAGGACCGTCGCGTTCAGTCATATGCGCGCGTCACGATTACGTCAAACGCCAAGGAGCGCCTCTTGGACGAAGCACAGGAAAAAGACCCCGCGCGCCGTCATCGCGAGAAGATGGAAAAGCGCAAGGCGGTTCAGGACGCCGAGGTGGCTGGCAAGACAATCGCGCAAAAGGGCCTTCTGATGGTCCACACCGGGCCGGGCAAGGGCAAGTCCACGGCGGCCTTCGGCCTCGCTTTGCGCGCGCTCGGCCATGGCTGGAAGGTGGGCGTGGTGCAATTTGGCAAGGGCGCGTGGCGCACGGGCGAGCGCGACATGCTGGAGAAGCTCGGGCAGGTCGAATGGCATACGCTCGGCGAGGGCTTCACCTGGGAAACGCAGGACCGCGCCCGCGACGAGGGGGCGGCGCGGCGCGCCTGGGAAAAGGCCTGCGCGCTGATGGATGATCCGGAAATTCGCCTGCTGGTGCTCGACGAGCTGAATATTTCGCTGCGCTACGACCATCTGCCGCTCGCGGAAACGCTCGCTCGGTTGACCGCGCGTCGGGACGATTTGCATGTGGTCGTCACCGGACGCAACGCCAAGCCGGAAATGATCGCGGCCGCCGATCTCGTGACGGAAATGACGCTCGTGAAACACCATTTCGCGGCGGGGGTGAAGGCGCAGGAAGGCATAGAGTTTTAAACAGGCGCGGACGGCTGAGGGGCGTGCGCGCCGGTCATTGTCGCAAGCAAGCCTACGGACCGCTGCTGCAACCGCTCTCGCTCCATTGCCAGCCGTCATCGCTAGACGCGACAGGGCAGCAGGACCAGGTTTGTTGCGCGCATCCTGTGTAATTGCCGCAGGCGGCCGTCACCCAACCCGGCGCACAGGCGGCTGTTTGGGAGCTCGCCGCGCCATCGGCGACGACATCGGCCACCGCAAACGTAGGAGCAGCCATCCACAAGGCGAAACCAAAGAGCAAGGTCCGCATTTTCCTTCTCCATATGTCAGCTTCTACGAGATGGCCGTCGCCTGCCTCCAGCTGCGAACGCCACAAACCGCTTTATCTTCACCCCCCTATTGTGTGTTGAGGGAAAGCAGCCGCGGAGTCGTCAACGAAGTAGAAATTTGAGTGAAGATCTTGACCAAGTCCGACGTGACGCCATTCACGGTTGACGTGCAAGAGCCCGCTGTCCCGACGGAAAAGAAGGTCGAGGGCTTGGAGGCCATTTGCTGCATCGCCGAGCAAGCGGAAATAGGGGAGGCGGTATCCGTGCTGCAGCTCGAGGGGGTCGCCCCCGTCGGCGCTCCGTAAGCCGCAGTATACACGGTGATCCCCTGCCGAGTCGCCGTTTGAGCGGCGGTAATGCCCTGGTGGCACTGCGACGGATACTTAGAGGTTCCCACATTGCTGGACGTGGCGCCCGCATCGCCGTCGCTGAGAAGGATAATCGCTTTCTGCGCATAGGGCCGCGCGGGAGCCGATGTGCTGAGTAAAGCGTTTTGAGCCGCAGTGATTGCGTCAGCGTAGTAGGTCCCAACTCCGCCGACAGCGGAAAGGCCCTGTGCGCAGCCAGAGCCGCCGCCCTGAAGGGCCCGAACCAGGTTGGAGCTCGTGTTCAAAGACGAGGTTGCCGACGTTTTGTAGTCGGATGAAAAGGGGATTATCTGGTAAACCGGCGCAGGCGAGGCGTTGTATTTTACGATCGTCGGCGTGCTCGTGGAGCAGTCGTAATCGTTGCTTACCGTCGACGAAGTGATGCCTGGGAACACCATCAACCCCACGTGCACGACGGACGGATCGAAGCTTTGCACAAGGGTTCGAGCTCCGCCCAAGGCGCAACCAAGTCGGGTGGCGCCTGAAATTGAACAAGCTGCATCGGAGCTGTTCATCGAGGCCGTCGTGTCGAGCACTAGCATAATATCGAGCCCGGCCCCTCCGCCTCCGGAGCGGCTGCCGCCCCCGGCGCCTGCAAGCGCGCTCGCCGAAATTGTCGTCGTGGTCTTGCCAAACAGCCCGCCGAATATCAGCGGCGCTTGCGTCGACTGCGTAACGAGAATCGCGTTTGCGTTCGTCGGGGGGGCGCAGGGCACGCCGGTGCTTGTGAGGCATTTCAGCTGAGCGGTCGAGCTGACCGTAAAGCCATTCAAAATATTGAGGCCGCCAGCGGCGGATCCATATTTTTGCGCCGTTGACGCCGCTGTTGAATTTGGCAGATCCTGCGCCGCCGCCAACGCCGCTAACGCCGTCGAATTCTGCAACGCCTGCCGCGTTCGGTAGGCAAGCGCCTGTTGAACGACGAGTCCCAGCAATCCCGCGAAAACGGGGACGGTGAGCCCCATCAGGATCGCCACGGCGCCGTTTCGCTCGTCGGCGAAGCGGCGGATCGTAGGGCGGAGCGCGCGCAGGGCGGAAAGCAACGATTTTTTCATTGGATCCTTCCCTTTGGCGCCGCGCTGAGAGTACAGCCCGTCAGATAGTTGACGCCCATCACCACGAGGTTGCAGGGATACGATACCGACACGGATGCAGTCTGGCCTGCCGCTGACGTTAATGCTGTCGAACACGAAGCGTCAGAAGTGCATGTGATGCCATTTACCATAAGGGAAATGGTGGTGTTGGATTGTTTGAGAGAAGGCGCGGCAGCGAATACTGCGGTGCGCGTATCAGTCCAAGGTGTGGAGTCTCCACGACTTATCGTAAGCTGGAACGCGCCCGCTTCCGCGGCAGCCGTCACCGATATGTAGTTCTGAAGCGTGAGCCCAAACACAAACATACCGACCAGGATCAGAAACAGCGGCGGCGCCAAAAGTCCGAACTCGACCGCTGCGGAGCCGGAATCATCGTTCAGCCTCCGTCGGAGGCTGGACGTCCCTCCATTCTCCGACCGTCCATCGGACGCAGTTGGCTCAACATCGAACCAGGTTGACATGGGACGCATTTCCGTCGAAGTCGCAAACTACGCGCATGTACCATGTATACATTTATTGGCTCTTAATGTGTGTGATCATTATTGAATAAAATTCGATAGTTAACTGCATTGTTCGTGCTGGCGCGAAACATATCCTGCTTTGTGTTGCCTAAGCCAGGTATTTTCTTGAGTATATATGGTGGTATATAGGTAAGTGTAGCTGCGTTCTGCTTGCATTTGGCAGAAATCAACCAAGGCGCTGCTGCTCTACCCGGGCTATCGCGGAGCGCCACGCATTGAAGAAGGATTTCTTGATGACGATGAGCGCCCGCCAGAGCGCTAAGCCAGCTTTGATCGGCGGCGCCGCCAGCATTCCAAGCGAGGAGTGCGGGTTGGGGCCTTCTTCGTCGACGCCATATGAAAGGCGTGGGTTTTCTCGAGAAGGAATCTCGAGCGTCCCGAACATCCAGTCCCACACCGCAAGGACGCTGCCGAGGTTACGATTGAAATGCCGGGGATCGTTCGAATGATGGATCTGGTGATGGGCCGGGCTCAAGAGAATTCGTCCCCAAACCCCACGAAACGGAATCCAAAATTGCGAATGCTGCAGATGTCCAATGGTCCATAGAAAAGTGATGAAGATGATGTTTTTACCATCGACAGAAAACATTTCCGCATGTCGCCCTAAGAGCCAGTCCATTACGCCGGAGGCGCCGCCGATAAAAAATGCGAGCATGTACCCGAAAACGATACTATCTATGGGGTGGTTTCTGAAGTTGGTCAAAGGCGTGAGAACGTTGGCAGTATGGTGCACTTTATGGAGTTCCCATAAGAACGGGATTCTGTGTTTGAGATAATGGTCGACCCAATATCCGATCTCATAGGCCAAGAAAAGCGCGACGGTCGTGACTAATTTTATTGTAAAATCCCCTCGACTGACAGGCTCGATCGCGCCGAACGCGTTTGTGAGCATAGTATGAGCGCTTATTGCAACCGCATTCGTGGAGATCACAAGGCTGCCGATGATGGCCGGCATAAAAACGACGCTCAGCACGAAGAGATTTACGTCCGCATGGAAGGATTCGCGCGCAATAACGTTTTTCGCAAATATTGCCCGGGCAATAACCTTTAAATTGGCGCGCCCACGACGCGCTTTATGGCGATAAGCCAAGGCGCAAAAAGCAACGCAAAATGACGACGCAAGAGAATAGACGGAAAAGATAGATCCCGCCGTAAACAGCTCATAAGATACCCTGTTTATGGAAAAGCGGATAGCGCTGCTCAGGTCCATCGTAAGCTTCTGAATCCCAGGAATTCGGGAAGCGCCGGCCACGCTGGTCATCGTATCCGATGTCGCGTGGGGACAGATCTTTTCTTCGTCCGATATTATTGCGGCGAAGCGAAAACGGCGCATCAAGCTCCGAGCGGAGTCCCGTCGCATGCATTAGCGGCTACCGGCGGCGCCAGCGCGATCCCCCTCGCAGGGAACTTGTCCAAAAAGCGGAAGCCGACGCCCGAACAAGTCGAAAGCGTCGGCTCCAGATCGATCCGCGCCCGGCCAGGACGCGCGGACCGTCCTCTCCGAAGACAAAGCCGGGAGGTTTAACCCCCGGCAAGTCGTTCGGCAGAGGTATTACTGAATCATGCGGGCCGTGGAGCCCACGCCGGCGCCTTCGATGCCGTTGCGGTTGCCGGTGCCGTTCGTGCCCTCGGGGGAGATCCAGTCCGGAACCCAAGTAAGAGCGACGACGACGAAGCCGACGAAAGCGGCGATCCCGATCAGCATCTTGCCGATGTCGCTGGAGCTGTGAACGTTGACAGCCATGCGTTTTCCCCCTGTTGTTATTTACCTGAATGCTTGCCGCATCGAGGGTAACCCTAGCCCGTTTCCAACCACTTGGCAATCTGCCGACCAGACCAATTTCTGGGGGATCAAAACAGGCATTTTATCCAATAAAAACAAATTGTTGATATGCGACAACTGGTCGCGGCGCGAATTTTTTTCCCATCGCAAAATGAAAGAGTGGCGCCCTTTTGGCGCGCTAGAGTGGCGCCCTTTGGACGCCCTCCTTTACCCTCGCAAAGCTGGCGGCGAGCCCTATTGCTCCTTTCGGGCGCTTCGCTTATAAGCGCGCCCATCCCACAGGCGAAGGTTATGCGGCGTCTGATCAAAGGCGTCGTTTCCGGTGGCCGGCTTCCGGCCTCTTTACCTTGCTTTCGCCGAGGCTCAACCGGAGAAAACTAAAATGGCGCTTCCCGACTTCACCATGCGCGGCCTTCTCGAGGCGGGCGCTCACTTCGGCCACCAGGCTCATCGCTGGAACCCGAAGATGTCGCCATATATTTTCGGCGCGCGCAATAATATCCATATCATCGACCTTGCCCAGACCGTTCCGCTGCTGCATCAGGCGCTGAAGACCGTATCGGATACGGTCGCCAAGGGCGGCCGCGTGCTTTTCGTCGGCACCAAGCGGCAGGCGCAGGACCAAATCGCCGACGCCGCCAGGCGCAGCGCGCAATATTACATCAACTCCCGCTGGCTCGGCGGCACGCTGACCAACTGGAAAACCATTTCGGGCTCGATCAACCGCTTGCGCAAGCTCGACGAGATTCTCTCGGCCGGGGCGCAAGGCGTGACGAAGAAGGAGCGCTTGCTGCTGACCCGCGAGCGCGACAAGCTCGAGAAGGCGCTCGGCGGCATCAAGGATATGGGCGGCACGCCCGACCTGATCTTCGTCATCGACACCAACAAGGAGCAGCTCGCGATCAAGGAGGCCAACCGCCTCAAGATTCCGGTCGTGGCGATCCTCGACACCAATTGCGATCCGGACGGCGTGACCTATCCGATCCCGGCCAATGACGACGCCGGCCGCGCCATCGCGCTCTACTGCGATCTCATCGCCCGCGCGGCGATCGACGGCATCTCCCGCAGCCAGGGCGCCCTGGGCGTGGACCTCGGCGAGGCGGAAACGCCGGAGGCCGAGCCGGCGACGGCAAGCGGCGCGGCTCCCGAATCTTACGAGTCGGCCGAGGCCTTCGAGCTCCTCGCCGCGCCGCGCGGCGCGCCCGACGATCTCGCCAAGCTCAATGGCGTCGGCCCGCAGCTTGTCAAGAAGCTCAACGACTACGGCATTTACCATTACTGGCAGCTCGCCGCGATGACGCCCGCCGACGTAGAGAAGGCCGACGCCGAGCTCAAGCTCAATGGCCGCATCGCCCGCGACGGCTGGATCGATCAGGCGCGCGCGCTTCTTTCCGCATAACGCCGGACTGTCATCTTTCGCCTTTACCTCGGGCGCCGGCTCACCCAGAGCCGGCGCCCGTCGCAATAAAGCCCCCGAGAGCCGGGAAGCCGGGAGTTCCCGCCGAACGGTCCAACAGAAGGATTTCGACCATGGCCACGATTACCGCCGCCCTCGTCAAGGAACTGCGTGAGAGCACCGGCGCCGGCATGATGGACTGCAAGGCGGCGCTCACCGCGACTGACGGCGAGTTCGAGGCCGCGATCGATTGGCTGCGCAAGAAGGGCCTTTCCAAGGCCGCCAAGAAGGCCGACCGTGTGGCCGCCGAAGGCCTCGTCGCCGCGCTCACGGGCGATAAGACCGGCGTGGTCGTCGAGGTGAACTCGGAGACCGACTTCGTCTCGCGCAACGCGGATTTCCAGGCGCTCGTCAAGAAAATCGCCGAGGTCGCGCTGACCACCGGCAAGACCGACGCCGCCGAGCTCGGCGCTCAGGCTTATCCGGGCGGCGGCACGGTCGCCGAGAACATCACCAGCTCGATCGCCACGATTGGCGAGAATCTCACTCTGCGCCGCGCGGCTTCTCTGACTGTCGGCGACGGCGTCGTCGGACGCTATGTGCACGGCCAGGTCGTCGACGGCCAGGGCAAGATGGCGGTGATCGTCGCGCTGGAGTCGACCGGCGACAAGGAAGTGCTCGGCAAGCTCGCCCGCGAGGTCGCCATGCATGTGGCGTCGGCCAATCCGCAGGCGATGGACGCCGCCGGCCTCGACCCGGCGGTGGTCGAGCGCGAGGCCAATCTTCTGCGTGAGAAGAACGCGGGGAAGCCGGCCAATGTGCTCGAGAAGATCGTGGAGTCCGGCATCAAGACCTTCGCCAAGGAGGTCTGCCTGCTCGACCAGGTGTCGAACCACCCCGAGCACAATGGCAAGACCGTCGCCCAGGCGGTGAAGGAGCTCGAAGGCAAGGCCGGCGCGCCGATCGCCATCAAGGGCTTCATCCGCTATGCGCTCGGGGAGGGCATCGAGAAGCAGACGAGCGATTTCGCGGCGGAAGTCGCGGCGGCTGCGAAGGGGTAAGCGCCGCTCTGCATTCGCGTGGAGATGATCGAGGGTAGGGGCCGGGGTTTCAACCCCCGGCCTTTTTTTCGTCAAGATTTTGCCCAGCCGCGCCGCTTGGCGGGGGATGGCCGGGATAAGCGCCCAGGACCAGTTCGCGCCGAACTGGTCCTGAGCCATAACGGCGGAAAACCCCGCCTTGGAGGCGATTCGCCTCTTGAAACAATCCTCTCGCCCCCGCGTTTGGCCGGACTGGCGGGGCGCCGGGAGGGTCGCGATGCCTGCGCAACAACAGTGGGTCGAAGAAGCGATCAACGAAAACGTATCGGTCCACGGCATCGAGAGCGACGCCCCCTTGCCGGACATGCAGGCGCAGACCGACGGGCTGCGCGATCCGCGCGAGCTTTACCCGAAGCCGCCTTTCGAGAAACAGCCGCAACCCTGGCCGGGTCTCGCCTGCAAGATGAATCCGCGGCCCGATCACGGCGAGAAAAGCTATCGCGGCTCGGGACGGCTCAAGGGTCGCAAGGCGCTGCTCACGGGCGGCGATTCCGGCATCGGCCGCGCGGCGGCGATCGCCTTCGCGCGCGAGGGCGCGGATGTGGCCATCAATTATCTCCCGGAGGAGGAGGAGGATGCGCGGGAGGTCGTGGGGCTGATCAAGGAGGCCGGCGGCAAGGCGGCGCCCATCCCCGGCGACATTCGCGAAGAGATGTTTTGCAAGAAGCTCGTTGATGACGCCGTCAACGCGCTCGGCGGCCTCGATATTCTGGTGAATAACGCCGCGCGCCAGCATGTGCGCGAGTCGATCATGGAGATCACCACGGACGATCTCGACTGGACCTTCCGCACGAATCTCTACGCGCTGTTCTGGATCACCAAGGCCGCCATCCCGCATATGCCGGCCGGTTCGACGATCATCAACACCACGTCGATCAACGCCTACCAGCCGTCGCAGCACTTGCTCGATTATGCCGTAACCAAGGCCGGCATTCTGAATTTCACCTTGGGTCTCGCCAAGCAGCTTGTCTCGCATGGCATCCGCGTCAACGCCGTGGCGCCGGGTCCTTTCTGGACCCCGCTGCAGCCGAGCGGCGGGCAAACGCAGGAGCATCTGACGCAATTCGGCTCCTCGACGCCACTCGGGCGCCCAGGCCAACCCGCCGAGATCGCGCCAATCTATGTTCTGCTCGCCTCGACCGAGTCGAGCTACGCCACAGGGCAGGTGTTCGGGGAGACGGGCGGCGAGGTCGGGCCGTAACGCTCTGTTGAGCGATGCAAAGGGGGTCACTTGCGGCGGGCGCGCGCCATTCGTATGTAAGGTCGCGCTCCGCCCAAGCATCAGAGAGACCCCGCCATGCCCGACCACGCCTGCAAGCGATATAAACGCGTGGTCGTCAAGCTTTCGGGCGAGGCGCTGCAGGGACCTTCGCCCCATGGGCTCGACGCGGGGACCCTGGCGCGCATCGCCAAGGATTTTGCGACGGCCGCGCAGAACGGCCATGAGGTCGCGGTCGTGGTCGGCGGCGGCAATTTCTTTCGCGGCATCAAGGGAGCGGAGACGGGGATCGAGCGCGCCCGCGCCGATTCGATCGGCATGCTGGCGACCGTCATGAACGGTCTTGCGCTGGAGCAGGCGATCGAGATGCAGGGGCGTCCGGCGCGGTGCCTCTCGGCGGTTCCGATGCCGTCCCTGTGCGAATCCTTTTCGCGCCGCGCTGCGCTGCATCACCTCGCCAAGGGGCGGGTGGTCATCGCCGCCGGCGGCACCGGCAACCCATTCTTCACGACTGATACAGGCGCCGTATTGCGCGCGGCCGAGCTTTCTGCGGACGCGGTGTTGAAGGCCACCCAGGTCGATGGCGTCTATACCGCCGACCCTAAGCGCGACCCGAACGCCAAGCGCTACGAACGCTTGACCCACGATGAGGCTATCGCTCAAAATCTCGCCGTGATGGACACTGCGGCCTTTGCGCTCGCGCGCGAGAACCGGATACCGGTTATCGTCTTTTCCATCGGCGAGCCGAACGCCATCGCTTCGGTGCTCGCCGGCGGGGGCCGGTCGACGCTCGTCGCGCCTTGATCCCGCACGTCTCTAGCGCGCGGAGACCAAAAACATGTCATAAGGGGCCCGATCGGAGACCCGGGAATTCGCGGGCCCAGTAGAGAACCTCGCCGGCCCGATGCCACTTGCGCCGCCGGCGGCGACGAGACAGGTTGTGGAGACCATGACGGACACATTCGATCTGGCGGATTTGAAACGCCGCATGCAGGGCGCAATCGCGACCCTGAAGCATGAATTCGGCGGCCTGCGGACCGGCCGCGCCGCCGCGAGCCTGTTGGACCCGGTGCATGTCGACGCCTATGGTCAGGTCTCGCCGCTCAATCAAGTCGCGACGGTCAGCGTGCCGGAGCCGCGCATGCTCTCTGTCCAGGTTTGGGACAAGGCGCTCGTCATCGCGGTCGACAAGGCGATCCGGGAGGCCAATCTCGGCCTTCAGCCGACCGTCGAGGGGCAGACCCTGCGCATTCGCATGCCGGAGCTCAACGAGCAGCGCCGCAAGGAGCTGGTGAAGGTCGCGCACAAATACGCGGAGGAGGCGCGCGTAGCGGTGCGTCACGTTCGCCGCGACGGCATCGATGTCTTGAAGAAGCTTTTGAAGGATCACGCAATTCCGGAGGACGACGCGAAGCGGCACGAAACCGAGGTCCAAAAGGCGACCGACGAGGCGATCAAGGAGATCGACGCCGCATTGGCCACCAAGGAAAAAGAAATTATGCAAGTGTGAGGCCGTTCCGCTTCACGGAGACGAGTGCGGCGGCGCCCG
This sequence comes from Methylocystis sp., assembly GCA_036560425.1. Classification (GTDB taxonomy): domain Bacteria; phylum Pseudomonadota; class Alphaproteobacteria; order Rhizobiales; family Beijerinckiaceae; genus Methylocystis. The sequence goes on along the minus strand of DATBRF010000049.1, from coordinate 14,491 downwards.
CCTGCCTTTGCTAAGATCGGGCCGGCGATTCGGATTGCAACGATGGCGGAAGGCGATTTACTCCAAATGGCGACGACCGCACTCGGCATCAAGACGGCCCCGCGTCACGTCGCGCTCATTATGGACGGCAATGGCCGCTGGGCCGCCGCTCACGGCCTGCCGCGCTTCGAGGGGCATCGCCGGGGTGTCGAGGCGCTGCGGCGGGCCGTGCGCGCTGCGATAGAGCTCAAGATTTCCTACCTCACGGTCTATTCCTTTTCGGCCGAGAACTGGTCGCGCCCTCGCGACGAGGTGCAGAGCCTTCTGGGGCTGCTGCATCGTTTTATCCGCAACGACCTCACCGAGCTGCAGGCCAATAACGTGCGCGTGCGCGTCATCGGCGCGCGCGACGATCTCTCCGCGGATATCACGGACCTGCTGGAGGAGGCCGAACGGGTGACCGAGGCCAACACCGGCCTGACGCTCGTGGTCGCCTTCAATTACGGGGCGCGGCAGGAAATCGCGGCGGCCGCCCGCGCGCTCGCCGAAATGGTGGCGCAGGGGCGCCTTGCGCCGCATGAGATCGACGCCGACGCGATCGCGGCCCGTCTCGACACGGCCGACATACCGGACCCGGATCTCATCATCCGGACATCGGGCGAGCAGCGCCTCTCCAATTTTCTCTTGTGGCAAGCCGCTTATGCCGAATTCGTGTTCCTGCCCATCCTCTGGCCGGACTTTGACAGGGCGGCGATGATCGCCGCCCTGCAAGAATACGCCCATCGCGAGCGCCGGTTCGGCCGTGTTGAGCCGGCGCTCAGCGCCAAGACAGCCTCATGAGCGCCCTGGTCAAGAAGGAGCCGGGAAAGAGTGGCGGCTTTGCTGATCTCGGTCCGCGCGTCGCCTCGGCGGCGGTGCTGGTGGCGGCCGCGGTCGTCACGCTCTACATCGGCGGGGCCGTCTTCGCGTTTTTCTGGCTTGCGGCCGCTTTCGCCGTGAACTGGGAGTGGCAGGGGCTCATTGGCGGCGAGCGGCGGCTCGGCAGGGTCGCCGCGGGCGGGGCGGCCATCGCTGCGGCCGCGGCTTTGGGCCGGAGCGGGCTTGCGGGCGCCGCCGCTCTGGAGCTCATCGTTTTCGCGGCGATCGCCGCGGTTCTGGCGGGGCGGGAGCGGCGCGTGTGGGCCGCGGGCGGCGTCGTCTACGCCGGAGCCCTGGCCTTTTCGGTCTGCTGGCTGCGAGAGTCATCCGATCTCGGGGTGCTCGCCATCGCCTTTCTGTTCGCCATCGTTTGGGGGACCGACGTCTTTGCCTATTTTGGCGGGAGGCTGATCGGCGGTCCCAAACTTTGGCCGCGCGTTTCCGCCGGAAAGACCTGGTCTGGCGCCATCACCGGGGTCGTCAGCGGCGCCTTGCTCGGCCTCGCAACGGCCTATGTCTGGGGCGGCGCGGCGCTCGCAGGGCCCCAAACCTTCCTTGTCGGCTTGGCGGCCGCCGCCATATCGCAATTGGGCGACCTATTCGAATCCTCGGTCAAGCGCCACTTCGGCGTCAAGGATTCGAGCCAGCTCATTCCCGGCCACGGCGGGGTCATGGACCGGCTGGACGGTTTCATCTTCGCTTGCGTTTTCGCGGCGGCGATCGGCCTGGTCCGGGGCGATCCTTTGGCTGCGGCCAACCTCTTTTTCTGGTGAAGACGCTCATGGATTTGAAGAACGGACAAGGCAACGGGCGCGCGCAAGCGCCGCGCCGTATCGTCCTCCTTGGGGCGACTGGCTCGGTCGGCCGTTCGACGGTTGACCTGTTGGAACGCGACCCCGACGGCTTCTCCGTCTCCGCCGTCGCCGGCGGGCGCGACGCGAAAGCGCTCGCCGCCATCGCCCGCCGCACCAAGGCGGAATTCGCCGCGATCCGCGACGAATCTGCCTATTACGAGCTCAAGGAAGCGCTCGCCGGAACCAATACGCAGGTTGCCGCTGGTCGCGAGGCGATTATCGAGGCGGCTGTGCGGGAGGCTGATCTCGTGGTGTCCGCCATCGTCGGCGCCGCCGGCGTCGAGCCCACCCATGCGGCGCTCTCGCTCGGCCGGGACGTCGCGCTCGCCAACAAGGAATGCCTCGTCTGCGCCGGCGCGCCTTTCATGCGCATGGCCAGGATGATGGAGGCGATGCTCCTTCCGGTCGACAGTGAGCACAACGCCATCTTCCAGGCGCTCGGCGGGGAAGACCCTTCGCGAATCGAGCGGATGATCGTAACGGCGTCCGGCGGTCCCTTCCGCACCTGGAGCAAGGAGCGAATCGCCGGCGCGACAGTCGAGGAAGCCCTCAATCATCCCAATTGGGCGATGGGCCCCAAGATCACGGTCGACTCGGCTGGAATGATGAACAAGGGCCTCGAGCTGATCGAGGCGCACCACCTTTTCGGCGTGTCGGCGGAGAAGCTCGAGGTGGTCGTGCACCCGCAATCGATCGTTCACGGGCTCGTCGCTTTTTCCGACGGCTCGGTCACGGCTGGCATGGCGCCGCCGGATATGCGCGTGCCCATCGCCCATTGCCTGGCCTATCCCGAGCGACTCACCACTCCGGCTCCGCGACTCGACTTCGCCAAGATTGCCACACTGACGTTCGAAGCCCCTGATTTCGACCGCTTCCCGGCGCTGAAGCTGGCGCTCGACGCGCTGGCGCAGGGCGGGGGGCTCACGACGGTGCTCAATGCGGCCAATGAGATTGCGGTCGAGGCCTTCCTCGATCGCCGCATTCCATTCTCTGGAATCGTCCGCCACGTCGCCGAGGCCTGCGAGACCGCGCTGCGGGAAGGATATGCGCAAGAGCCTGAAAGCGTGGCGGAAGCGCTCGCCGTTGACCATATTGTCAGAGAAAGGTCGCGAGCGGTCTTGGCCGCCGATGCGCCTTCGGGCATGTTAACGCTTCAGTAACCAAGTCCCGCACCCCACGCTGGCGCGGATCTTTGGCCCGAGTGAAGCGTTGGAGACGAGACCGTGCTGGATCTGCTGATGACTTTCGCCACCTACGTCATCCCCTTTGTCATAATCCTGAGCGTCGTCGTCTTCTTCCACGAATTCGGCCATTTCATTGTCGGGAGATGGTGCGGGGTCAAGGTTGACGCCTTCTCGATTGGCTTCGGTCCCGAAGTGTGGTCGCGGATGGATCGCCACGGAACGCGCTGGCGCATTGCGGCCATTCCGCTCGGCGGCTATGTAAAATTCCATGGCGACGCCAACGCCGCTAGCGTCCCCGACCCCGATTCCGTAAGCGCCATGCCGGAGGCCGAGCGCGCCGTCACTTTCGCGGCGCAGCCAGTATGGAAGCGGGCGGCGATTGTTTTCGCTGGACCGTTCGCCAATTTCCTTCTCGCCATAGTCGTGTTCGCCGGCATATTCGGCTACTACGGCCGCACCGTTATGGCGCCCCGCATCGGCGCCGTGATCGAGGGCGGGGCCGGCCAGGCGGCGGGTTTCTTGCCGGGCGACCTCGTGCTTTCCATCGATGGCGCGCCGATCGACGCCTTCTCAAAGATCCAGGAAATCGTATCTGTCTCCGCCAACACCAAGCTCGCTTTCGTGGTTCGGCGCGGCGACAGGGATGTGTCGCTCGAGGCGACGCCCGCCTGGCGCGAGGTCGAAAGCGCCGCGGGAAAGGTTCGAATCGGCATGCTCGGCCTCAAGTCCTCCGCCGACGCGAAAGACGTGCGGGAAGAGCGCTTCGGGCCGGTCGAATCGATCGGGATGGGCTTCAGCGAGACCTGGCAGGTCGTGCACCGCACCGGCGCTTATATTGCCGGGCTGGCGAGCGGCCGCGAGAGCGCCGACCAGCTCTCCGGCCCGATCGGCATCGCGCAGATCTCGGGGCAGGCGGCCTTGGCGGCTGCAAAAGTGGGTTTCGCGCCGTTTTTCAATCTCATAGCCATCCTTTCCGTTTCAATTGGCCTGTTGAATTTGATGCCGGTGCCGCTGCTCGACGGCGGCCATCTGCTGTTCTTCACGATAGAGGCTGTCCGGGGCCGGGCGCTGAACGAGCGCGCTCAGGAGCTTGCCTTCCGGCTAGGTCTCGCCATGGTTGGCGGCCTCATGATCTTCTCGACCTACAACGACATTGCGCGGCTTCTGCAACGTCTGGTCGGCGGGGCGTCCTGAGCGGAGGCGTTGGGTTGTAAAAGTATTATGACAAGACCGCGGCCTGTGCCGCGGTCTTTTGATTTATTGAGCCTGTTGGCGTTCCGTTAACTTTCTGATGACCATGAATCGTGGCTTTGACGCCACGCCTTCGACAAATTGCGCGGATAGATTTTAATCTGGATTTGCAGGGGTGGTTAAACCCTGTAGAAGTTTCAGCGGAATGCGGAACAGTGCGTTTCGCCCTATACGATAGGTTGCTATTCGCCGCGCTTTGGGCGGCGGAAGTTGCGGACGAGGACCGGCATTACATGCAATCCACTGGCGGCATTTGGAAATCTTCGTCACTGCTCATTGCCGCTCTCGCGGCCTTCCTCGCTTTTTCCGCGCCGGCGCTGGCGGACATCATCGTAGAAGGCGCCGCGCGCACGGACGCCGAGACCATTCGCTCCTATTTCACCGGCACGAGCCCGGCCGAAGTCGAGAAAGGGCTCGAGGCGCTGCGTGAGAGTGGGCGGTTTGCGTCCATTTCCTCCAGCCGCAGGGGCGGCAATGTCATCATCCGCGTGGCCGAGGGCAACCAGATCAACCGCGTCGTGATCGAAGGCAACAGTAAGGTCAAGACCGAGAATCTGCAGCCCGAGCTGCGCACCAAGGCGCGAGGCGCCTTCAGCCCGCAGGTCGCAGAGGCCGACGTCGCCCGCCTGATCGAAATCTATCGCCGCGCCGGCCGCGCCGCCGCGAAGATCTCCTATCGCACGGTCGAATTGCCGAATGGCCGAATCGATGTCGTCTTCACCGTGGTCGAAGGCGACAAGACAGGCGTGAAGGAAATCCGTTTCGTCGGCAACAATGTCTATTCCACGCGTCGCCTTGTCGGTCTGATGGAAACGACGGAGATGAATTTTCTCTCCTTCATCAAGACCAGCGACGTCTACGATCCCGACCGGATCGCCGCCGACCTCGAGCTCGTGCGCCGTTTCTATCTGAAGAACGGCTACGCCGATTTCCATGTCGTCAGCTCGGACGCGCAATATGATCCGGCGCAACAGGGCTACATCATCACCATCGTGGTCGAGGAAGGCCCGCAATATCGCGTCTCCTCCGTGGGCGTCGAATCGCATCTGCCCGATGTCGACGGCGCTGCGCTCAACGATGTGCTGCGTATCGGGCCTGGCGACGTTTATAACGGCGATGCGGTGGAGAAGACCGTCGAGGCGCTGACCCGCGAGATCGCGAGGAAGGGCTACGCCTTCACGCAGGCGCGCCCGCGCGGCGAGCGCGATCCTGCCGCGCAGACCGTCGCGATTCGCTTCGTTCTCGATGAAGGCCCGCGCGTCTATATCGAACGCATCAATATCAGGGGGAACACCCGCACGCGCGATTACGTCATTCGCCGCGAATTCGACATCGGCGAGGGCGACGCCTATAACCGCGTTCTCATCGAACGCGCGGAGCGCCGCCTCAATGGCCTCGGCTACTTCAAGAAGGTCAAGATCACCAACGAGCCGGGCTCGGCGCCGGATCGCGTTGTGCTCAACGTCGACGTTGAGGATCAGCCGACCGGCAATTTCGGCGTCTCGGGCGGCTACTCGACCAACCAGGGCTTCATCGCCGAGGTCTCGGTCTCGGAGAGCAACTTCATGGGTCGCGGTCAGGCGGTGCGTCTGTCCGTCCAGGCGGGTCAGATCGCGCGCGGCGTAACCTTCAGCTTCACCGAGCCTTATTTCCTCGATCAGCGCATCTCAGCCGGCTTCGACGTCTTCGCGCGTCGGCAGGACGCCTATAACTACTCGATCTACAGCTCGACCTCTGTCGGCGGCACGGTGCGTTTCGGCGTCCCTGTGACGGATGAGGTCAGCTTCTCGCCGCGCTATTCGATCTATCAGACGACGATCTCGATCCCTAACACCAACAGCAAGCCATATAACGACTGTACTTATCCGCTCGCGGTTACGCCGGGGTCGCCCCTCGTGGGGCCGCCGAGCCTGTTCTTCAACTGTCAGACGAATGGCGAAGCGTCGCTGGCCATCAAGCAATCGCAGGGCACGATCCTCACTTCGATGATCGGCTATTCGCTGAACTACAACACGATCGACGACTTCCGTAATCCCCACAATGGCTGGCTCGCGACCATGAGCCAGGATGCAGCCGGCCTCGGCGGCACGTCTCGCTACCTGCGCACGACCGGCGACATCCGCTACTTCCACGAGATTCCCTATATCGACGACGTCGTCGGCATCGCTCGTGTGCAGGGCGGCCATCTGTTGCCCTTCGGTGGATATACGCCTCGAATTCAGGATAACTTCAATCTCGGCCCGAGCCTGGTTCGCGGGTTCGCGCCGGGCGGCATCGGCCCGCGCGACTCCAATATCTTCACGACCTATAACGCGCGTAATGGCAACTCGCTCGGCGGCACGGACTATTTGGGTGGGTCTCTCGAAGTGCAGTTCCCGCTGTGGGGCCTGCCGAAGGATCTCGGCTTGAAGGGCGCGCTCTTCGCGGACGCGGGCAGCCTCTGGAACTTCCAGGGCCGCACCAACTTCAGCAATAATTTGCCCACAATTCCGGGCGTGACCTGCCTCGCGGCCTATACGCCGGAGGCGAGCTTCGGGCAGGGCACATGCGTCGTGCCGAACTCAAACGGCTTCCGCCTTCGTTCGTCGGTCGGCGCCTCCGTGCTGTGGAATTCGCCCATGGGCCCGATCCGCTTCGACTATGCGGTCGTGACCTCGAAAGCGCGCGAAGACATCACCCAGAACTTCCGCTTCTCCGGCGGCACGAACTTCTGATAATCAGGAACCCGCCGGGTGGGAGCGCGCCCCGGCGGGTTTTTTGTCTCTGACATCCGGCGAGCGGCTCATATGAGCGTTGCGGCCTTCTTCCACCTCTCGCGGCCCTATACGATCGAGGAGATCGCGGAGCACGCCGGGGCGACAATCCAGCAGGCAGAAGCTTCGGATGAGCCGCGGCTCATCACTGGCGTTGCGCCGCTCGGGGCTGGCCATCCAGGCGACCTTTGCTTCTTTGCTTCGAGGCGTTACACCGACGCTCTCGCAACCTGCCGCGCCACTGCCTGCTTCATCCACGCGCGGCACGTCGAGCTTCTGCCCAAGCGCATTACTGCCCTAATCGCCGACGATCCACAGCGCGCGATGGCGCTGGCGGCGGCGAAGCTTTTTCCCCAAGCTTTGCGGCCCGAGTCGCTCTTCCGCGCGAGCGGCGTCTCACCCGGCGCGACGGTCCACCCTGAAGCGCGGCTGGAGCCCGGAGTCACTGTAGACCCGGGCGCCGTCATAGGACCTGGCGCCGAAATCGGCGCGGGAACCATCGTCGGAGCGCAGGCGGTCATCGGCTCGGGCGTGCGTATAGGCCGCGACTGCTCGATTGGCGCTCAGGTGAGCGTCATGTGCTCGCTGATCGGCGATCGGGTCATCATTCATCCGGGCGCCCGGCTCGGGCAGGATGGTTTCGGATTCGCGCGAGGAGGCAAAGGGTGGCTGAAGACGCCTCAGCTCGGCCGGGTCATCATCCAGGACGACGTGGAGATTGGCGCCAATACCACGATCGACCGCGGCGCGACGCGCGACACGATCGTCGGCGAGGGCACGAAGATCGATAATCTCGTGCAGATCGCCCATAATGTCGTCATCGGCCGTTTTTGCGCGATCGTCGCACAAACGGGGATCGCCGGCTCATGCGAGATCGGAGATTATGTCGCGCTCGGCGGCCAAACGGCCGTTGCAGGGCATCTCGTGATCGGTGAGGGCGCCGCCGTCGCCGCGAAATCAGGCGTGATGCGAGACGTGCCGCCGGGCGCGCGTTACGGCGGCGCCCCCGCCCGGCCGCTAAGGCGTTATCTTCGCGCCGAAGCGATCCTCGATAGGCTGGCGCGGCGCGACAAGCCGAAGAACCCGATATAAAAGAGCCCCAGGAGGAGCGCGACAGACGCTCTGCATCACCGGGGAAAAACTATGTCAGGGACGGAAGCGGGCGCGACGCTGGAGAGCGCGGATATTATCGAGATCATGCGCAGCCTGCCTCATCGCTATCCTTTTCTGCTGGTCGATCGCATTATCGATATTCGCGGCGACCAGTCCGGCGTCGGCATCAAGAATGTCACAATCAATGAGCCGCAATTCACGGGACATTTTCCGGAGCGGCCTGTCATGCCCGGCGTTCTCCTCGTCGAGGCCATGGCCCAGACGGCCGGCGTGATGGTCATGCGCGCACAGGCCCAGAGCGAAAAGCCCAAGCTCGTCTATTTCATGACGATCGACGGCGCCAAGTTCCGCAAGCCGGTCACGCCCGGCGACCGTGTGGAGTTCCACATGACGAAGACCGCCCAAAAGCGGAACATCTGGTGGTATCAAGGCCGGGCGCTCGTCGACGGCGCGCTCGTCTGCGAAGCGCAGATCAGCGCCATGATGGGCGTCTGATCAAAGCCCGGAGCGGGCGGCCACATGACGGCAACCATCCACCCGACAGCGATCATCGAAGCCGGTGCGCGTTTGCATCGGAGCGTCGCCGTTGGCCCCTTCTGCCATATCGGCGCCGGCGTCGAGATCGGCGCCGACTCTGTCCTGAAATCGCATGTCGCCGTGACGGGGCGCACGGTGATCGGCGCCCGCGCGCAAGTCTTTCCCTTCGCGTCGATCGGGGCGCCGTCCCAGGATCTCAAGGCGGCGCTGGCCCAGGGCGCGCTTTCTATCGGCGAGGACTGCGTCATTCGCGAGGGCGTCACGATCAATTCCGGGATCGGCGCCGGCACGCAGATCGGCGCCCGTTGCGCCTTGCTCGCCTATTCGCATGTCGCGCACGATTGTCGCCTCGGCGACGGCGTCGTGCTCGCCAATCAGGCGCTGCTCGGCGGTCATGTCGAGATCGGCGATCACGCCTCGATCGGCGGCGGGACCGCGGTGCATCAGAATGTCCGCATCGGACCGCATGCCTTTGTGGGCGGGCTCGCGGGCGTGGAAGGCGATGTCATTCCCTTCGGGATGGCGGGCGGCAATCGCGCGCATCTTTTTGGCGTGAACGTCGTGGGACTGAGACGGCGCGCGTTTTCCGCCGAGCGCATCGCATTGCTACGGGAAGCCTACCGGCGACTGTTCATGGAAGATGTCGATGCGATGCCCTTGAGCGAGCGCATTGGCGACATCGAGGCGGCCTACGCGGACAATGCCGATGTCGCGCAAATCATCTCCTTCCTGCGCGCGCCGTCGCAACGCCCGCTTTGCGCGCCGCGCCGCCGCGCCGACCGAACTTGAGCGGCCCGCGCATTTTTCTCATCGCCGGCGAAGCGTCCGGCGATGCGCTCGGCGCAGCGTTGATGCGCGCCTTGCGAGAAAGCCGGCCAGACGCGGAATTCATCGGCGTCGGCGGCAAGGCGATGACGCGCGAAGGGCTCGCGTCACTGTTTCCCATGACAGAGATAGCGGTCATGGGCCTTGTCCCTGTGATCGCGCGCCTTCGGGCCATTCTCGCGCGCATAGAGGAAACGTCGCAGGCCGTCCTCGATGAGAATCCGGATTGTCTCGTCGTCATCGACGCGCCGGATTTCACGCATCGCGTTGCGCGCAAGGTGCGCCGCGCCAATGCGCGAATTCCGGTTGTCGATTATGTCAGCCCCACGGTCTGGGCCTGGCGGCCGGGGCGCGCACGGAAGATGTGCGAATATGTGGACTGCGTGCTCGCCTTGCTGCCTTTCGAGCCCGAGGCGCATCAAAAGCTCGGCGGGCCGCGGTGCGTTTATGTCGGCCACCCCCTCGTCGAAAAGCTCGATGAGCTTTCGCGCCGACCTGATAAGGCGGACCCGCCGCTCCTGCTGGTCCTTCCCGGCTCGCGCCTCGCTGAAATCGCGCGCATGACCCCGCTTTATGGCGAAACGCTTGCGCTGCTTTTGCGCGACCATCCCCAGCTCGACGTCGCCATTCCGGTTGCGCCGAATATGGAGGCGGCCTTGCGCGAGGCGCTGCGCGGCTGGCCGATCGTCCCGCGGCTTCTGTCGCAGTCTGAGAAATTCGCAGCGTTCGGAAAAGCGCACGCGGCGCTCGTCACTTCCGGCGTAGCCACGCTGGAGCTCGCGCTCGCCCGCACGCCCATGGTTGTCGCCTATCGGGTGTCGCGGCTCGAATCCTTCCTGCGCTTTCTCGTCAAGGTGCATTCGATCGTGCTTCCCAACCTCGTCATCGGAGAAAACGCCATTCCGGAATTTCTCCAGGAGGCTGCGACCCCGCGCACCCTCGCCGAGGCTGTTGCGCCGCTCCTCCTCGCGGAGAGCCCGGCCCGCGCGTCGCAATTGGGGGCCTTCGAGCGCGTGCGCGCGCGTCTGATCGAGGCGGGGGCGCGCCCGAGCGCGCGCGCAGCCGAGATCGTCCTTGAATATGCGGCCTTTTCGCGCTCGTGACCTGTGCGCTTGCGCATTCTAGAGCCAGGGCATTTCCGCTTGTATCTTCTTGCGACGCAACCATAATCGGCCGCAGGCTCCCCGGCCCGAGATGTTCCGGTTGCGCCGCGCAAATGCGAAAGGACCGTCCATTGTCCGAAACGGCAAGAAAGATCTATTTCACGCGCAAATCCGTCGTCGCACTCATCGCGGCGCATGGCGCCGAAAAGGACGACGCCGGCCTGAAGCGCGCTTTGGGCTGGGTGTCGCTCATGGCGCTCGGCATCGGCGGCATCATCGGGGCGGGCATTTTCGTGCTCACCGGCACGGCGGCGGCGAATTACGCCGGGCCGGGCGTCATGGTCTCATTCATTCTTTCGGGGCTCGCCTGCGCCTTCGTCGCGCTTTGCTACGCCGAGCTTGCCGCGCTCATTCCAGTTTCCGGCAGCGCCTATACTTATACTTACGTCACGCTGGGCGAGATTTTCGCCTGGATCATCGGCTGGAACCTCGTGCTGGAATATGCCGCCGGCGCCGCGACAGTCGCCGTCGGCTGGGCGGGATATTTCAACCGTGTGATGCAGGGCTTGGGCATCGGCATCCCGCCACAGCTCACCAGCGCCTATTTTGCGTCATCCGGCGATTCCGGCGCTCATGGTTTCTTCAACGTGCCGGCGGCGGGCATCGTGCTTCTGCTCACTCTTTTGCTCGTCCGCGGCACGAGCGAGTCGACGCGCTTCAATAATGTCATCGTCGCCCTCAAGGTGATGGTGGTGCTGTTGGTGATCGCCGTCGGCGCAGCGCATATCAATGCCGCCAATTGGTCGCCCCTGATCCCGGAGAACAGCGGCGAATTCGGCGTTTACGGCTGGAGCGGCGTGGCGCGCGGCGCTTCCGTGGTTTTCTTCGCCTATGTCGGGTTCGATTCGGTTTCCACGGCGGCGCAGGAGGCGCATACGCCGCAGCGCGACGTCCCGATCGGCATTGTTGGTTCGCTCATCATCTGCACCATCCTTTACGTCGCCGTCGCCGCGGTGGCGACCGGCGTCGTAAACTATAAAGAGCTCGGCGTGCCGGACCCGATGGCGCTGGTCATGGATCGCACGGGCGTGGCCGGGCTCGCCTGGGTGGTGAAGCTCGGCGCGCTCGCGGGGCTCACGACCGCCATTCTCGCGCTGCTCTACGGCCAGACGCGCGTCTTCTTCACCATGGCGCATGACGGCCTGCTGCCGCCGATCTTCGCGAAGCTTCACCACCGCTATCGCACGCCGGCCGTGAGCCAGATTCTCGTCGGCCTCATTGTCGCGCTTGCAGCCGGACTCTTTCCGATCGACATTCTCGGCGAGATGGTGAGCATCGGCACGCTCGCGGCTTTCGCGCTGGTCTGCGTCGCGGTCATCAACCTGCGGAAGACGCACCCGGAGCTGCCCCGGCCCTTCCGCGCGCCCGGAATTCCGGTAATGCCGATACTGGGCGTTCTGTCGTGTCTCGCGCTGATGATCGCGCTGCCGCTCGACACCTGGCTGCGGCTCCTTATTTGGACGGGCGTGGGGCTCGCCATCTACGCCTTCTACGGGATCAATCACGCGAGGCGGTAAAGGGAGGCGCGATGGCGCCGGCGATCGTCTGGTTTCGCAACGATCTCCGCCTCGACGACAACCCGGCCTTGGCGGCGGCGGCGCGCTCCGACGCGCCGCTCGTTGCGCTTTATGTGCTCGACGACGATAACGCCGGCGCCTGGCGCATGGGCGGCGCGAGCCGCTGGTGGCTCCATCATTCGCTCTCCTCGCTCGCCGCCGATCTTTTGCGGCTCGGCCTTCCGCTGGTCCTGCGGCGCGGCCGCGCGGAGTTCGCGCTCGAAGCCGTGGTCGGCGAGACGGGTGCGCGCGCCATCTACTGGAACAGGCTCTACGAACCCTGGGCCATGCGTCGCGACAGCGAGATCAAGGCGAGCCTGCGCGGGCGCGGCCTTACGATCGAAAGCTTCAACGGCTCGCTGCTCTTCGAACCCGCGCATATGCGCAACAGGCTGGGCGAGACATTCAAGGTCTTCTCACCCTTCTGGCGCGCTTGTCTCGGCGCAGGAGGGCCTGAAAGCCCCTTGCCGCCGCCGACGAAACTCGACGCGGCTCCGGCGCCGGCGAGCGACAGTTTGGACGATTGGGGCCTTCTGCCCACGAAGCCCGATTGGGCGCAGGGCTTGCGCGACGCATGGCGGCCGGGGGAGGCGAGCGCTCGCGCACGCCTTCTCGACTTTGCGGATAATCGCGTTCGTGGCTACAAGATTGCGCGCGACGACATTGCAGGGCAAGCGACGTCGCGCCTCTCGCCCCATCTGCATTTCGGCGAAATCTCGCCGCACCGCGTCTGGGCGGAGATCATGCAAGCTGCGGGCGAAGGCGGCCTGCCCTATCTACGCGAGCTCGGCTGGCGCGAGTTCTTTTATCACCTTCTCGTCTCCCGCCCGGAGACGTCCGACCGCGCGTTCGATGCGCGTTTCGATGATTTTCCCTGGCGCGACGATCCATCCGCGTTCGACGCCTGGCGCAAGGGCCGCACGGGCTACCCGCTCATCGACGCCGCCATGCGTGAATTATGGCTTACAGGCTTCATGCACAACCGCGCGCGCATGGTCGCTGCGAGCTTTCTCGTGAAGCATCTTCTGCTTCCCTGGCAGGAAGGCGCGCGCTGGTTTTGGGACACGCTTGTCGACGCCGACCTCGCCAACAATAGCGGAAACTGGCAATGGGTCGCCGGCTGCGGCGCCGACGCCGCGCCTTATTTCCGCGTGTTCAACCCGGTGCTGCAGGGCGAGAAATTCGATCCCGACGGCGCTTATGTGCGCCGCTTCGTTCCCGAGCTGGCGAGGCTCGAGTCGCGGTGGATTCATCGGCCCTGGGAGGCGCCGGCGAATGTGCTCGCGGCGGCAAGCGTGGCATTGGGGGAGACTTACCCGTTTCCCATCGTGGATCACGCCAAAGCGCGCGCGCGTGCGCTCGCCGCCTTCAAGGAGATGCAGCGTTGATTGCGCCTTTTTCAAAGCCCAAGGGCAGGGCTACGGCGAGATCTGGGTGCTTGCAACTTTGGGCTTTCGCGATGGAAACCGCTTTCGTCGGCTATCTGGTGGCCGATGGGGAGTGAAATGTTCCTTCCGTAAAACGGAATTCCTTTGCGCGGGGCCGGCCCGTAGCCCGTTCCACGACAAGGGGCGCCGGCGCTGATCTCTATCAGACCAAGGCAAGCATGGTTTTAAGGCCGCTGTTGAAATGGGCGAGGAGGGACGTTTTTTCTTGGGGCGCGGCGATGTCGTGCACGGCGTGGCCTCTGCTGGGGTCTGGCGTTAAATTGCCTCCGTGCGCCTGCGAGTCGAACGTGGCCCTTTCAAACTCGCAATCCGCGTCGCGAAGCGCTACACCCCGCGCATGACCAAAGACGTTCGCCCCTTCGAAGAAATCCGCATGCTTTTCACCAATCTCCCCGCGCCGAGCGAGCCGGCGGTCGCGGCCGTGCGGGCGCGAGACGCGCAGCTCACGAAGCCGCCGGGGGCCTTGGGGCGGCTCGAGGAAATTGTCGAATGGCTCGCGGCCTGGCAGGGCGTTCCGCAGCCCGCGATCGCGCGGCCGCTCGTGGCCGTCTATGCGGGCAACCACGGCGTCGTGGCGCAGGGGGTCTCGGCCTTTCCGGCGAGCGTCACCGCGCAGATGGTTCAGAACTTCATGAGCGGCGGCGCCGCCATCAATCAGATCTGCAAAGCGCATGACATCGGGCTAAAGGTCTATGAACTCGCGCTGGAGCGGCCCACGCAGGATTTTACGCAGGCGCCCGCCATGGACGAGCGCGAGGCGGCGGCGACTTTCGCTTACGGCTTCGAGGCCATAGAAGGCGGCATAGACCTCCTCGCGCCAGGAGAGATGGGCATCGGCAATACGACGAGCGCCGCCGCCATTTATGCGGCGCTCTACGGCGGGCCGGCCGCGCGCTGGACGGGGCGGGGG
>DATBRF010000048.1:0-2728 GCA_036560425.1 Methylocystis sp. | reverse complement strand
TCATCGCGCTCATGGCGCTCAATCCTTGCTGAGCGCCAAGTCGCCCAAGCAGCATCATACGGCGCAGGGGGTCGCGCTGGCGCTTTACGCCTTGCTGATCGGCGCGGCGCTGTCGACGGCGTTCAGGCCGGCGCAGGTGGTCACGGAGGAAGAACAGACCGTCGAACTGGCGCCGATGCCGGTCGCCGAGGAGCCGCCGCCGCCGCCCGACCAGGCGCCGATCGAACAGCCCGAGGTCGACGACACGCCGCCGCCGCCGATGGCGCTGGACCCGATCGCGCCGATCGAGGAAGTAAAGCCCGCGCCAAAGCCGATCGAGAAAGTGGAGAAGAAAGTCGAAAAGCCGGTCGAGCGGAAACCGGCGGCCGCGCCGCGGGCCGTTCCCGCCGCGCGCGCGCCCGCCGCGCGCGCGCCCGCCGCGCCGCCCGGCGCGCAGGTTTCGGAGATCGCCAACCACTTCCACGCCTGCATGCAGCGCGCGGCCGCCAACGCCTATCCGGAATCGCAGGCGCCGCGCACGGCGCATATTTCCTATCACGCGACATTCGGGCCTTCCGGCTCGCTTAGCTCCTATTCGATTTCGGGCTCGGGCAACGCCGCCTTCGACGCGGTGGCTCAGCGGCTCGGCGCCCGCTGCGGTTCGGTTCCGGCGCCCGGAAAGCCGGTGTCGCTGTCGGGTTCGCTGACCTTCAGCCCCTAGAGACGTTCCGGTCCGGATTGAACCGGAAAGTCTCTAGGTCCCTTTGTGCTATCGCGCTTTCCAAGGCAAAACCGGCGTCCACTTTTGCCGAAAGCGCTCTGATCACACTCGCGCTTATCTTCCGACACGAAAGGCCAGAAGAATGAATGACCCGATCTCCGCCACGGCGTCCGCCGCCCTGGCGCACACGCTTTCTCCGGTGGAGCTTTTCCTGCAGGCGGACTCGATCGTCAAAACGGTGATCGTCCTGCTGCTGCTCGCCTCCGCCTGGGGTTGGACGGTGATCGCCGAAAAGCTGGTTCGCCTCGGCGTCTTGCAATCGCGCGCGTCAAAATTGTTCGAGAGCGTCAAGGCGGGCCTGCCGGTGACAAATATCGCCGAGGGTTTCGCCAAGACCTCGGCGAATGATCCGCTGTTGCAAATCTATCAGGCCATGGTCGACGAACAGGCGCGTTCCGCCGATCTCGTCCACACCGAGGGCCAGCGGGATCAACTGCAAGACCGCGTGCATCGCGTCGCGGTGCTCGCGAGTTCGAGCGCGATCGATCATCTGCAGGCGCGCCTGCCGGGGCTCGCGACCATCGGCGCCGTCTCGCCATTCGTTGGCCTGTTCGGCACGGTCTGGGGCATCATGAACTCCTTCCAGGGCATCGCCGCCTCCAACAACACCAGCCTCGCCGTGGTCGCGCCCGGCATCGCCGAAGCGCTGTTCGCGACGGCGCTCGGCCTGGTCGCGGCCATTCCCGCCGTGATTTTCTACAACCGCATCAGCGGCGACATCGGCGCCTATGGCAAGCGTCTCAACGCCTTCATCGGCGTGTTCGAGGTCGAACTGTCCCGTCAGCTTTCAAGGAAGGGAGATCGCAATGGCCTTCGCGCTGCGTAAGCACGATTCGGAATTCGAATCGCAACCCATCGCCGACATCAATGTCACGCCGCTTGTCGACGTCATGCTGGTTCTGCTGATCGTCTTCATGGTCGCCGCGCCTTTGATGACATCGGGAATTCCGGTCGATCTGCCGAAGATCCAGGCCAAGCAGCTCAACGATCAGAAGCCGCCGATCGTGGTCAGCGTCGACGCCAATGGCGGCTTCTTCGTCGACAAGAAAGAGGTGATCGGCGCCGACGGACTGTTGGCCAGTCTCAACGAGAACAGCGAGAACAACAAGGACCGCCGTATCCATGTTCGCGGCGACAAGAGCGTCGCCTATGGCCGAATCGTCGAGGCCATGGGCATCATCAACGCCGCCGGCTACGCCAAGGTGGCGCTCGTCTCCGAGACGCCCGCGACGAAAACGCGCTAGCGTTTCAAGAATCGTCCCCGGGCCTTGGGCGCGTTGTTCTCCCCGCGCGCGCCAATGGACCAATGGCCCGGGGGCGGACCCCGCGCGGGAGACGGACCGGACGAAATCCATTGAATCATCTGAGTTCATGGTTTTTCGAGCCTTGGCGGAACGAAATCATTCCGGGCCGGCCCGCGCTCGTCGCCATCCTTCTGTTCCGCGGTGATCCGATATGATACCCATGGAAAAGCGCGGGCGACCAGGGCGACGTTAAAACAAATGCTGTCGAACAAAGCCAAATACGGACTGAAGGCGCTCATTCATCTGGCCGGCGCGGAGGGGCAGTGCCTCGCCGGGGACATGGCGGCGGCGAATAATATCCCGCGCAAATTCCTCGACGCGATTTTGGTGGAATTGCGCAACGCCGGCATTCTCAACAGCCGCAAGGGCAAGGGCGGCGGCTATCTGCTGGCGCGGCCCGCCGAAAAAATCACCGTCGGGCAGATCATCCGCATTCTCGACGGCCCGCTCGCTCCCATCGCCTGCGCGAGCAGGACCGCCTATCAACGCTGCGCCGATTGCCCGGACGAGGCCGCCTGCGCGATCCGCGACATCATGCTCGACGTGCGCGACTCCATCGCCATGATCCTCGACCGAACCAGCATCGCCTCCCTGCGCCAGCGCGGACACAGGGAACAGCAACTCTTGCGGTGAGGCGCTCGGCGCGAGGGCGGGGGGAGGGCGG
>DATBRF010000047.1:0-10664 GCA_036560425.1 Methylocystis sp. | reverse complement strand
TTAAGATCGATTGCCGGAAAGAGAATCACGGGCGCCACCTCAGGAAATTGGCGATGAGAGCGAGGCCGAGCCTCTGACTCTTCTCGGGATGGAACTGAACGCCGACGAGATTGTCGCGCGCGACCGAGGCCGTGAGCGGCGCGCCATAATCGGTCGTCGCCAGCACATGGCCGGGCTCCGCCGGCGTCAGATGATAGGAGTGAACGAAATAGGCGTGGAGGCCCTTCTCGCCCGTGGGGATGCCGGAGAAGACCGGATGATCGCGCGTGAGCGAGAGCGTGTTCCAGCCCATATGCGGAATTTTGAGCGACAGGTCGGCAGGCTTTATGGCGACGACGTCGCCTCCGATCCAATCGAGGCCGGGCGTCTCGCCATGCTCCAGCCCGCGCGCCGCCATGAGCTGCATGCCGACGCAAATCCCGAGGAATGGGCGCCCGCGCGCGATCGCCGCCTCATGCAGCGCCTCGTAGAGGCCGGGCAGCGCCAGGAGGCCGCCGCGGCAATCGGCAAAGGCGCCGACTCCAGGCAAAACGACGCGGTCGGCGGCGCGCACGACCTCGGGGTCGTTCGTCACGCGTATCGCGCCTTCCAACCCCGCCTCGCGCGCCGACCGCTCGAAAGCCTTCTGCGCAGAGTGCAAATTGCCGGAACCGTAATCGATGATCGCCGTGGTCAAGCGCAGCTCTCCGAGAGAGGCGTTTTCGGGGAAGACGCCCGCAGACGGCCGAAGTAGACCTCCTCGGCCTCCTCCTCACTGTCGGCGATGACCACGTCCTCCTCGACGTAGCCGCGTCGCTGCAAAGTCCATGCGAGAAGGCGTTCGCCCTCAAAGCCGAGCACGAGCGCGGCGGCGAGTCCGGCGAAAGACATGGCGTAGCTCGGGAAATTGAAGAGCGTTCCGAAGCCCGCGATTGCGGCGAGCAGCAGCGTCCAGCCGAGAGCCGCGAGCCAGGCGCGCTTCCAGAGCAGCCAAATGGGGCCAAAGAGGAAGGCCCACTTCGAGAAGCCATCCTGCAGGAACCAAATTTTTTCGGGCGCCGCGCGCCTCTGCGGCGGCAGATGAACGGTGAAAACAGCCATTCGGCCTCCCTCCTCCTCGTTTCGGACGCTTGCCGGCCGCGTCAGGCGGTCAGCGTGCCCTTGGTGGAGGGCGCCTCGCCCTGGGCGCGGCGGGGGTCGATCGCCGCCGCCTTGCCGAAGGCCCTGGCAAAACCCTTGAAGGCGCTTTCGGCGATATGATGGCTGTTGACGCCCTTGAGGCTGTCGATATGCAGCCCGACGCGCGCCTGCACGGCGAAGGCCTGAAAAAATTCCCGCATGAGCTCCGTATCGAAGGCGCCGATGCGCTCAGTGGGGAAATTTACGTCATAGACGAGAAAGGGGCGGCCCGACACATCGACCACCACGCGGGTCAGCGCCTCGTCGAGCGGGACATGGGCGTCGCCATAGCGGGCGATGCCCTTGCGGTCTCCGAGCGCGCGATCGACCGCCTGACCGAGCGCAAGGCCCACGTCCTCCACCGTATGATGGCCGTCGATATGCAAATCGCCTTTCGCGAGCACGGTCAGATCAAGCGGCGCATGGCGGGCGATCTGATCGAGCATATGATCGAAAAAGCCAATTCCCGTCGAAATGTCGGATTTACCGCTTCCGTCCAGATCGACGGCGACGGAGATCACGGTTTCTTTGGTGTTGCGCTCGATCTTGGCGCTGCGCATGAAGAACGGGCCTTCCGAAAGGGCGCGGCCGAACTCCATTGGCCGCAAGCGGCCAGCTTGTAGCAATTCCGTCGCTTCCGCGCCACCCGTCAGGACGGCCAAAGCGACCAAAGGAACTGGCAGCCAGGTAGAAGAATAATTCGCAGTAGCGCGAACAGTTGCGCGAGCTGTGTCGGAGAGCACAGTAGGGCCAGCCAGCCGCGCGCATTGTCCTTTGAGAAAACTTGGCGGATCGTTCGCGCGGCATTTATGATGACGCTCGAATTTTTGGGAGGGGCGTTCTTGAGACCGGTTCTTTGCGCTTTGCTGACGCTTTTTTTCGTCCCGTCCCCTGCAACCGCGGGGTCTCCCGAGGAAGACTACATAGCGGCCCGCGACGCCGCGATCGCCTCCATAAAGAAGATTGAGGCGAAGAACCCCGACGCCGACGTGTCCAAGACCGATCGGAAAGCCCTTGCAGATCTGGAGAAGCGCCTCCAGGCCATCATCGGCCCCCTCGCCGTCAAGCCCTATCCCGCCAAAGGCAAGATCGCGATCGAAACCCTTTCCGATAACGAGGTTGGCGGCGGCGGGCTCGACGCGCTGCGTTTCGGCAAGGATGGCGACGGCCCGAATGTCTATGTGACGACGGAGGGGCTCCTCGCGAAATGGATCGCCAAGCCGGCCGACTGGTGGACGACGAAGGGCAAGACGGCTCCCTCGACGGATGGGGCGCTGGCCAATGCCGAATTCTACACCTTTGCAATCGGCGAGGACGCCGCCTTCAGCCAGATGGCGGATCTGCCCATCGAAAAACCCGCAGGGACCGACGCCGCGCTCGCCAAGCTCGGCGGCTGGGCGCAGGATATCGGGCCAAATCCCAACCAGTCCATCATCGTCGCCCTGCGAAAGGGCGGCAAAGTCTATATCGCCAGCCAGGCAGCCAAAAAATACAAGGGCATTCCGGCCTGCGAAACGGTCTGGAAGGAGGCGGGGCGCAAGGCGGACGCGCTCTTCAAAAAATATCAGGACAGCGACGCCAAGGACGAAAAAATCTTCAACGCCTATACTGCGGAGCAGGAGAAGGGCGACAAGGATTATCGCGCCTGCTACGCCGGCCACCTTCCCAAAGAGGCTTTCTTCCCGGCGCTGCTAAAGGAGGCGCAGGAGATCGCGGATCGTTTCGGCGGGCAGTAGAAATCCGCTCCAGGCTTGATTGGCGCGCGGCCTGCGTAAACCTGGCCGGGGCCGTTGAATCTGGACGGGCGCGCCGCAGAAGTTATGTGACACGGCGCCCTGCAAATCGCGGACAAGGGAGCTTGTCATGAGTTACATTGACGGGTTCGTCATTCCCGTCCCCAGCGACAGGAAAGACGACTACCTCAAAGCGGCCCAGAGCTTCTGGCCCATGCTGAAGGAATTCGGCGCGCAGCGCGTCGTCGAATGTTGGGGCGACGACGTGCCCGACGGCAAGGTCACTGATTTCAAGCGCGCTGTGGCGGCCCAGGCTGGCGAGAACGTGGTTTTCTCCTGGGTCGTCTGGCCGTCGAAGGAAGTGCGCGACGCGGCCAACAAAAAGATGCACGACGATCCGCGCATGAAGAACATGCCCATGCCCTTCGACGGCAAGCGGATGATCTTCGGCGGCTTTGCGCCGCTTCTCGATCTCGGCGCGGACTAACTAGCGCCGCCTCGCCGCCTTAGCCACGCGCCACAGCGCCCGCTCCGCCTCCATTTGCGCGCTCGCCGCATTGGCGCGGGCGCGGGTCTGGGCGTCTCGCAGCGGCGCGATCAGCGCGGCGAGACGGGCGGAGGTCCAGGCCTTCAGCTGCTCTTCCATCAGCGCGCGATGCATGAAGCCGAAGCCGCCGCGATACAACACGGTAAAGCCCGCGTCGGGGCGTCCGCCCTCACGGTCCATGGCCAGCCGCGCGCGATGCAGAGCAACGGCGTAACGCAGCGCGCCGAAGAGGACAGAACCCGCGTCTCCGCCCTGCGCGAAATAGGAATCGAGCGTTTCTCCGGCCTCGCCAGCGAAAGCCGCCGCCACGACGCGATCCGACGCGATGCTCGACGCGTGCGCGACAATCGCCTCGACGTCAGCGGCTTCGATATGCTCGCGCCCGTGCATATAAAGGACGAGCTTTGCGAGCTCGGCGCGGCTCATGAGCCGATCCTCGCCGAGGGCGGCGAGAAGCAGCGCGCGCGCCTCCGGGGTCGCGACGAGATTGGCCTCGCGTAGCGTGCGGTCGACGAGGGCGTGAATATCCTGCTCGGTGTCCGGCAGGCATTCGATTCCCGCCCCCTGCTTCGCCCCCTCGACCAGCTTGCGCAGCGGCGCGTCTTTCTTCAGCGCGCCGGCGGTGAGGACCACCGTGCAGGCGGCGGGCGGCGCCGAGATGAGGGAAGTGACGGCGGGGACGACGGATTTCGCCCCCGTCTCGACGAGAATGGCGCGCCGTCCGCCAAAGAGCGGCGTCGTATTGGCTTCGTCGAGGAGCGTCAGCGGATCGGCTGAGACCGCGTCGCCGGAGAGCTCGACGAATTGGAAAGGATCATGGCGATCGTCCACGCGCTTGCCGATGATCGCGAACGCGCGCTCGCGCACCATGCCGGCGTCGGCGCCGTGAACCAGAAAGAGAAAGATATTCTCCGGCGGAGAAGCGACGAAGCGTTCAGCCTCGCGGCTCGAGACGGCGACCATTCAGCCCCCTCCCTGACCCTCCCCCACCATAGGGCGTCTGAAAAGACGCCCGTCTTCTGACAAGCTATGGTGGGAGTGGGGACGCCTGCGATCAGCGCTGCGGATGAAGGCCACGCTCTAACTCCCTCTCCCGCGTCAGCGGGGGAGGGCTGGGGTGGGGGCCCGCGCCGCCATTTCCATCGCGACGCGGGTGCGGATCAAATCGGCCATCACCTTCGCGTCCCGGATCTCGGCGTCGCGCGCGGCGCGGACATTGGCGAAGCGGTTGGAGAAGCGATCGTAGCTCGCAGCGTTGAAGGCCGTGCCCTTCAGCACTTCCACATTCTGCGGCCAGGTGACGAGGCGGTAGTCGGCGTCGGAGATGACCGTCGCCGAAGTCGCACGGCCGGTGACCGTGTCGAGGATCGGCGTCTGCACGCGCTCGCGCAGCGTGACGATGAGACGATAGCGCGGCAGCACGGTCGAGCCCGTGCCGTTGAAGGCGTAGATCAGCTCGTTGTGGACGTAATGGCCCATGCGCCCCGGGATCTCAACGACCTCGATCGCCTGCAGCTCGGCGGCGAGCGGAGAGGCGTCGAAGGCGCCATTCGCGCCATAGAGCGGCTCGATGCAGCCGGCGAGAGGGAAGGCGCTGCCGAAGACGAGGAACGCCGGAAGGAAGCGCAAAACCCTCAGCCCCTCATGCTGAAAAGCGCCTGAAAAGCGCGTCTCGAAGCATCCAGGCGGATTTCGTCGCCCTTCGAGACGCCCGCTGCGCGGGCTCCTCATGGTGAGGAAATCCTTGGCCGCCCGCTTCGCCCTGTCAAACGACAACATTGACGATCCTCTTCGGCACGAGAATGAACTTCTTCAACGCCTTGCCTTCCATGGCGCGGATAACGCCATCCTGCGACAGCGCCTCTTTGCGAATCGTTTCCTCGTCGGCGTCGTGCGCCACAAGGATTTCCGCGCGCTTTTTGCCATTCACCTGCACGGGCAAGCTTATCATATCCTGCGCGACGAGCGCGGGGTCTGCGACCGGCCAGGACGCCTCCGATACCAGACCTTTGTGACCGAGATCGGTCCAGCATTCCTCGGAGACATGCGGGGTCATCGGCGCGACGAGGCGCGCCAGCGCATCCGCAGCCTCCCGGAAAGCGAAGGCGAGATCGGGCCCGACGGGGGTTTCCGTCACGGCGTCGAGCGCCGCCGTCAGCTCGTTCACATATTCGCGAATGCGGGCGATGGCGGTATTGAAGCGCAAGCGCTCGATGCTCTCGCTCACTTGCGCGATCGTTTTATGCGTCGCCTTGCGCAGCTTCAGGGCTTCCGCCCCGATCTCCGCCGGCGCCTCGACGCCCACGGGCGCAGCGACGCGGCCGAGTTCTCCGGTGATGCGCCACAGGCGCTGCACGAAACGCCACGCTCCTTGAGCGCCTTCATCCGACCAGATCACGTCACGGTCGGGCGGACTGTCGGAGAGCACGAAGAGGCGGGCCGTATCGGCGCCATAGCTCGCCACGATGTCGTCGGGGTCGACCGTGTTCTTCTTCGACTTCGACATCTTTTCGATCGGGCCAATTTCGACTTCGGCGCCGCTATCGAGCAGGAAAGCGCGACGGCCCCCCTCCCCGCTTTCGATGCGGACCGCGGCGGGCGAAACCCAGCCCTCGGGGCCCTTGTAAGTCTCGTGCACCACCATGCCCTGCGTGAAGAGGCCGGCAAAGGGCTCGGCGACCGCCGCATGGCCGCTGTCGCGCATGGCGCGTGCGAAGAACCGCGAATAGAGAAGATGCAGGATCGCGTGCTCGATGCCGCCGATATATTGGTCGACCGGCAGCCAGCGCTTCAATGCGTCCGGCGCCGCGGGCTCCTCGCTGTTCTTCGGATCGGTGAAGCGCGCGTAGTACCAGGACGAGTCGACGAACGTGTCCATCGTATCGGTCTCGCGGCGCGCGGGCTTCCCGCAGGACGGACAGGGGACGTTCTTCCAGGTGGGATGGCGGTCGAGCGGATTGCCGGGCTGGTCGAAGCTGACGTCTTCGGGGAGCTTCACCGGCAGATCCGCCTCCGGCACGGGCACGGGGCCGCAGGTCTCGCAATGGATGATGGGGATCGGGCAGCCCCAATAGCGCTGGCGCGACACGCCCCAGTCGCGCAGCTTGTAATTGACCTTGCGGACGCCCTGCGGCGCGTTGAACAGCGCCGTGGTCTCCAGCCGGTTGGCGACTTCATTCTTCGCCACATCGACGGTAGAGCCGTCGAGGAAGGAGGAATTCACGAGCTTGCCGTCGCCGTCGAACGCCTCGCCGCTCTTTGCGATCTTGGCGTCGAGCTCCGCCGGATCGACGCCCTCGGGGCAGACGACCACCTTGAAGCCCAGGCCGTATTTCGTCGCGAAATCGAGGTCGCGCTGATCATGCGCCGGGCAGCCGAAGATCGCGCCCGTGCCGTAATCCATCAGAATGAAGTTCGCGACATAGACCGGCAGCGTCCATTGAGGATCGAAGGGATGGACGACGCGCAGCCCCGTGTCGAAACCCTGCTTCTCGGCGGTTTCGATCGCCTCGGCGGACGTGCCGCCGCGCCGGCATTCCTCGCAGAAGGCGGCGAGCTCCGGGTTCTTCTCGGCGGCGGCCTTGGCCAGCGGATGGTCGGCGGCGAGCGCCACGAACTTCGCGCCGAAAAGCGTGTCGGGTCGCGTCGTGAAGACCTCGACCTCGCGCGCCTCGTCGAGGGGCTGCGCGAGAGCAAAACGCACCAGCATGCCCTCCGAGCGGCCGATCCAGTTGCGCTGCATGAGGCGCACCTTGTCGGGCCAGCGGTCGAGCGTATCGAGCGCTTCGAGAAGCTCGACGGAATAGCTGGTGATCTTCAAGAACC
This sequence comes from Methylocystis sp., assembly GCA_036560425.1. GTDB lineage: Bacteria > Pseudomonadota > Alphaproteobacteria > Rhizobiales > Beijerinckiaceae > Methylocystis. Next base: position 3,401 of record DATBRF010000047.1, on the reverse strand, counting down.
ACTGGGTCAGCTCGCGCTGCTCGACGAGCGCGCCGGAGCGCCAGCCACGGCCGTCGATGACCTGCTCATTGGCGAGCACGGTCATGTCGACGGGGTCCCAGTTCACCTTCGACTTCTTGCGGTCGACGATGCCGGCATTGAGAAAATCCAGAAAGAGCCTCTGCTGGTGCTTGTAATATTCCGGGTCGCAGGTCGCGATCTCGCGCGACCAGTCGAGCGACAGGCCAAGCGTCTTGAGCTGGGCGCGCATGGCGGCGATATTGGCGTAGGTCCATTCGGCCGGATGCGCCCCGGTCTGCGCCGCGGCGTTCTCCGCCGGCAGACCGAAGGCGTCCCAGCCCATGGGATGCAGAACGTCGAAGCCCTTCGCGCGCATGTAGCGGGCGATGACGTCGCCCATGGAATAGTTGCGCACATGTCCCATGTGGAGACGTCCCGATGGATAGGGGAACATCTCCAGCACGTAATATTTGGGAGCCTCCGGCTTCGTCCCCGCCTTGAAGACGTCGCGCTCCTCCCAGGTTTTTTGCCAGCGCGGCTCTGCTTCGGCGAAATTATAGCGGTCGGGTCTCATGGAGGGCGGCTGTCCGGTAGAGGCGAGAGATTTGCGCCTCTAAATGCCGGGCGGAAGGGGGGATGTCAAAGGTCCCCTTCGTCGGCCGCCGCGCCATTACTCCCCCGGCATCGGAGCCGCCCCGCCGAGCCGATCCTCCGGCGCCTGTCTCGCTGTTCTGGCGTGGAGCCCGATCGCGACCCAGGCAAACCCCTCGAACAGCAGGGTCACGCCGAGGAACAGGCCGAGGACGTAAAGCCCCGAATACGGCCATTGGAGAAAGATCAAGGCGCCGAGGAGCAGGCGGAGGCCGCCCGAGACGGCGACATACTGCCAGCGGCCGAGATCACGCAGCTGCCAGGCGAGCACGAGCTTGAAGATGCCGCTGGCGATCAGCAGCACGCCGAGAATCCCGGTGAGAGAGATGGCCGCCGCCCACGGATACATGAAGGTGACGATGCCCGCGAAGACCGTGACCGCGCCGATGACGCCCAGCAGAACGGCCCGCCCCCGGGGACGGATATGAAAGGCGGTGATGACCTCCCAACCGCCGGCAACCACCATGGCCGCGCCGATGTAGAGAGTTGTGACGAAGGTCGCCGCGAAAACGAACCATAGCGAAAAGAGGCCGCCGAGGATGAAAAGGACTCCGAGCGCGACGATCCATCCCCATTTCCGTCGGCAGTGCTCGGTCGATAAGGCGCAAGGGTCGGTGATGAAAACGTCGCCGCCTGTCATGGGGTCTTCCTCCGCCGCGCCGCCAGCCTCGGCCCGGCTCACAGCCCTCGTTCGGGCTCAACCCCCGCGGCCTCAAACGGTTCCATGGACGGCGCGATGCCTTGACCATTGGCGACAAATCGCCGATGTGGCGGCCATGAGCGCCGTCGACCGCCCGGCCTCGTAGCGAGCCCGAGCCCCCGCCATTAACCAGAGTAAGAACGCCCGAACTCCATAGCGCGGCGCGGGGCCGGCTTTTCGGGACGTGCGATCCGGTCGACCGCCGACACAACCTTGTCGGGCGCATTGTGGTGGACCATGTGGCCCGCTCCCGGGACGACGACCAGCTCGCTCTGCGGGACCTCCTCATGGAACCGCTTTGACTGACGGTCGAAGTCGACCATCTTGTCCCCGTCGCCGACGATGAGGACGATGGGAAGCTTCAGCTCTCGGTAGCGCTCCTGAAGCTTCATCGCGGAGGGAACCATCAGGGCGCTGTCTTCCGCTTCGGCCCCGATCTGCACGGGCCGCGCCGCGAAACTATTCGGGAAGCCGTGCTCGAACCGCTCGGTCACGGGGGCCGGCGAGAACAGCCAGCGCAAAACCCCAGGCAGGAAAATCCGCGTCATCGGCGGGGAGATCGTGTAGCGCATCAGGTCGCCAAGACCCGGAATGGCGGTGAAAGACATCATGAACACATCGGCGCGCGCCGTCGGGTAGAAATAGCCCCCAATCAGGACGAGGCCTTTCACCCGCGACGGATGCTGAAGAGCAAGGTCCAAGGCGATCAGCGAAGCAAAGGAATGCGTGACGATGGTCACTCGATCGACGCCGAGCTGAGAGAAGGCCTTTTCAAGCAGCTCCGCATAGGCGCTCGGCGTCCAGACGCGATGAGGCCTTTCACTATAGCCGAAGCCCGGCCGGTCAAAGACGATGACCCGATAGCGCTCCGCCAGCTTGTCGACGATGCCGCTCAGTATGAAATCCTCGGCAAGCGTGAGATTGCCGTGGATGAGCGTCACCACATCGCCCTTGCCCTTGTCGATGTAATGCAGACGCACCCCGTCGACGGTGATGAAGCGCCCAATCGGAGGATGCTCTCGTTCGTCCCGCCGCGTGCGAAGGATATTATAATAAGCGAGAGCGCCTAGGGCCGCCGCGCCGAGCGCAACCATTCCGGCACCCGCCGATATTCCCTTCGGCGCTGCCGTGAGGGTGCGCGCCGCTGCTTTCCCGGGCCGTTTTCCGCCATCAAGCCAGCTCTGCGCGCCGGTTCCGATGACCTCAGCCGAGTCCTCGAGAGTTTTTCTGATTGATTTGGTCAAGTTCATGCCGGTCTCCCCTTTGCGAAGTGCTCAACGCGAGGGGCCGCTCACTGTTTCAACCTTCACCAGAGGATAGCTTTCTGTCTCGGGAGCGCATATCAGCAGGACCTTCGCCAGGTATGGACACGCGCCTTGTCAACTCTCGATCGCCTTAACGACACAAAGGAAGCCATCGCGCGCGCCGCTGCGGATTGCGGCCGCGACCCCGCAACCGTCACGCTCGTCTGCGTCACCAAGACCTTCCCGGCCGAGGATGCAGCGCCCCTGCTCGAGGCCGGACATCGGGTCTTCGGGGAGAATCGCGTGCAGGAAGCCATGGGCAAATGGCCAGGGTTGCGCGAGACGTTCCCAGGGATCGAGCTGCATCTCATTGGCCCGCTGCAATCGAACAAGACGAAGGAGGCCGTCGAGACCTTCGACGTGATCCAGAGCGTCGACCGCGAGAAGATCGCGCAGGCGCTCGCGGAAGAAATGAAGAAACAGGGCAAGCACCTGCGCCTTTTCGTTCAGGTGAACACGGGCGCCGAGCCCCAGAAGGCCGGCGTATTGCCGCAGGAGGCCGACGCCTTCATCGCCCTGTGCAGGGAGAAATATGGGCTCGAGATTTCGGGGCTCATGTGCGTGCCGCCTGTGGATGAACAGGCCTCGCCGCACTTCGCGCTGCTCGCGGATATTGCGAAGCGCAATGGCGTCGCCGAGCTCTCCATGGGCATGAGCTCGGATTACGAGCTCGCGATCCAGCTCGGCGCCACTTACGTGCGCGTGGGTTCGGCGATCATGGGCGCGCGGGAATATCCGCAGGCTTA
>DATBRF010000046.1:0-19253 GCA_036560425.1 Methylocystis sp. | reverse complement strand
GGTCGTCATGCCGGCGATCCGGCCATCCTCCACCCCCTTCATGTAATCCAAAAAATTCACGCCCATCGCCGGTTTCCTCCCCGGCGCCTTTTGAATCCATCGGCCCGCTCAATGCATTAACAATTTATGACTCCGCCCTGGGACCAGGCCCCGGAGCCCTTGCCGCCCCTCAGCGTTCCGTAGAAACGCGCGACATGCTCGCCCTCGCCAGTGAAGCGCGCGACGATATTGCCGCCCTCGTCAACATAACCCCAGGTCGAAACGCCGGCGCCGGAGGCGCTCGTGATCCTCTTCTCGTCTATGATCAGCGCGCTCGGAATGAGCGCAGGGCAATTGCCGACGCTCGTCGTCGCTTCGATGGTCCAGGCCCCGTTGGGATCTCTGGGAGCGGCCATCGCGATCTCCCGGCGCGCATTTCCCTCGTGGTGTTTCTGGGGCTTCGCCGCAGCGCCGCTCGCCGCGAGCGACGCCGCCATCGCAATTGCCCAAAACCTCATTTGGCCTCCTCGAGCGCCCGCTGCAGAACGTCGTACATGTCGCAGCCGACATAGATGAACTCTGTGACGCCTGCATTGCGAAGCTTATGCTCATTCTCGCCGGGCCTCCCGGCGCAATAAAGCTTGGCGCCCGCCGCTGTCAGGGCGATCGCGGCCGGTTCCGCCGCATCGGCGTAGATCCTGTCGGCCGAGCACAAGCAAGCGAGTTTTGCGCCAGAGGCGCCAAAGGCTGCGACGACATCGGCCGTCGACTCTGTCTGGGGCCCGAAAACCGCTTCCACGCCGCCTGCTTCGAAGAAATTTTTTGCGAAATTGGCGCGCGCCGTAAAGGCCGCGACAGAGCCGAGATTGGCCAGGAAGACTTTGGGGCGTTTGCCTGTTTTTTCGGCATAGGCGTCGGATTCCTCGCGCAGCCGCTCGAAGGGCTCGGAGAGACGGCGCGGGGCGAGCGGGGCGGTCGCCAGCGCGCCAGCGGGCGCGTCGGCCAAAAGCGCCGAGGCGTCGTAGAGAGCGGCGACGTCGAGCGCTTTTTCGTGAATATCCGGGAATTCATTTGCGCCGATGACCTTTTCCCTCGCGCGCGCGATCCTTTTGGCGCGCTCGCCCGCCGTCGCGGCGACGCGGCCCTGGAAGCTTCCCTTTTCGAGCGCCGACGGCAAGCCGCCTTCCGCCTCGATCTCCTGGAAGGCCGCCCAGGCGCGCTCGCAGATCTCCTGGGTCAGCGCCTCGAAGCCGCCGGCGCCGCTCGTCGGATCGTCGACGACGTCGATATGGGACTCATCCTGCAGCACGAGCTGCGTGTCGCGTGCGAGGCGCCGGGCGAAGCCATCCGCCGCGCCAAATGCTTGGGTAAAGGGCAGAGCGGTTATCGTATCGGCGCCGCCGATCGCCGCGGAGAAGGTCGCGAGCGTGCCGCGCAATATATTGTTCCAGGGGTCGCGGCGCGACATCATGCGCCAGGCGGTTTCGGCGAAGATCAGAGCGGGCTTGGGCGCGAGGCCGCAGGCCTCCTCGACCCGCGCCCAGAGGCGGCGCGCGGCGCGGAACTTGGCGACGCCCATGAACTCGTCGGCGTCGGCCGCGAAGCGCAACGCGATCAGCGAACGAGCCGTCTCTATGTCGAGGCCGTTGTCGGTCAGCGCCCGCAGGTAGGCGGCGGCGGCGGCGAGCGCGAAGGCGAGCTCCTGCGCCTCCGCGCCACCCGCCGCGTGGACGAGGCGAGCATCGGCGACGACCGCGCCATTGGCGAAGCCGGCCTTGGCGATCGCCTTGGCGGTCTCGGCGAAAATCCTTGCGCCCTCGCTCCAGGGAATCGGCGCAAAGCCATGCAGCGCCTGGAGCCCCAGGGGATCGAGGCCGAGTGAAATACGAGTGATCGACGGCTCGATATGATGGCTGTCGACATAACGCATGATCGCGGCGGGCGCATTGTGCGCCCTCGGCGACGCCTCGACAAGGACGGGGACGCCATAGTCGAGGCGAATATTGGCCAGAAGACGCGCGATCGTCTCGTCGCTGTCGTTCGTCAGGCCCGCGCCATAGGCGCCCTGCGCGCCGGCGAAGACGATATGCAGGCCATCGGCGCCGCCTTCGAGATCTTCGAGGGCGAATTTGTTGGCCGCGTCCGCGTCCGCGAGGTCGACGCGGCCGAGGATGGACCAGCGGCCGGGCGTCTTGCGCAGGGCGCGCGGGCTCTCATTGGCTGCACGGGCGTAGAGCGGCGCGATGGAAACGCCGTCGTAGGTCTTCGAGACGAGCTGGTCGAAGGAGCCGCCTTTCAGCGCCTTGTCGACGAGCTTGCGCCACTGCTCCTCGTTCGGCTGTGGAAAAACCCCGGCGATGGCTGTCTCGTTGGCGCTCATTTTGGTCTTGACCCCTCACGTTTTGCGGGGCCTTTTGCCACGAAGCGCCGTCCTGGGGAAGCGGGGCCTGAACGCGGCAGGTTAGGCCGGGCTTTATTTTCGCCGCCAAAACCCGTAACCAAGTTCCGCCGCCCCGACTAAGGCGTGGACGGGCGCGGCTTTCGCCGCTGCGTGCGCCGCGCGAGCGTTCTCGCGGATTGATAGACCCTAACGGAGGGAATTCGTGGCTGACAATCCTCAGGACACTGAAAAGCTCAAAGAGGAAATCATCGAAGTGATCGCTTCCGAGGGCATGGTCGACCGCACCAAGGTGACGCCCGACGCGACGATCGAAAGCCTCGACCTCAAGTCCGTCGATATCGTCATGATTCTCACGGCGCTCGAGGAGAAGTTCAACGTCTACATCCCGATGGACGGCTCGCTCCAGGAGGCCAAGACGGTCGAGAGCCTGATCGGCGCGATCGCCGAGCATATCCAGAAAGAGCGCGAGACCCAGTAAATGGCGGATCCGCGAAGCGGGGGCGGAGGACGCCGCGTCGTCGTCTCGGGCATGGGCGTGGTTTGCGCTTCGGGCGCCGGCGCGCGCAAGCTGTGGGAGGCCGCGCGCGACGGCGTCGCCCAGATTCGCGAGCTGAAGACCGAGCGCCCCTATGACGGGCGCATCAGGATCGCCGCGCAAGTCCCGAATTTCGATCCCGCCGCCTACATCGAGGAGAACGTTCTCCCCTTCTGCGATCCCTTCACGCAATTCGCCGTCGTCGCGGCGGACGAGGCGATGGCCCAGGCGGGCTTCGGCCGCAAGGATATCGCCGGGCCGCGCACGGCCGTGATCATGGGCACCGGCATCGGCGGCATGACCACGATCGAAGACGGCATTTATAAATATTATGTAGAGCGCACGCGGCCCGAAACGCTGAGCGTCCCCAAGCTCATCCCGAGCGCCATGCCGACCACGCTCGGCGCCCGCTTTTCGGCGCTCGGCCCCACCTTCGCCGTGGGCAGCGCCTGCTCCTCCGCCAGCCAATCGGTCGGGATTGGGATGCAGATGATCCGCTCCGGCATGGTGGACAAGGCGATCGTCGGCGGGGCCGAGGCCTGCGTCATCAACGCCACCATCCGCGCCTGGGAGGGGCTGCGGGTGATGACGCCGAATTTCTGCCGGCCCTTTTCCATGGGCCGCAACGGCATGTCGCTCGGCGAAGGCGCGGCGGTCTTTATCCTGGAGACGGCCGAGTCGGCGCGCGCGCGCGGGCACGAGCCGCTTTGCGAGCTCGCGGGCTATGGCACGACGAGCGACGCCAAGGATCCCGTGCGGCCGGACCTCGACGGCGCCGCCAGCTGCATCACCCAGGCGCTGGAGGATGCGGGCCTCGCGCCGCGCGACATCCATTATATCAACGCCCATGGCACGGCGACGCACGCCAATGACATCACGGAGTCCGAAGCGATCCTGCGCGTCTTCGGCGACTATGGGCGCGAGGTCCCCATTTCCTCGACCAAGCCTATTCATGGCCACGCGCTGGGCGCAAGCGGCGGGCTGGAGCTCGCCATCACCATCGAGGCCTTGCGCGAGCAGATCGTCCCGCCGACGATCAACTTTCTCGACTTCGATCCGCGCTGCCCGATCGACGCCGTGCCCAATGTCGCGCGAGCGCACAAGATCGAGGCGGCCATGTCCAATTCTTTCGCTTTCGGCGGCATAAACGCCGTTCTGGTCGTTCGCCATGCAGATTGACGTTGAGAACCCAGATGCGCCGCTCGACGCGTTGAGGAATCTCGGCGTCTTCCGCCTGCGCGTCGATCCGGCGCGCGCGAAGGCCTATGCGCGCGAGACGGGCGGCAACGCATCGAGCGTGCCGCTGTCTTATCCGGCGATCTGGCTGATGGAGCCAGCGCTCTTCGCGCCGGTGCGCGACATCTGCGCGGCCCTCAACGTCGTTCCCGTTCACGAGGCGCAGAGCTTCGCCTATGAGACGCCGCTGCTCTCAGGCGAGAGCTACGATGTGAGCGTCTCGCTGCGCCGCGAGGCGACCCCGCCGCGCATCGTCATCGATGCGACCATTTTCGCTCTCAACGGCGTCATCGTCGCGCGAATCGAAACGATGCTGCGTCTCGTTCCGGGCGCCGGACACGGAGCGGCGCCATGAGCGAAGCGATCAGCGTCGGGGACAAGCTGCCAGAAATGGTCATCGGCCCCTTCGACTCCGAGTCGCTCGCGCGCTACGCCGAGGTCTCCGGCGACGACAATCCGCTCCATCTCGACGACGCGCTCGCCGCCAAGATCGGCCTCGCCGCGCCGCCGGTTCATGGAATGAAGCTGCTCGCCGCGTTCGAGCCCATGCTCGCGAACTGGAGGAACGATCTCAGGCTTGTCGGCTTTTCTGCAAAATTCATCCAGCCGATCCTGCGCGGCGAGATCGTGACGCTCTCGGGCCGGGTGCTGCGCGCCTCGAACAACGAGATATTCGTCCGCCTGTTCGCCCACGGCGCCGCGCGCGCGCCGGGAATCATCGGCGAGGCGACGTTGCGGTTTCACCCTCCCGCCGGAGGGACTGAGCGCGAAGCCGGGGCGGGCGAATCATGACCGATACCGCCGTCACCCCGACCCGGGCGCCTGCGGCGTCCGACCTCCCCCCTCCAAGGAGCGCCAGGAAGCGCCTCCTCATCACCGGCGCCTCCTCCGGCATCGGCCGGGCGCTGGCCGTCGCCTACGCCAAGGACGGCGCCAGCCTCTATCTGCTCGGCCGCGATGAAGCGCGCCTCGACGCGACCGCCGACGCCTGCCGCGCCGCGGGCGCCGCCGAGGTTGAAACCCGCATCGTCGACGTGCGCGATCGCGAGGCCATGGCGCGCATCGTCGAGGCTGCAAATGCCGCGCGGGCCATCGACATTATCGTCGCCAACGCCGGCGTCGCGACCGGCCTGTCGCCCGGCCAAATTCTGGAGACGCCGGAAGCCGTGCGCGCCACTTTGGCGATCAATGTCGCGGGCGTCTTCAACACGGTGGAGCCCGCCATTCCAGTCATGGCGAGTCGCAAGCACGGGCAGATCGCCATCGTCGGCTCCATGGCAGGCGTGCGGAGCCTGCCCTATTCGCCCGCCTATTGCGCAGCCAAGGCCAGCGTTCACATGTGGGCGGATTGCCTGCGCGGCCAGCTGGCGCCCCATGGCGTCGGGGTGAGCCTCATTGTGCCGGGCTTCGTCAAGACGCCGATGTCGGCGCGCACCAAGTCCTGGCAGCCCGGCGCCATCTCAGACACGAGGGCGGCCGAGATCATCAAAAGCGGCCTGGAGCGCGGCCGATCGGTCATCGCCTTCCCGCAATATATGTATTACGCGTTGCGCTTCTTTTCCTTTCTGCCGCCCTCGCTCGTCGACGGCGTGATGCGCCGCTTCCATGTCGTCGTGCCGGAATCGCCAGAGCGCGGCGAGGACATGTGAACATTAGCTTGTTTATGAGCTGGCTTGCAGCCGTCTATTGGGCGGTCGCCGCGGCGCTCCTGTCCATCTCTGTCGTCGCCACGATTTTGCAGCCGCGCATCGCAGAACGCCGCGCGCGTCGGCGCGACCAGCCGCCGGTCTCCATCGTTCTGCCGGTGAAGCTTATGGAAGACGGCTTCGAGCGGACTCAGGAAACGGTCTTCACGCAGGCTTATCCCTGCTTCGATGTGACGGCTTCGGCAGCCGAGCCCAGCTCGCCCGCGGTGCGAAAGATGCGCGAAATCTTCGCGCGCCACCCTGAAACGCGGTCGCGGATGCTGTTGTCGACCGCGCGTTTCGCGGTGAGCCCGAAGGTCGACAATCTCTACGCGCCCTTCACGCAGGCGGAGAACGACGTGATCCTCATGAAGGACGCCAATGTCCTTCTGGAGCCCGACGCGCTCGCCGAGCATATGCGGCAGCTTACAGACGACGTCGGGCTCGTCTGCGCCATTCCCTATTGCGCAGGGCTCGAGAATTTCGCGGCCCATGTGGAGGCTGCGATCATCAATGGGCCACACGCGCGCATGCTATTCCTCGCCTCCTGTTTGGGACAGGGGCATGGCGTCGGCAAGATCATGCTGTTCCGCCGCTCCGACTTCCTGCGCGCCGGCAGCTTCGACGCCATTTCTCACACGGTGGGCGAAGACAACGCCCTCGCCAAGGCGATGCGGCGAATCGGTCAGCGGCCGGTTTTTTCTCATCGTCCCGTCCGCCAGGAGCTGGGCGCGCGGCGCTTCCAGGATGTTTATCAACGACAATTGCGATGGAGCGTCATCCGCCGAAACGATGAGCTGACCTCCTTCCTGCTGGAGCCGATTTGCCAAGCTTTTCCGTCGCTTGTAGCAGGAACGCTCGCCGCGCCGCTCCTGGGCGTCCCGCCGTTTGGCGGCTTCGCCGCAACCTTCGCCCTCTGGTTCGCGTTGGAGACGTTGCTTTCCTTGGCCAAAGGATGGCAGTTATCTTACGCAGCGCCTGCGGTTTTCATTATCCGCGAGGCGATGATGTTCGCGGTCTGGGTGAACGCCTGGATGACAGACAAAGTGGTCTGGGCGAAGGACAAGGTCCACGCGCGCGCAGCGGCGCAGCCAGCGCCCCACGCGCCTGAAGAAGGATAACCTTTTGCTGCTTGGACTCTTCCTGTTTCTCGTCGACGCCGTCGCCTATCTTTGCGCCGCGATCCTCGTCGCCATCGGGCTCGGCTACCTCGTCGTCATCGGGCGCTTTCTCTATGACTGGCTGCGCGGCGCGCGCGATCCCGAAGCGCCGGCGACGCCCGACGCCGAACTGCCGCATGTCCTGCTGCAGATCCCGGTTTTCAATGAGCCGCTCGTCACTGAACAATCGCTGCGCTGCGTCGCCCAGCTCGACTGGCCAAAGGATAAGCTTCGGATCCAGCTTCTCGACGACTCGACCGACGAGACGAGCGAACGGGCTGAGCGCGTCGCGGAGGAGCTACGCGCCCAGGGCGCGATCATCGACCATGTGCGCCGCAAAGACCGTTCGGGCTTCAAGGCCGGCGCCTGCGCGCATGGGCTGACGCTGACGAACGAGCCCTTCATCGCCATGCTGGACGCGGATTTCCGTCCGCCGGCCAATTGGCTCCGCCGCACCATGCCGCTGTTTCTGACCGACGACCGTATCGGCTTCGTGCAGTCGCGCTGCGAATTCCAGAATTACGAAACCAACTGGCTCACCCGCGCGCAGGGACTCATTCAGGACGGCCATTACATGGTCGAGCAGCGCTCGCGCGCCCTCGCGGGATGGCTCTTCCAGTTCAACGGCACAGGCGGCATTTGGCGCCGCGCCACGGTGGAGGACGCCGGCGGCTGGTCGGATTACTCGCTCTGCGAGGACCTTGATCTCACCGTACGGGCCGAGCTCAAGGGCTGGCGCGGGCTCTTCGTCTCCGAGCCCCCGATTCCCGGGCAGGTTCCGGACGGCATCCGCGATTTCCGCCGTCAGCAGAGGCGTTGGTCCAACGGCTTCGTGCAGGTCGCGCAGAAGACGATCCTGCCCATCTGGGAGGCGCCTTGGCCGCTCGCCAAGCGCGTTCTGGCGATCTCGCTGATCGCCCATCAGATCTTCTTCCCGGCGGCCGCGATCGGCCTTATCGCCTTCGCGCTCGGCGCGGTCTTGCACGGCTCACTGGCGCCTTATTATGGCGTGCTGGGGCTGATTCTCGTCATGATGCTGATGGTGGCGCTGGGGATTACGCTGCCGCCCTATTTGGCTTTGAGGCGTGGCGCGGTTGTGGATTTCGCCAAGACCGTCGGCTCGCTTCCGCCTCTGTTCATCTATCTCGCTTTCGCCAATGGGGCGAAGATTTTGCAGACATTGCGCGGCCGCAAATCGACCTTCAAGCGCACGCCCAAGCAGGAGACGGCGGCGATCGACGCCGAAGCGGCCCCTGCGGACGCAGAGGTGGAATAATCACGATCCCGGACGCGCAAGAGCGCGCCCGGGCCGTCCAGTTTTTCGAATATTTGTTTTGCCCGTGGAATGCGCGGCGTAATTTCCCGCGATGACCGAAGCCAATCGCTCTTATCGCATCGTCGCCGGCTCGCTCGGGCCTCGCCGAGATTTCCGCATCACCGTTGGCCTGCGCGAGGGCTGGGACCCCGAGGGGCGGGTCTGGGACGTGTCGGAAGCGGTTCGAACGGCGCGGGGATGGATGCGCCGCCGGGTCGTGGCGGGGAAACCTGCGCTCTCCGGGATGTTCGCCCGCGCGGAGGTCACCTACGCCTGGCCGAAAGACGACGGCACGGTCGGCTCCGATCGTGAGCCGGTCGCGATCTTCACCGGCGAAGCGGTGCACGCCTATCTCGGCCAGCTGCCCGACGAAGAGATCGAGGCCATGCTCAACGAACTGGCGATCGAGCTTGGGCAAGCGCTCGGGCAGGAGCGGATCTATGTCGCTTTTTGCGAGCGCACCTGGATTCTGAGCTGCGAGCCTGACGCGGCTTGAAAGCCCGCCCCGAGGCTCCAATATCGGGCCGGTGGTCGAGATGGATGCATAGTCTCTCGTCGCCTTGCGGAATCGGATGTTAATGTCTATAACATTTACATCGGCGGCCGCGAGACCGGACCCGACGACAAACTGGAGCCAAACATGAGCTGCGACCGTAATTCGTCCTCCTCCGCTTGGGGGCATGGCCCTTGGGGACGTCAGGGAGGATGCTCGCATTGGAGGCCGTTCGAAGTCGCGGCCGTCATCATCGGCTTCTTCATCTTCTGGCCGATCGGCCTCGCCCTGCTGCTGCTGAAGCTCATGGGCAAGAGCTTCGGCCATGAAGGCGATCTCTTCTCCTTCGCCGCCGAGCAGGGCGCCAAGATGCGCAGCGCCTTCGGCGACGCCTCGAAGGAGGCGTCGCGCGGCTGGGCGGGGCCGTCCTTCATGCGCTCGACGGGCAATGTCGCTTTCGACGAATGGCGGGAGGGCGAGCTCGCCCGGCTGGAGGAGGAGCGCCGCAAGCTCGCCGAGGCCGAACGCGAATTCGCGGAACATATCGCCGAGCTGCGGCGCGCCCGCGACCGCGAGGAATTCGAGAGCTTCATGCGCGCCCGCAAGGGCCAATAGGCCCCGAGACCGCGGCCGGCCGAAAAGCCGGCCGCAGCCTTTTGAGGCTCCCAAGCCACGCGCCTCGAAAGCCACACGCCTGGAATATTGCCCCATTAACTAAACTTTTCGACGCCCGGTTAACGGAGCGTGGGTAACCCTGCGCGGCATGATCCGCCGCGCGACACTCCTTCTTCTGACGCTCGCCGCGACGCTCGCTGGGTGCTCGGCGCCCTTCAGGCCGCAGCGGCCAGCCTGGCGCACGCAGGCGGAGAACGCCTGCGTCGCGCAGCGGCGGGTGCAGCCCTCCGAATGGATTGCGCTCGCCAATGAGGTCGAGGGCCCCGGCATTTGCGGGCTCACCAGGCCCTTCAAAGTGACGGCGTTGCAGGGCGGATCGGTCTCCTTCAACGCGACGGCGACGCTCGATTGCCCGATGGTGGCGGAGCTCGAGTCCTGGGTCGCCGACACGGTGCAGCCGGCGGCGCAGGCGCGCTTCGGCCAGCGCGTCGTGCGCATCGACTCCATGGGCTCCTACGCCTGCCGCGGCATGAACAATCAGCGCGGCGCGCAGCTCTCCGAACATTCCTTCGGCAATGCGCTGGACGTCGGCGGCTTCGTGCTGGAGGACGGGCGTCAGATCACGCTCGTGCGCGACTGGTGGAGAGGCGACGAGCAGGCGCGCGCCTTTCTGATGGACGTGCATCGCGGCTCCTGCGCACATTTTTCGACCGTGCTGTCGCCGGGTTCGAACGCTTTCCACTACAACCATATTCACGTGGATCTCGCGCAGCATGGACGCTCGGGCCGCACGATCTGCAAGCCCGCGCCGCAGGAAACGCCCCCGCCCGACCAATCGCCGCTCGTCGCCATGCAGAACGCGCGCCCGATCCTCGGCGAGGAAACGGATAATGACACGACCGGCCGGCCGCCCGCCGCGGCGTTCGAAGGCGGGGACAGCTTAGGCCCGATCGACTTTCCCGAGACGCCTTTGCCGCCGCGCCGGGACGATCCGGCGGCGGACGAGGCTGATCTGACCTCGTCGATCAGACGCCGGCGGTGACGCCGCTCAACGCCGCCCGCCCATATTGAAGAGCCGCAGCGCGAGCCATGCCGGCACCACAAACACGGCGCCGGCCAGCACATAGCTGATAAGCTCCCGCACCGCGCCAAAGCCGAGCGCATAGATGCGGTTGAAAAAGGCCTGCACGCCGTGGAAAATGTCGACCGGCCGCAGCTCCAGCCACATCAGCAACGCGCCGACGACGAGCGAAATGAAGAAAAGCCGAACGGCGACATTCAAGAGCGAGCCGCCGAGGAAATTTTCGAGCGCGTTGTTCGACGCCATGGGCAAGGGTTCCGCTGTGCTTTCGATTTCGGCAGCGCCGGGGAGAACCAAATAGGAGCGCTCGGGGCGCGCCTCTTTCGGCTTGTCGAGATATGGCCAATTGGAGAAAGGGCCCTGATCGTTCATCGGCGCGCCTCATTTGCGCTTAGAGCAAGTTCCGCTCGCACTGAAGCATGCGAGCGACAAGAAATCGCGCAAATCAATGATATGAAGCGCATTCTCATAGCAAAAGCCTGTCAACTTTTGCGGAATGCGCTCACAGAGCGCCTCCCGATGGGGCTTCCTCCTTGAACAGACGCATTATGCGCCGCAGGAACCGCTCGGTAAAGGAGAGCGCCTTCTCGAGCTCTTCTTCGTTGGGGAGTGTCGAGGATTTCGGCGGAGCGGCGCTCGCGGTCTTCAGCCGCGCATTCTCGGCGCGCAGCTCCTCGATCTCGGCCTCAAACGCGGCGCGCTCGTCGGCGGCCAGCCGGCAGACGGAAACCCCGTCCTTCACCGAACAATAGGAGACGGCGCCCGTGTCCTTGTTCATGCGCAGGAAGCCGCCTTCGGCCGCCTGAAGCGTGAAGCGGTCGCCTTCCGGCGCGATGATCGAAGGGGTCTCCTCCGCCTGCGCCGCGAGCGGAGCGAGCAGCAACGCCAGAAGCGCCGGTCGCAAGGTCAGATTGTGCATGAGGCCGCCTGGGCGCGAGGGAGCATGGCCCGCAGATGGGAAGCGGCCGGGCGCGCGTCAATAAGAAGGAAGCGGCTCACTCTCAACATGGCCTGTCGTCCCCGAAAAACCTCCCAGCGCCGATCCCCTCGCCGCCGGTCCCCGGCGCGAGGCATATGCAGGAGCCGGGACGCCCCGGCCCCGTTCGGCCGAGAGCGTGAGAAATAAGCGCGTCGGAACTGGGAACGTCCCGGCTGCGGTTTTTCTCCGCGACGCACCTTTCCAGCCGGGGTTCACGCCATCCTGTGACGTTTCGCCCGCCCAGCGCGGCCGCCAGGCGGCTGCCGCTTCTTTCCCGAGCGGCTCATCGCCGCCCGAGCGCGTCGCAAGGGTCTTGACTGCGCCGCCTTGGGCCGAGGGTGCTTTCCCGTTTCGGTACTCGTCCCCAGCGTGCGGCCGCAACTGCTATGCCCAGCCTTTTCGCGGAAAATCCGCCCTCCACGCATCGGGAGGAAGCCCGGCCAGCGGCGCAAGACCCACACAAGGCGAGGGTCGCCGCCTTGCGTTTAACCGACCCCACCGGCGCCGCCGACCCGACGGCGCCCCTGCAGTTGGCGAGGCGGGGCGGAATATAAGGGAGGTTTGGAGGGTGGGGATAAGTTTGAGCCAAAATTGAAAGGAAGGCGGCGGCCAGCTCCTTCCCCGACAGGCGCGAGTGAGGAGGCGTGGGTCGCGTCAGCGCTACGATCGCCAGTCCGCATCTCCTTGACAGAAGCCCCCCGGCAGGTTAGGCAACCAAATGCTTCGTCGCGGCGGTCTCGCCGCGTTTTTCTTTTTCGGGAAGCGAAGCGCAACCCGGTCCTACTGCCAAAAAGCCGGCCCGCAGGCGCGACGCCAAAAAGTTGCAGACTTTTTGGATCACGTTCGCCAAAAACGCGAGAGCCGGGCTCGAACACAGGAACAAACGATGTTCGCAGTCATCAGAACCGGCGGCAAGCAGTATAGCGTGTCCGCTGGCGATACTATCACTGTCATGGCGCTCGATGGCGCGCCGGGCGACAAGGTCACCTTCGACGAGGTGCTGATGATCGGGGGCGATTCCCCCAAGATCGGCGCCCCCACGATCGAGGGCGCGTCGGTTTCCGGCGAGATCGTCGACCAGGCCCGCAGCCCCAAGTCGATCGCCTTCAAGAAGCGCCGGCGCCAGAACTCCAAGCGCAAGCGCGGTCATCGCCAGGACTTGACGCTCGTTAAGATCCTCTCGATCTAAGCAACGGAATTCACAGGCGGCGCTAGAGCCGCCGTAAGGAACAAGTCGGAGCAGGACAATGGCTCACAAGAAAGCGGGCGGCTCGTCGCGCAACGGCCGCGACTCGGACGGCCGGCGCCTCGGCGTCAAGAAATTCGGCGGCGAATCCGTCGTCGCGGGCAACATCATCGTGCGTCAGCGCGGCACCAAATGGCATCCCGGCCGCAACATCGGCATGGGCAAGGACCACACCCTCTTCGCCCTCGTCGACGGCGTCGTGGAGTTCAAATCCGGCCGCAACCGCGCCAGCGTATCGGTAGTTCCGGCCCTCGAGGCCGCAGAGTAAGGCGGACGGATCGTCAATGACCCGCCCGCCGGTCCTTTCCCGGCGGACAGGTCATCCCGACCCGCGCATGGAGCAAAAACTCCACAGCGAAATGTCCGGAAAAAGGCCCAAAGGGCCTTTAGGGGAAAGCGGCCGATGCTTTCCCCTTCTCTCTTCCGGGGCCGCATTCGGTCTTTCGCTTGGAGCTTTTTGATGTTTCCCGAGATTACCCACGACGACGTTTTCAGGCTGGAAACGGAGCGGATGTGGCTGCGCTGGCCGCGCCTCTCCGATTCGGAAATTGTGGCCCGGCGAGCGGGCGATCCTGACGTCGCCTCGCAGACCGCCACGATTCCCCATCCGTACAATATCGGCGACGCCGAGCAGTTCATCCGCCGCGCCCGCGCCGAAAACGAGTCGGGGCAGGGCCTCATCCTGGCGCTCGCGTTCAAGAAAACGCCTAACGATGCGGTCGGCGTGATCGGCGCGCATGGCTCCGCCTTTCGGGGAACCGCGAATCTCGGCTATTGGTTGGGTCGCGACTTCTGGGGTCGTGGGCTGATGACCGAAGCGGCCCGCGCCTTCGTCGATCTCATCTACGGGATCACGTCGCTTGGCGAAATCGTCTGCGACTCGCTGCCGGGCAATATCGCCTCGCGCCGTGTGCAGGAGAAGCTCGGCTTCACCAGCCTCGGCGAGATCGAGATCGACGCCCCGGCGCGCGGCGGGCGGGTCAAGGTCGAGCGGATGCGGCTGTCGCGCGGCGCGGCCCATACCGCCTTCGGCTCGCGGCGCCCCAAATTTTCGTCCACATGAGCGTGACATGAAGTTTCTCGATCAGGCCAAGGTCTACGTGCGTTCGGGCGACGGCGGCGCGGGCTGCGTGTCGTTCAGGCGCGAGAAATTCATCGAATTCGGCGGGCCGGACGGCGGCGACGGCGGCCGCGGCGGCGATGTCGTGGCCGAATGCGTCGACGGGCTCAACACGCTCATCGACTATCGCTATCAGCAGCATTTCAAGGCCAAGACCGGCATGCACGGCATGGGCAAGAACCGCGCCGGCGGGCGCGGCGCCGACGCCGTGCTGAAGGTGCCGGTCGGCACGCAGATATTCGAAGAAGACGAAGAGACGCTGATCGCCGACCTGACCGAGGTCGGCCAGCGGGTGGCGATCTGCAAGGGCGGCAATGGCGGCTTCGGCAACGCCCATTTCACCAGCTCGACCAATCGCGCCCCGCGCCGCGCCAATCCCGGCCAGCCGGGCGAAGAGCGCACCATCATTCTGCGCCTGAAGCTCATCGCCGACGCCGGCCTCGTGGGCCTGCCCAATGCGGGCAAGTCCACTTTTTTGGCGAGCGTGACCGCCGCCAAGCCCAAGATCGCGGATTATCCCTTCACCACCCTGCACCCCGGCCTCGGCGTGGTGCGGCGCGACGGGCGGGAATTCGTGCTGGCCGATATTCCCGGGCTGATCGAGGGCGCGCACGAGGGCCATGGCCTCGGCGATCGCTTTCTGGGCCATGTCGAGCGCTGCCGCGTCCTGCTGCACCTCGTCGACGCGACGGGCGAGCACGCCGGCAAGGACTACAAGACCGTGCGCGCCGAGCTCGCGGCCTATGGCGCGGGACTGGATGAAAAGCCGGAGATCGTCGCCCTCTCCAAGATCGACGCTGTCGATCCTGAGCATCTCCGGAAGCAGCGCGAGCGTCTGAAGCGGGCCATGGCGAGCGCCGGCCCGCCAAACGAGGCGCGCGGGCCCTTGCTGACGCTGTCGTCGGCCTCGGGCGCCGGCGTCACCGAGGCGCTGCGCGCCGTCGGCGCGGCGATCGAATTCTCGAAATCCGAGGAAGCCGTCGCGGCTGAACCCGCCGAATGGCGACCTTGAGCCGCAGCGCGACCGAGCTTTCGGGCATTGACCTCAACGAGGCCAGCAACTAGCTTTTTAACGCTATGAGTTCACGCAGCGACAAAAATAGGCGCTTTGGTTCGACAGCGGCGACGCTGCTCGTCGCCTATTTGCTTGTCCTGCAGGCGATCGCGGCCGGGACCGTCACCAGCGCGCGCGGCGCGGCGCTTTTCGCCGACGCCATCTGCCAGAGCAAAGCCTCCGGCGCTCTCGACAGCACGCCCGGCGCGCCGATCAGGACCAGCCGCCACGGCGACGGATGCTGCGTCGTCCACATGGCTTCCTTTGGCGGCGCGGCGGCCCCGTCGCCCTTCGTGGGCGAAACCCCGCCGGCGCTCTCCTACATCGAAGCGCGGCTCGCCTTCGGGCATGCCCTCCCCAACGCCGAGGCGGCGACCCCGCCTCTCGGCTCGCGCGCGCCCCCTGCCCTGATCTGAAGCCGGCCGCGGCGAGCGGCGTCGAACGGTCCACCCCGCCTTCGCGGGGGCGGATTTGCATGGGTAGCGACTCCATCGGAAGTTGAGCCTTTCTCAACAAGCCCATCACAGGTCGAGACGGCCTTCTTGGGAATGTTGTGGCGGTGGAGCGCGTTTGATGACTTCGGATCAATGGAACAGAAACCTCGAAACACGCGTAAAGCGGCGAACACCGTCGCTCGCGTCTCCGCCCGCGAGCATCGCTGCTCGCATAATGGCAAGCTGACCGCCGCCGTCGACCGCGCCATACGTATCGCGCCCGAGCCTGTCGAGGCGCAGGCGAAAGGCCGCGTCGAAGTGGTGGAGACGTATTTCGACGCCGCGGGGCGCCCGATCAAGCGCAAGGACATCGGCGCGGCGCGCGTCGCGCGGGCCTATGACGCCCAGGGCAATCAGGTCGAGGAGGCCTATTTCAACGCTGAAGGCAAGCCGACCGCCCCCAAGGACGTCGGGGCCGCCCGCATCGCCTGGCGCTACGACAAGGAAGGCAGACAGATCGAAGCCGCCTTCTTCGGCGTCGACGGCGCGCCGATCCGGCGCCGGGCCGGCATGCGCAAACGCGCGCTCGAAGGCGCCTGAGGCGCCCGCAGCTTCGCCAATCGCGCCGAGGGCCGGGCAGGCATCGCCCGGCTCGCCGCCGCATAATTCCATGCGAGCGGAAAGCGCGCTAGCCTCTCACCAGGGCGATCAGGAACCCGTCCCAGCCCTTGGAGCCGACCGTCTGAATGGCCGTAGCGCTCACCCGAGGCTCGGCGGCGACCGCGTCGAAGAGCCGGCGCGCGCCCAGCCCGCCGTCGTCCTGCGTGTTGGGATCGGCGACCGCGCCTTCGCGCACAACATTATCCACGATTATGAGCGACCCCGGCCGGGACAGGTCTAGCGCCCAGCCGAAATAGGCGGCGTTATTGGCCTTGTCGGCGTCGATGAAGGAGAGATCGAAGGGCGCGCCGCCTTCGGCTTCGATCTTGGGCAGAACATCCAGCGCCGCGCCGACCCGTAGATCGACCTTCGCCGACACGCCCTCGCGCGCAATGTTCTGGCGGGCGACGTCGGCGTGGCGGGGATCGAATTCGATGGTGACGACCTGGCCGCCCTCAGGGAGCGAGCGGGCCAGCCATATGGTCGAATAGCCGCCGAGCGTTCCGATTTCGAGGACGCGCCGCGCGCCGATCGCGAGCGCGAGCAGATGCAGCATTTTGCCCTGCGGGGCCGAGACGTCGATCGCGGGCAGGCCGGCTCGCCTGTTCGCCTCGACCGTCGCACCCTGATTCTCCGCCGGAACGATCAGTCGTTGCGCGATATAATCGTCGACCGCTCGCCATTCGTTAGCCATTGACCCGCCTCCTGCGCCTGAAGAATTTAACGGTGAGATGAACCCGAATTCGTTTGACCTCGAGCGGCGCTTCATGCGAAGTGCCGCTGTTCCCGCTCGCGTCACGCGACGGAACAGGGAAGGCTTGATGGCCATGTCTCGCGCCTCAGTCTCCCTGTGGCCGAGCGGCGCGACAAGCCGAAATCTATGGGAGCGAAACAGATGATCAAGCTTGCTTTGACCACGGCCGTCGCCGTCGTGGCTTTGAGCGCCACGGCTTTCGCGGCCGGCTTCAGCGTCACGGAAATCTCGCCGTCGGGCATCAAGCGCGCCAACGGCACGTGGGCGGTTTCGACGGAAGGCGACAAGGTCTCCGGCAAGGCCGATCTGCAGCTCGATAACGGCTCGGTCGTCACCTATAAGATCGACGGCAAGGTCGAAGGCGGCGTCTATACGCTGAACCTCAACGAGCGCAGCGACGGCAAGAAGGATTGCGTCTGGACCGGCAAGGCGAACCAGACCGGCAAGGTCTACGAGGGCCCGGTCCAGTGCGGCGGCGAGAAGTTCTCGATCCGCGCCGGCGTGCAATAAGCGGTCGGAAAAGAGATGACCAAACGCCGGCCTCTGGCCGGCGTTTTAATTTTGGAGGCCGGCGCCTCCGCGCGTTATGCTGAATCGAAGGCAATTATTTTCCTTATCCCCGATGGCGATCTGGCGTCGTTTAGCCCCAAATACCTCCCCTTTAGGGGGAGGCCGCCGGGTGGGGTTCTCTCAGCAACAATAGCGCTGGGGCTTTACCCCACCCGACCCCGCTTACGCGGGGCCACCCTCCCCGTAAAGGGGAGGGATTGGCTCAGGCCCAGCCTAAGTAGCGGAGACTCAAGGCCCTTACGTCGTCTCGTTCAACGACTCCTAAGGAAGCGCAACAATTCGCCTGATGCTTCCAAAACTGGATAGTGCTTTTTCCGGATTTCAAACCAAGCCCAACGATCTCCAACGATTATAAAAAAGCATTTTAGCAGAAAGGCGCGCGCCTCCGCCTCTGGCGTGAAGGTCACGCGCGCGCCATCGCTCACGCCCCCTCCATCGCCTCCAGCTCCCCGATCAACCCCTCGATCATTTCGAGGCCGATGCTCCAGAAGGCCGGATCGCGCGCGTCGAGCCCGAAGGGCTTCAATAGCTCGTCGTAAGGCTTCGCCCCGCCAGCCTCCAGCAGCGCGAAATAGCGCTCGACGAAGCCCTCGTGAGCCTTCTGATAGACGCCATAGAGGGAATTCACCAGGCAATCGCCGAAGGCATAGGCGTAGACGTAGAAGGGCGAGTGGATGAAATGCGGGATATGGGCCCAGAAGGTCTCATAGCCCGGACCCAGCCGGATCGACGGCCCGAGGCTGTCGCCCTGCACGCTCATCCATATGTCGCAAATCTGGTCGGCGGTGAGCTCGCCGTTGCGGCGCTCGCTGTGGACCTTGCGCTCGAACGCATAGAAGGCCATCTGGCGCACCACCGTGTTGAGCATATCCTCGACCTTGGAGGCGAGCAGCGCGCGGCGCTGCGCCGTGTCGGCAGCCTGCGCCAGCAGGGAGCGGAAGGTCAGCATTTCGCCGAAGACGGAGGCTGTTTCCGCGAGCGTCAAGGGTGTCGGCGCCATCAGCGCGCCCTGGCGCGCGGCGAGCACCTGATGCACGCCATGGCCGAGCTCATGGGCGAGCGTCATCACATCGCGCGTCTTGCCCTGGTAGTTGAGCAGAACATAAGGATGCGCCGAAGGGACGGTGGGATGCGAGAAGGCGCCCGGCGCCTTGCCCGGCCGGACCGGCGCGTCGATCCAGCGCTTGTCGAAGAAATCGCCGGCGATCTCGGCCATGCGCGGCGCGAAGCGCTGATAAGCGTCGAGCACGACGCCGCGCGCCTCCTCCCATGAATAGCGCTTGGAAGGCGTCGCCGGCAGCGGCGCGTTGCGGTCCCAATAATCGAGCGCATCCTTGCCGAACCACTTGGCCTTGAGCTTGTAATAGCGATGCGAGAGGCGTGGATGCGCCTCCGTCACCGCTTTCGCCAGGGCTTCCACCACCTCGCGCTCGACCCGGTTGGAGAGATGGCGCGAATCTGCGACGTCCTGGAAGCCGCGCCAGCGATCCGAAATCTCCTTGTCCTTGGCGAGCGTATTGGTGATGAGCGAGAACGTGCGAAGATTGGCCTTCAGCGTCGCGCCGATCGCCTGCGCGGCCTCACGCCGCTTCTCTTCGTGCGGGTCCTGCATAAGATTGAGGACCGGCTCGATGGCGAGCTCGTCGCCGCCGACCTTGAAGCGCAGCGAGGCGATGGTTTCGTCGAAGAGACGATTCCACGCGGCCGCGCCCGAGATATATTTTTCGTGGAACAGCTCCTCGAGCTTGTCGTCGAGCTCGTAGGGTTTTTCCTTGCGAATGTCTTCGAGCCAGGGCTTCCAGCGCGAGAGCGGCGCCTTGCCGGCCGCAGCCATCAGGACAGCGTCGTCGAGGCGATTGAGCTCGAGCTGGAAGAAGAGAAGCTGCGCCGAGGCGTTGGTGATCTTCTCCTGCACGTCGCCATAGAATTTCGCGCG
>DATBRF010000045.1:0-60278 GCA_036560425.1 Methylocystis sp. | reverse complement strand
AGGAGCCTTTTGCTGTTGCCGGCCAACCGGCAATTCAGCGCAGATGGCGCGGTCGGGCATTTCGTCAATTAAGAAAGCTCCGCTTTGCAGCGCAAATTTCTCTCGTGGCCTCCTCCTGCGCCGACCCGCCATGGACCTAGCCAATATGCGCGCCCTCGGGATACGCGCGGTCGACTCCGCGTGCGCCCTGGGCCGGCGGGTGAGTATGGGTCCGCCGTATGATGCGCCTCCGGCGCTAGGCCTCAGGAAAGCGTTTCATCCGAATAGGGGGTGGAAGGGGGAGTGTTTAACACCCTCCCTTCGCGCGCGGCGTAGGGTCTTGCTTCTGTCGAATCAGCACCTTACGCTTCCCTCAAGTCGGCAGCGCCCGCCGACAAGAGAAACGCCCCTTGCTGAGCTAATAACGGAGGGGCTTTATCGGGACGAGCATCCGTCGAGCTGTTCTTTCTCCATCAGCGCAAGATACGTCGACAAATTCGGACAGAATAAAGAATTCCCAGCGTTGACGTGGAAATTCAGTCAGGTCCAAAACGAAAAAGTCAATTGGGATAAAATTGATCCGCGTGATTTCGGGGAAATTGCGATCGATCTGAAAGCATCGCCGGATGCCATGGCTTGGATGTCAGACGAACCCGGCATGGAAGATAAAAAAAATTCCAGTGATGCTTCTGGCGCCTGCGACTCTGGCATGCTGAGGGCCAATGCTATTTTCATCCGGGCAACGACTTATTGTCGAAAGAACTACATGGACAGCCCGGCGGGTTACTATGCTCTAGCGATGTCTCGCCAGTGCAAAAACTTGGCTGAAAATGAGTTGAAAGCGATTAGCCTTGAGGCGATGAAAAAAGTCGATGCGGCTGCGCGAAGATATGGCCGCGCTGGCGCTTGCCGCTTCGTAAATGAGGTGGAGCAACAGGTTTTGCGCGCTGTCATTAATTGAGGTCTAGCCCGGGCGACATATGTGCGGCGGGGCCGGTCGCAGTATCGGACGAGCGGGATGGGGAGGTGAGCGGAGCGGCGCTACCTAGGTAAGAAATACTGCCACCGGAGAACTCAGCTAACTCTTTAATTTTATTGGCGCGCCCGGCACGATTCGAACGTGCGACCTCTGCCTTCGGAGGGCAGCACTCTATCCAGCTGAGCTACGGGCGCTTGCAGCGAGTCGCTTTCCTCCTTTTACAGGAAGCCGAGCCCGCCCGCAACGGCGGCGCCTCTTCGCCCGCCTCGAAGCTCATGCTATCGGAGCCTGTTCGAAAGTGGGGGCGGTATGCAGGCATTGTTCGACACTTGGCTGGATCGTCTACGCGAGGGCCGCGACAGGCTGATCTCGAATCCCAAGTTTCAGCGCTGGGCGCTCGCCAATCCCTTCACCCGGCTCATCGCCCGGCGCCGCGCAAGGGCTGCGTTCGATCTTACCGCCGGCTTCGTCTATTCTCAGGCGCTTTTCGCCTGCGCGCGGCTGAAGCTCTTCGACGCGCTTGCGAGCGGGCCCTCGAGCGTTCCGGATCTCGCCGCGCGCCTTGCGCTCTCGGAAGATGCGACGCGGCGGCTTCTCGACGCCGCCGCCTCGCTCGATCTCGCCGAGCGGCGTAGCGGCGGACGATACGGGCTCGGCCAGCTCGGCGCGGCCTTTCTGGGCAATCCCGCCGCGCTTGCCCTCGTCGAGCATCAGCCCATGCTTTACGCCGATCTCGCCGACCCGGTGGCGCTTCTGCGCGGCGAAAAACGCGCGGCGACCGCAGATTACTGGCCATACTCCGATCTCGACCAGCCCAAGACGCTCGGCGCGGAAGACGTCGCGCCCTATAGCGCGCTGATGGCCGCCTCGCAGCCGATCGTGGCCGAGGAAGCGCTCAACGCATACGACGTGACCCGGCACAAGCGGCTGATGGACATCGGCGGGGGTGAAGGCGTGTTTCTCGCCGCGGCCGCCGCCCGCGCGCCCGATTTGCAGCTGACGCTCGTCGATCTCCCCGCCGTCGCCGACCGCGCGCACGCGCGGCTGGAGGCCGCCGGGTTGACGCCGCGCGCCCAAATCCACGGCCGCGATTTCCTGCGCGACGAATTGCCGAAAGGCGCCGACCTCGTCACCCTCATCCGCATCGTCCACGATCAGGACGACGAACGCGCCCTTACCCTCCTGCGCAATATACGCCGCGCGGTCGAGCCGGGCGCAACGCTTCTTATCATCGAGGCGATGTCCGGGGTGAAGGGCGCCGAGCCGCTCGACGCCTACTATGGCTTCTACACGCTGGCCATGGGCCGCGGCGAACCGCGCCGAGTCGAGGAGATCGAGGCGCTTTTACGGGATGCGGGATTTGGCGGTTTCAAGCTCATGAAGAATGCGCTCCCGACCCTGACGAGCATTCTGGCGGCAAGGGCTGTCTGAATTCATCCAGGCCGGCTTGCCCCAGCCGGGACGCTGGCGATGGGGGCGCCGTTACACGCGCCCGATCAAGCCCAGCTTGAGTGGAGCTCTTACCACTTCTCGCCGAACGGACGGGCCTCGACTTCGAAGCTCCACGCCGAGCGGTCTTGGCGAACCAGAGCCAAGGCCAAATCGGCGACGGCGGAAGGCTTGACGAAAAAATCGTCGGGCCGGTCGGCGAGCCGCTCCCGCGTTTCCGGGCCGCCGACCACTCCATCGATGATAATCAAGGCGACATGGATGCCCTTCGGCCAGAGGTAGCGGGCAAGCGACTGCGCCAGGGATCTTTGTGCGGCCTTGGCCGACGCGAACGCCGCCGTGACCGCCATGCCGCGCAGAGACGCCGTTGCGCCCACAGCGATGATGGCGCCTCGACCGGCCGCGGACATCGACGGGATCACGCGGCGGGACGCCATGAACAGCCCGAACGCGTTGACGCGCCACGCCTCCTCGAAGTCCGCCGGCGTCACATGCTCTACGTCGCCCCAGACGCCCTTGCCTGCGTTGTAGATGAGCGCCTCCACAGGCCCGAGTTGCGCCTCCGCGGCGGCGAAGGCCGCATCCACAGAAGCGGCGTCCGTCACGTCGCATGCGAAGGCGCGGGCCTCCGGGAGTTCGGCGGCAAGCGTCTCGATGCGGTCTTTGCTTCGGGCGAGCAGCGCGACTGAATAGCCTTCGATCGCGAAGCGGCGGGCGAACGCCTCGCCGTTGCCGGGTCCGACGCCGGCGATGGCGCAAACGGGGCGACGTCGGACTGCATCACTCATGCGTCAACTCCTGCGCGTTCCGAGCACTTGCTTTATTCGCTGGATTTTCCCGAGACGCGCGTCAAACCAGCTTGGCGTCCAACGTGATCGTTGCATTGAGAACCTTGGACACCGGGCAATTCTTCTCGGCGTCGGCGGCCAACCGGGCGAAGGTTTCCTCGTCTAGTTGCGGCGCCTGCGCGCGGAGCGTCAGCGCTGACTGGCTGATACGGAATCCCGCGCCTTCGCGCTCGAGCGTCACCGCAGCCTCGGTCGTAAGTTCCGTTGGCGTGAAGCCCGCATCCTGCAACAGGAAGGCCAGCGCCATCGTGAAACACCCGGCATGGGCGGCGGCAATCAGCTCTTCTGGATTGGCGCCTCTCTCATTCTCGAAGCGAGTCCTGAAAGAGTACGGCGTTTGTGCGAGCGCGCCTGAATCTGTAGTGAGATTGCCGCCGCCAGTGCGGCCACTGCCGCGCCAAACTGCTTTCGCCTTGCGGATCATGGAAAGCCTCTTCACGGTGGGTGCGCGCCATATCCGGCGCGGAAACCGACGCCCCACCGTGGGCGTTACGGCAAGGCGCTTTGCTCGATAATCGTCAGAGGTCGCTCCAGCTATCGCTGCGCGGACCCATGCTCTTCCGTGGGCGCTATGTTCAGGCGAGGGTCATCTTTCGGGTCGAGGTAATCAATGGCCCAAGGGCCAAGCGCATTGATCTGTATGACCGTCTCTTCATCAGCAAAGGCGTAATGCGCGACCTTCGGCGGCATCGACACGAATCCACCAGCGCCTATGGGCGCGGCGGCGGCCCGGTCTGCCTTGGAACCCATCCCTAAGCGAAATTCGCCGCCGATGATCGTCACGACTTCGGCCTGAGGATGGGTATGCGGAGGGATCTCATAATTTTTTGGAATTCTAACCCGAAGCGCGAACATGCCTTCCTTCGAAGGGTCGCCATATAAGACCGCCGCCTCGGCTCCCGCCGGGAGCGATGCGGGCGCTGGTCCCCACTTGATGTCCTGTGGCAGGACCACCCGGTGAGCGCCTGCCGTCTCCGCTAAAGCCATTGAGCCAAACACCATGGCAACGGCGGTGACGATAATCGCTACTTCGCGTTTCATGAGCGCCTCCTAGAGGTAGAGGGAGTAGTAACGCGCCACCAACCCTGCTGTTCGCGGGGCCCGCGGCCTTTCCGGATAGGCGAATCCGGGCTGCGGCTCCCGACGAGAGGGAGCCGTTGTTGCAAGCCTTAGTAGTAGCCGTGCCGGATCGCACGCCGCTCGGCGCGATGGGCGTAACGCTCTCCACGCCGCTCGTAGCGATGGACTCGTCGCTCGACGCGACGCGCCTCACGGCGCTCCATCCCAGCCGCCGCCTCGATTATATGCCCCGAGGAGGCAGACAGTCCGATCACGCTCGGCGCGGCTGCTATAGGGGTCGCGGCTGCCGCCGCCTCGAAGCCCAAGAGCATCAGCGCACCGAAGGCTAGCGCAAAAAATCTGGACTGAATCATATCGGTCTCCTTCCGCACAAAGATGGAGGACGGTTAACTAACCTTGCTCGACAACCCGGCAAGGTTCGGCTCTCGGACAACGGCGCCCCAGCCGGCGTGAGCAGCCGCGATCATTCTGAAATTGATGGAAGCCGTCCGAGCGCTAATTGGGCAATGCAACCGCTCTGGATGCGCCGATGCACTCACTCCCAAGCTTGGTTATCGCCACAAGCGCCTTCTTCGCCCCTTCAGCAGCCTACGCGCCGATCGACGTTTCGAGCGTTGCACAATCGGAGTTGGCGTGTCCGAGCTGCTCCTATTTCCTAAGCATTGCGGCAAAAGCTAAGCCTGCGGCCGTCGACAAGGCGACCGCTCGCGTGGCTGGCGATGACGTTCGCGTCAATATCAAGGAATGGCATACGCCTACGCCTCGATCGCACCCGCACGACCCGCTTGTCACGAACGACGGAGCCATCTGGTACACGGGCCAAATGGCCAATCTTCTCGGGCGGCTCGATCCGAAGACTGGGCAATTCCGAGAGTACCATTTGAAGACACCCGACTCTGGGCCGCATGGGCTCGTCGCTGACGCCAAGGGCGCGATCTGGTTCACGGCGAGCTTCAAGGGCTACATCGGCAAGCTCGACCCTGCGACCGGCGACGTCCGCGAGTTCAAGCTGCCCGACCCGGCGGCCCACGATCCCCACACCCCCGCTTTCGACAAGAATGGCATCCTGTGGTTCACCGTTATCGGCGGGAACATGGTCGGCCGCCTCGACCCAACGACGGGCGAGATCAAGCTCGCCTCCTCGCCGACCCCGCACTCGCTTCCCTACGGATTGCTGGTCAATTCCCGAGGCGTTCCGTTCTTCGCCGAATTCGGAGCAAACAAGATCGCGCGCGTCGATCCCACGACAATGAGGATCGAGGAATTCACCCTGCCGAACCCCGACGCCCGGCCCCGGCGGATCGCGGCCACGAGCGATGACGCGATCTGGTACACGGACTACGCCAGAGGGTATCTCGGTCGCCTAGACCCGAAGACGGGCAAGGTCGCGGAATGGCCATCGCCAGGCGGGCCGGACTCCGGCCCTTACGCCATCGCCGTGGTCGATGACGTCGTCTGGTACGTCGAGTCAGCGGCGTCGCCCAACATGCTGGCGCGTTTCGATCCCATAAGCGAGAAATTCGAGCGGTGGCCGATACCCTCGGGTGGCGGCGTGGTCCGCAACATGACGCCGGCGCCCGGCGGCGACCTCGCGCTCGCATGCAGCGGGGTCGACACGGTCGCGCTCGTCGAGACCTCCAAAAGATCGGACTGAGCAAGTGCAGGCCGTTAACCGCCAAGACAACGAACTGTTCAAACCGACGTACGCCAAGCGCGGCTTCCTCCCGGAAACCGATCCCCTTGCTGCGTTTCCTTCAGATTCCCATTATGCCGCGCTCGACGAGATCGGGCGTGATTTGCCCAGCCTGCTTCATGACAAAGGATTTCGGGCCTATGCGCGCGCCTTGCGCGTTCCCAAGTGGGAAGATCCGGTTTCCGCGGAGACGCTGCCGCAGCTCCGCCTCTATTACGTGCGGGTCGGCTTTCTTGCTTCCGCCTATGTCAACCAGGTCGGCGAGGAGCCGGCTACGACTCTTCCCCGCAACCTCGCCGAACCTCTCGTTGACGCAGCGAGATGGCTCCGGCGCCCGCCGATCCTGAGCTACGATGGCTATGCGCTGTATAATTGGAAGCGTTTCCGTAAGGATGGCCCGATCGCGCTCGGCAACATCGACACCATCCAGAACTTCGTCCACATGTACGACGAGCGCTGGTTCATCCTTGTGCATGTGGAGATCGAGGCGATCGCGGCGGACATCCTCGCAGCGATCGCGACCATCAAGCGCAGGCTGATGGATGACGAGGACTCGGATTTCAGCGCCGAACTGTGGCGCATCGAAAACGCAGTGCGGCGGCAGGTCGACGTGCTCAAACGCATTCCCGAGCACATGGATTCCACGCTGTACTACAAAACCTTCCGACCCTACATCCGCTTCTTCGAAAGCGTGACCTACGAAGGCGTTGACCGCGCGCCCATGCAGTTTCGCGGCGAGACGGGCGCGCAAAGCAGCATCATGCCGACGCTGATCGCCTTCATGAAGATTCCTCACCGGCGTTCCGTTCTAACGGAGCACCTCGATGACATGCGCAACTACATGCCGGCCGAGCATCGCGCCCTGATAGCAGAGGTTGCGGCCATGCCCGATATCCGTAGTCCCGCTCGCAAGGAGCCCTTCAACGCGATCTTGGAGGCGATGGCGGCCTTCCGCCGGGTTCATTACAGCTGGGCGGAGGAATACATCAATCGCTGGACGGACGATCCGCGGGGAACGGGCGGCACCCCCTACATGCAATGGCTGCGACAGATGCTGGTCGAAACCGAGGAGCGCCGCCTTTGAGATGGCGGAGGGCGGACCGCTGCCAACGGCGTAATCTGCGCCTGAGCGCGTCCTTGGAACCTTCTCGAGAGAGCGCTGGTTTCCCGGTCGGCGCCAGAGGGATGGACGCTATGGGGCTCGAACCATGAAAGCGATTGCCGTCGACGGCTACGGCGAAACTGCTGATCCAAAGCTGCGCGACTTGCCTGATCCGCAGCCAGGCGACGAGGAGATCCTCGTGCGCGTGCGCGCCGCCGGCGTGAACCCCTTGGATTGGAAGATCCTCCAAGGCCAGTTGCGGCTCTTTATCCGCCTGCGCTTCCCCTATGTCCCAGGGTCGGACATCGCCGGCGACGTCGTAACGGCGGGCACCCGCGCCAATAAGTTTAAGGCGGGCGATCCGGTCTTCGCCTTTAGCGACTCGCGGCGTGGCGGGGGCTACGCCGGGCTTGGGGTTATCAACCAGGCGGCCGCCGCCCTGAAGCCCGACTCGCTGGACTACGCCGAAGCGGCTTCGCTGCCCGTCGCGGGCTGCGCGGCCTTGCAGGCTCTGCGCGACATCGGCCGCGTCTCCCAAGGCGCGAGAGTCCTCATCCACGGCGGGGCGGGCGGCGCGTCGGGCACTTCGCCGTCCAGAT
Organism: Methylocystis sp.; assembly: GCA_036560425.1. Classification (GTDB taxonomy): domain Bacteria; phylum Pseudomonadota; class Alphaproteobacteria; order Rhizobiales; family Beijerinckiaceae; genus Methylocystis. Next base: position 52,549 of record DATBRF010000045.1, on the reverse strand, counting down.
CGCCAAGGCGCTCGGCGCGTCGGCGACCGCCACTTGCGGGCCCTCGAATATCGATTTCATCCGCTCTCTCAGGGCCGACGAGGTCATCGACTACAGCCGGCGGGATTTCACCTCGGGCGGAGAGACCTATGACGTCATCTTCGACGCCGTCGGCAAGAGTTCATTCTCCGCCTGCCGCAAGATCCTTGCTCCGGGCGGAATCTACGTCACGACGCTGCCCAGCCCGGACCTCTTCCTCTGGGGCCCGCTCCAGCGGATCGCCAAAATGTTCGGCCCCGCCAAGCAGGCGAGGATGCTCATGGTCAGACCGAATGGGGAGGACCTCGCATACCTCGGCCGTCTGGCCGATGAGGGAAAGCTGAAGCCGGTTGTGAGTGTGAGGCTTCCGCTCGACCAGGCGGCCGAAGCCCATAGAATGAGCCAAGCGGGCCACGTTCGGGGCAAGATTGTCCTGGAGGTTTGACGGCGGCCGCTGCTCGAGCGCATGGCGCTGAGCGCCGGTCCTGTAGAGCGCCACCTGAGCCCTGACGTAATTGGTTCTATCAAATCATTCAGAATAAGTCGGATATGGTCCTTGTGATCGCGGTCAAGAGCCAAAATCATTTGATTAGATCGATTCGGTTGCTCCAGTCCCAAGGGAGTGACAGGCATTAAGCCGTCGAGTCGCATCGTCGGTCGCAACCCGACATTCTCACCTCGAAAATGCGGTCTTTCAAACCAGCACACGCCGGCGGCCGGGCCCCTGTCTGCGCGTTTTATTTAATCACCGACAACTGAATGGAGTTTGTCATGATGGAGAAGTCGCGTAGCTCCGAGGTGACCGCGCGCATGGAGTTCATGCAACTCGATGCGGAAGCCCAAGCGAAAATTGGGGCGTTGAAGTCCATTCTCGAACGGGAATTACCTGTCGGGCTCGATAAATTCTACGGGCGCGTACGAGCAACTCCTGAGACGCGGCGTTTTTTCTCCTCGGAAGAGCACATCAAGAAAGCAAAAGGAGCGCAAATAGGTCACTGGGCGGCGATCAGCTCCGGAACCTTCAATGAACAATACGCTGCAAACGTTCGCAGCATTGGCCAAACCCATGCAAGAATCGGCCTCGAGCCCCGCTGGTATATGGGCGGATATGCCGTTGTTTTAGATCACCTTATCCAATCGGCGATCGCGGAACTCTGGCCGACGGGATTCTTGCAGCGTTCATCCCAGAAAAAGTCGAAGGAGGTTGGACAGGCGCTCGGCGCTTTGGTGAAGGCCGTAATTCTCGATATGGAGCTTGCCATCTCGGTATATCTCGAGGCGGCGGAGGAAGCGCGGCTCGAATTCGAAGCTGCGCAGGCGAAAGAACGAGACGCCGTCACCAGAGCAGTCGCGGCCGGCATGGCGAAGCTGGCCGCCAGAGACCTCACCTATAGAATGCAGGAGAATATGCCGGACGCCTACATAGCCTTGCAGCACGATTTCAATAGGGCGGTCGAACAGCTCCAAGACGCCCTCGGCGACGTCACCGGCGGCGTCGCGAAGATTAGTTCCGCGGCCCATGAGATCACCGCCGCCGCCGATGGCGTATCCAGGCGGACGGAGCAGCAGGCCGCCTCCATCGAGGAGACGGCTGCGGCCCTTCAGGAAATCACGACTACGATAAAGAAATCAGCCGACGGCGCTCTTAATGCGCACCGCATCGTGACCTCGACCAAGGATGAAGCGGAAAAAAGCTCCGATGTGATGCGAGAAGCCGTTGACGCCATGAAGCGCATCGAGAAATCCTCCCAGAACATCGAGCAGATCATAGCGGCGATAGACGAGATCGCTTTCCAGACGAATCTTCTTGCACTTAATGCCGGCGTCGAGGCGGCGCGGGCTGGAGAGGCGGGAAGAGGCTTTGCCGTGGTCGCCTCGGAAGTGCGTGCGCTTGCGCAACGCTCTGCGGAGGCGGCCAAAGAGATAAAGACCCTGATCGCTGCATCTACTTCGGAGGTCAAAGCCGGCGTAACTCTTGTCGCTCAAACCGGAGTGGCGCTGGAACGGATCGCCAAGGAGATCATCGCCATCAACGAAGTCGTTTCCGAAATTGCGCAAGGCGCGACGGAGCAGTCTGGCGCCGTCCAGCAAATTAATGTCGCTGTTAGCCAGATGGACCGAGACACGCAGGAAAATGCGGCTATGGTCGAGGAAACAACGGCCGCATGTCACGATCTGAGGAACGAGGCCACGGATCTGGCGCAACGCATACAGAGCTTTCGTATCGCGTCGGAAAACTCACGGCCGGTTCTTCGACTCGCGGCTGGCGCAGAGACAAGCCCGCGGATAGCCGCCTTGCAAAGTGCGTGATCAATAGACAACGCCCCGCCGATGCATCCACGGTCGGGGCGTTTTCGTATCCGAATTAGCCTAAAAGTCTGGTTCGGCGAGAGCAGGGGTCGTTTGCGGGCCGGCTTCTCACAGGAGCGGCGCCGGGCGCTATTCTAGCTTCCCGCCTTGAAGCGCATTCCGCAAAAGTTGACGGATTTTTGCGATAAGAATGCGCTCCAGACTTACCATCTGGCGCGAATTCTTTGTCGCTCGCATGATTCCATGCGAGCGGAAAGCCCGCTAGTTCACAAGAACCGCGCCGCCGCAACGCACGCCGCTTACCCAGCTATCCGCCTGGCCAAGACCGACGCCGAGCGTTTGCAGAATCCCCGACAGCGTCTGATCGAGGGGGCTGACGGCTGACGCCAAGGCTTGCCCGACAGTCTGGGTGAGATTGGACGGCAGGCCGAGCCCGAGGCCCGCGACCGTCACCTTCATCTGCAAGCCGCCCACGAGGTTGGAAAGCAAAGAGGCAAGATAATCCGTCGTCGACGTTGTCTTCTTGGTCGCCTTTAGAATCTCGGAATAGGAGAAAGAGACTGGCGTTGCGGAGAGGTTTGTTATGGTCGCATGCGCCCGTCCCGTGACCGTTGCGAGATTCACAACATTCAGGAGCGTAGCCGGACCGGGGCTGGGGGTCCCGGTAAAGTTCGTGAAATCGGCGCTCGAGACATTCCCGATCCAAGCGTCGACGACCGCCGGCGTCACGGCGAGCGTCACGACCGACGTCGTTGGATCGCCGCCGCTGCATTGAAGGCTGCTCAACTGCGCCGTTGCGGACGCCAGTTCAACATAGATCGGAACATTTACGAGAGAGGTCTGCCCGCTGATGCCGACTTGCGCGGTGAGAAGGAGGCGCGTCTGCGCCGTATGGACCGAGGCGCCGGTTTGGCCGATGGCGACAAAGGCGGTTCCGACGGGCCGCTCGCCGATTGCGAGCTGCAAAGACGCGGATGCGATGGGCGGCGCATTCAAGTTGAGCGCGATTTCAATCTGATGAGCGCCATTCGCAATTTGCGCGACCGCATTGATGAGATCGAACGCCGAGATTGTCGCCGAGATTGGGCCATTTGAACCGACGCTCATCGCGCCAAACGGACCGAAAGACAAGACCGACGCGAGATTGACGTTGGTGTTCGGCGCAGCTGCCGCGAGTTCGGATAGCGGCGTCGTCGCAAGAGGATTGAAATTGGGGTTGGCGCGCGCAGCGTCGGCAATGGCGTTGAAAACAAGCCCTGCATTGAAGCTGCCGGTTATCAGTTGGTCGTAGGTGATGGCGGTTAGGTGCGCGCGTGTCGCCAACGCGTTGGAGAAGGTGAAGAGATCGATATTTGCGTTCACCAGCGCCTGATAATCCATCACGGATAGAGAAAGTTGGCTCCCCAGCAGGCTTCCGAGAAGGCTGTTCAAGAGTCCGCCATTCAGGCTCAGCAAGCGCGAGCCGATCGCAAAAGATGCGAGCGCGTTTTGGGCTGCGGTGGACTGCGCGGCGATTTTCACTCTCGCACTGTCGCCGCCCGATGTCGTTAGACAGTTTTGCGCGCCGCTTGGCGAGCAGGCGGCGTCGGCTCTAGCGGAGCGAGGAAGAAAGATGGCGCCGAAAATATAGGGGGCGGTCGTCTGAGTGGTTATGTGAACCGCATTAAGGGCGCCCGTTACGCCGGGCGTAAACCGAAGACCAGGCTGAATTCGGGGGTCGGCGACATATGAGCCCGTCTGGAGCGTTTGCAGCGCGGAAGCTGGAAAGCCATTCAAGGCAAGCGTCGCGATCGCGGCCTGTCGTGGGTTCGCGAAATTTGCCGCGGCTGCGATCGCGGCGAGGTCCGTCGCCGATTGAAGGCGACGCTTCTGAAAGAAAAAGCTCCCTAAGTCGACTGCCAGCGCGCCTAAGCCAACGAAAACCAGCATCAACAATGCGGACAACACTGCGACGGCGCCTTTGTCACAGGCGCCGAATTTTTTGATTTTGCAAAACACGACACTCTCCAATGCTGCGGCTTCAAGGGCCGCCATTTGGCTACAATTGCGCACAAGGCGCTAAGGCCCCCACGCTGCGAGCTTGTCATAAACCTCCGTTTTGGATCGCGGCGGAGCGCGTGATCTTGGGAGAAACGACGGAGAGGATGTTGCCCAGCTTGAATATGATCGAGCCAGACATGTCGTAGGTGACGGTGACCTGGAACGACGTCGACTGAGAGGACGTCGCGACAGCGACATTCGCCGGAGCAAGGAAGCCGTAGGCGGTCACATTGCTGGTGACATAGTTGCGTGCGAGTTGATCGCGTTCAGAGACGCTCAAGCCAGCTACCGAGGCGCGCGCCGCTTCCGCGGCCAGTTGCTGGACGCCATTGTAGGTACCGAAAAGAACGCCAAAGCAAATAATGCCAAGCACAAATAGTGTAAATACCGGGGCAACAATTGCGAATTCTACGCCGCTCGTTCCGCGGCGATCTAGCAAGAGGCGTTTAAGTGTGTGTATCATGACCAAAATTCAAATATGAGTAGATGGGGACTTGAGCCTTGCTCTCAGAAATTAAAATTCATTTAAGTGGAAGGATGGAATATGATCCGTGCCTGGCGACGCTACTTGCTGCGATGCACTATCAAATTTTAATTCGCTCGCTGCAACGACCGCGCCGCGACGTAAGCTTATTGTGGTGTCAATCTCGACGCCGGCAGCTCGACTCCGGATCGCGCCGCTGATGCAGATTTCCCCAATCGCGGGTTTCCGGCGCAGCACTGCCTAAGAAAGCGGCCCGAATTGCTGAAGCCATGCGGGATCGTGGCTCGAAGCGAAAGCGGCCGACCCTATGTTTTCAGATGTTTCTTGGGAGACGTCGCATGCATACGATCATCGAGCCGTTCCGGATCAAGATGACGGAACCACTGCCAATTACAACGCGCGGCGAACGCGAAGCCGCGCTTGCTGCGGCGCATAACAATGTCTTTCTCTTAGACGCCGAACACGTCACTATTGATCTTCTGACCGACAGCGGCACGGGCGCGATGTCGGATCGGCAGTGGGCCGCGCTCATGCTCGGCGATGAGAGCTATGCGGGCAGCGCTTCTTGGCGTCGCTTTGAAAGGACCGTGCGGGAAATCACGGGGTTCAAACATATTTTTCCGACCCACCAGGGGAGGGCGGCGGAGCGCATCCTGGCGGCCACGCGCCTGAAGGCGGGCGATGTCGTCCCCAACAACAGCCACTTCGACACAACGCGAGCCAATGTAGAGTATGTCGGCGCAAGGGCGGTAGATCTTCTAACCCCTGAAGGTCTGGATCTTTATTCAGAAAAGCAGTTCAAGGGAAACATTGACCTTGTCAGGCTTGAACAATTGATCGACGCGGAGGGCGAGGAGAACATTCCGTTTTGCATGATCACGGTTACGAACAACACCGGCGGCGGGCAACCGGTGTCCATGAAAAACATCCAAAGCGCCAAGGAACTTCTCCGCGGGCATCGGATTCCTCTGATTATCGATGCGTGCCGCTTCGCGGAAAACGCCTATTTTGTCCGGGAGCATGAGCAAGGCTTCGCGGACCGAAGTCTGCTGGAAATTGCGCAGGAAATGTTCTCGTTGGCCGACGGGGCCACCATGAGCGCCAAGAAAGATGGCCTGGCCAATATCGGGGGCTTTTTCGCCTGCAATGACGATAAATGGGCTGACGACTTCCGTAATTTGCTTATTCTGACAGAGGGATTTCCTACTTATGGCGGACTCGCTGGACGCGATTTGGAGGCGATCGCCGTTGGGCTGATGGAAGCTTTGGATTACCAATACCAGCGCTATCGTCACGCCACTGTTGAATATGTGGCCGCACGGCTGGTCTCTCGCGATATCCCCATAGTCCGCCCGCCTGGCGGTCACGCCATATTCATCGACGCGGCGGCCTTCTGCCCGCACTTAGCTCCCTGCGATTATCCCGGAATTGGCCTCGTTAACGCTCTCTATCTGGAGGGCGGGATTCGCGCGGTTGAGCTTGGCAGCGTCATGTTTGGAAAGCCCGCGGCTGGCGGTTGCGGAGAGATAGCGGCGCCTCATGAGTTGGTGCGACTGGCGTTCCCGCGTCGCGTCTATACGCAAAGCCATTTCGACTATGTCATAGAAGTGCTGGATCTGCTTCGGCGGCAGCGTGATTCCATCAAAGCCTGCCGCATAGTCAAACAGGCGCCTTTCCTCCGACATTTTACAGCGCATTTTAGTTGCGATGGAACCTGACCGACGGCATCAACCAAGCTGAAGGCGTTCTGAGCGCGCTATTTACACCGTGTTCGCCTTACGAGGACGCTTGCCTAATCATTGCTGCACGATATCGAGCGGCCCATGGTCGTCGCAATGATCGCCATGTTGATGGTGTAGCCGCCCTTCGACGAGGTAGTCGACGTGATCGCCGTGCGGCACGGCCTCATGACCGCAGCCAGGACCGTGGATGTGACCGGACTCGTGGCCCTTATGGCCGTTTTCCGGGGTGCAGCGGTCTGGATTTTTGTCGGTCACGTCGATGGCGTGCGCCACACGATGATTGCCGTGCGAGTGGTGAAGCTGCCCATCATGGAGATAGTCGATGTGGTCGCCATGCCTGACAGCAATGTGACCGCATCCAGGGCCGTGTTCGTGAGGATGCTCCGATGCAGCCATGGGATAGCTCCGCGTTTTGAGGAAGGTTTTGGCGTCAGAGGCTGAGCCTCCCGCCCGCCGCCACCGCTGAAAGCGTCTCCGAGGAGACCACGGAGCAAAGCAGCTGGTCAAGCGAAGCCGTTATGCAGCTTGGATCATTCCTCGCTTGCTTCAGCACGGCGAAAAGGCTAGCGCAGCTTATGCTCTGGAGCAAAGACGCGGATCTCCGGCGCCCTACCTGTCGATCTCGCCGAAGACGATATCGAGCGAGCCTACGATTGCTGAGACATCAGCCAACATGTGCCCATTCGAGAGGCGATCCATCGCTTGAAGATTCGTGAAGGAAGGCGCCCGGATTTTGCACCTGTAGGGCTTGTTCGTTCCCTGCGAAACCAGATAGACGCCGAACTCTCCCTTCGGCGCTTCGACCGCCGCGTAGACTTCTCCCGCGGGAACACGAAAGCCCTCGGTATATAATTTGAATTGCTCAATCATCGCTTCCATCGATCGTTTCATGACTTGGCGCTTGGGAGGCGCGATCTTGCCGTCCTCGACGACGACGGCGCCCGCGCCTTCCGGCGATTGCAGCTTCTCCAAGCATTGCTTCATGATCCGCACGGACTGGCGCATCTCCTCCATGCGCACGCAATAGCGGTCGTAGCAGTCGCCGTGCGATGCGACTGGAATATCGAAATCGAGCGCCTCATAGCAGTCGTACGGCTGCGCTTTGCGAAGATCCCAAGGAGCGCCACAGGCTCGAACCATCACGCCGGAAAAGCCTCGAGCCCATGCCTCTTCGAGCGCGATCTCGCCGATGCCGACGTTGCGAGCTTTGAAAATGCGGTTTTGGCCAAGGAGGGCGTCGAGGTCGTCGCAGACTTTGAGGAACGGTTCGCAAAAGGCGTAAATATCATCCGGAAGCTTTTCCGGCAGATCTTGATGGACGCCGCCGACGCGGAAATAATTTGCATGCATCCGCGCGCCCGAAGCGCGCTCATAGAACACCATGAGCTTTTCACGCTCCTCGAAACCCCATAGATTAGGCGTCAAGGCGCCGACGTCAGAGGCTTGGGTGGTTATGTTCAAGAGATGGGAGAGCAGCCTGCCAATCTCGCAGAAAAGCACACGAATGAGCTGCCCCCGCGGGGGCGCCGTAATTCCCAATAGTTTCTCGATAGCCAGACAGAACGCGTGTTCCTGGTTCATCGGCGCGACATAGTCTAAACGATCGAAATAAGGCAAAGCTTGCAGATAGGTTTTTTCCTCTATCAATTTTTCGGTCCCGCGATGCAAGAACCCGACGTGAGGATCGGCTCTGAGAACCACCTCTCCATCGAGTTCCAGTATCAGCCGAAGCACGCCGTGAGCGGCGGGATGCACTGGCCCGAAGTTGACCATGAAGCTTCTTTGCGGATCGCTTTTAGCTTCGGACCAATTCAACGGCGTTGACCCCCTGCGATAGGAGCCGAGCATAAATTCAAGGCGACGACAGCACCGGTTGTGTCCGCGGAGGCTATTGCGTCGGGCGGCTTTGACTATGCAGCCCTCTGGGCTGAGAGATGCCGCGCAGCGCCTCCCCACAGGTATCCGATTCCTCGCTCGCGGCGATATCTCCTATCGATATGATGCCAACGAGGCGTTTTTCGCCATTCAGGACGGGCATGCGACGCAGCTGCTGCTCGCCCATGTTATCGGCGACGTCCTCCGCTTCATCTTCCTCAAAGCAGTATTTCACCTCCTTCGACATAACGTCCCGAACCTTCGTATCGCACCCCTTGCCTTCAGCGACGCAACGAACAACGATGTCGCGGTCGGTAATCATGCCAACCAAGCGATCGTTCTCGGCGACCGGAAGCGCTCCCGCATCGATCTCGGCCATTTTCCTGGCCGCAGCCTCGACCGTCTGATCAGGATGCGTGAGCTGGACGTCGCGCGTCATGATGCTTGAGATTTTCATGGGAATCGCTCCTTTTTGCGCAAGACCTCAAAATTCGGCGAGCGAGCTTGGCGTCCGAGACCTTGCGCTGCGGGGTCAGAACGCCTCAGGAGAATGCGCAGTTCCCAATGATTTAATTGATATCTCCGAGGGCAGCGCCCCTCGGCGCCGAGGGGTGTTCAACAGCCGCTCCAACATGGCGGAGAAGATCGAACGCTTCGGGTTGGGCTTCGCGAGCGGATGGAGCCGCTTGTAATCGTTGGAAAGTCATGCAACCCTGAGCAAGGATCGGAACCGGATACACTCTAGTTGCCAGGTTCGCAAGTGACTGAAACGTTTCGGAACAAAATTGAAAAGCTAATTGAATCTGAAGAAAAGGCGCGGAAAAACGAATTGCGCTTGAGGCTCGCATTGGACGCCGCTGGAATGATTTGCTTTGAATGGGATATTGTTGAGAACACTGTTCGCCGATTTGATCCAGTAACGCTTGATATTTCTTCAATTGAAGGCGAGTTCAATAGTTTTGGCGCTGTTAAGGACGCAGTTCATCCCGAGGATCGTGAACGGTTCTGTGCGGATATTCACAGAGCTTTGACGTGCCCAGACGGCCATTTTGAAAGCCAGGTCAGGGTCCTTCAAAAAGACGGGTCCGTGAGCTGGTTTGAAGAGCGGGGAAAGGTTGAGCTGGATCACCAAGGGCGACCCGTGCGGCTAATCGGTGTGGCGCACGATATTACCGTTCAAAAATCGGCCGAACATGCGCTAAAGGCGGCGGACCGCCTTAAGGACGAGTTCTTGGCCACGCTCGCGCATGAGCTGCGAAACCCCCTCGCAGCGATCCGAAATGGCGTCCACGTCCTCCGCCATCGCGACCCGGTCAATGTCAATGAAAGGCGCAGTCTGAGGCCGCTTTCGATTATCGAGCGGCAGGTTGAGCACCTCGTCCACCTTGTCGACGATCTTCTGGAAGTCTCACGTATTACCACCGGTAAGATCGCGCTGAGACGGAGTCGAATTGATCTTGCCGAAGTATTGCATCATGCTGTTGAAATGGCGCAGCCAGCAATCGATCGAGGTGGACACGAGCTTCAGATGTCGTGTCCTGCGGACACTTTATTTCTTCACGGCGACACCGTCCGCCTCGCGCAAGTTTTTGCTAATCTTTTGAGCAATGCCGCGAAATACACTAATCGCGGCGGAAAAATATGGATCGCGGCCGAGAGGCGCCATGAAGATGCTGTCGTCACCGTGCGAGACACCGGCGTCGGAATATCCCCAGAAATGCTACCTCGCGTCTTTGATCTGTTTGTGCAGGTCGAGAGAACAGCAGGGCACGCTCACGGCGGGCTTGGCATCGGCCTCACCCTCGTCAGGAACCTGGTCGAGTTGCACGGCGGAGCCGTCGAAGCGCACAGCAAGGGCGTCGGACACGGCAGCGAATTTATCGTCCGCCTGCCGATCGGCTAGAGTCATGCCGTTCGGCCAAGGCCAACGCCAAACTTGGTTCAAATGCGGTTATTCTATCCGAACGCCTGTCCGGACATGAAAAAGGCCCCGATGGGGCCATTTCCTAGCTTCTTGATTTGGGTTTTGAATGGTCGGAGTGAGAGTCCGCTAAACTACTCTCTCACGGTGACGCAGGACGAATTAACGATACCCAAAATCTCCCTGATTTCCAGCCTTTTGTGCGACCGCCTGTCTATCCTTCGCTCACGCTCTCGCATACAATCTCACGCCAGAAGTGGGGCCAATAGTGGGGCCGCAACGAGTGGGGCCGATGAGGCGAGAGCGCAACCGGATGAGCACGAGAGAGGCCGCCGCGCTGGCCAAGCAGCCCGGCAGGTGGCCGGACGGCGGCAACTTGTATCTGGATGTCGACGCCGACGATAAAGGCGAGGTCACGCGCCGGCGCTGGCTCTTCTTTTTTGCGTCGGGCGGCAAGCGGTCCGAAATGGGCCTCGGACCTTATCCGGCGGTCGGGCTTGCCGATGCGCGCGCGGCCCGCGATGAGGCCGAGCGACTGGTGCGCCAGGGCCTCAATCCCATCGCCATCAGGAAAGAACAGCGCCGCCAGTCCCGGAAGCCGACGTTCGGGGAGGTCGCCGACGCGCTGATCGAGGCCAAGGGCGCGGAGTGGCGAAACGAGAAGCATCGCGGCCAGTGGGTCACAACGCTCACCAAAGAGGCCGCGCCGCTGCGGTCCCGGCCGGTCGATGAAATCGATACTGCGGCCGTTCTCGAAGTGCTCAAGCCGCTTTGGGCCGAAAAGCCTGAAACCGCCTCGCGTCTCCGGGGCCGAATCGAAGCGGTTCTCGACGCCGCCAAGGCCCAAGGCCATCGCTCGGGCGAAAACCCTGCGGCATGGCGCGGCCACCTGTCCCACCTTCTTCCTAAGCGCCAGAAGCTCACGCGCGGCCACCACGCCGCGATGGCCTACGCGGACGTTCCGGCGTTCGTCGCGAGTCTCCGCGAGCACCAGTCCGGGTCGATCGCGGCGATGGCTTTGGAGTTCGCCATCCTCACCGCAACGCGCTCCGGCGAAATCTATGGGGCGCGATGGTCTGAAATCGACATAGAGAAAAAGGTCTGGACCGTCCCGGCCGCCCGAATGAAAGCCGCCCGCGAGCACCGCGTCCCGTTGCCCGACCGTGCCGTGGCGATCCTCAAGAAGCTGGCCGAGGCGCGGAGCGGAGAACTCGTTTTTCAGAGTCCGCGTGGGGGGATGTTGAGCCACGTCGCCATGGCGAAAGTCATGCGCCGGCTCGGCATAGATGGCCCGACAGTTCACGGGTTCAGAAGCGCCTTCCGAGATTGGGCAGGCAACGAGACACATTTCGCGCGCGAGATCGCCGAAGCGGCGCTGGCGCATGTGGTTGGCGACAAGGCGGAACAGGCATACCGGCGGGGCGACGCGCTGGAAAAAAGACGGGCGCTCATGGAGGCATGGGCGGCATGGTGTGAGCCGCGCGATGGCTCGAATCTTGTTGTTTTTAAAGAGAGGAAAGCGAAATGACAGGACGGGTTGTGATTATTCGAGCGAAAATCCTTGAAGTTGACGGGGAGGATGAGCGCGTGTTGGTGACGCCGACGGACGGAGGGCCGTCGTTCACGATCCCCGTCGCCGACGTTCTAAGTTTTCAGGATCACGAAACGCTCTCTACAGGGCAATTGGCTCCTGTCCGGGCCGCCGATCCGGCGAGCGCATAGGCTCTCTGCCTTGGGCGGCGAAATCTACAAGCTCTCTTATAGAATATCAGCCTTTGTCACTTTGTCTCAGCCGGGCGCGCCTTTAAGCTCCCGGCTGCTTCCGATTCATCCCCGCCTCGAAAAGCTTGCCAATGCGCCTGTCTTGGAACGAAATTCGCGCCCGCGCCGCCCGATTTGCGGACGAATGGGCGACCGCCACCTATGAGAAAGGCGAGGCGCAGAGCTTCTACAACGACTTCTTCGACGTGTTCGGCGTCCAGCGCCGCAAGGTTGCGACTTTCGAGGAGCCGGTCAAGAAGCTTGGCGGCAAGCACGGATTCATCGACCTGTTCTGGAAGGGCGTGCTGCTTGTCGAGCACAAGAGCGCCGGCCGCGACCTCGTAAGAGCGAAAGCACAGGCGCTCGACTACTTCCCCGGCCTCAAAGACGCGGAACTGCCGCGCTACGTCCTCGTCTCGGACTTCCAGACCTTCGAGCTTTACGACCTCGACGAGACGAATGAGGAGCCCAAGTGCTTCAAGCTCGCCGAACTCCCCAAGAAGGTGGAGCATTTCGGCTTCATCCTCGGCGTCCAGAAGCGCACGTTCCGGGACCAAGACCCCGTGAACATCGAGGCGTCCGAGCTTATGGGTCGCCTTCACGACGCCCTCAAGGATTCGGGCTACATCGGCCACGATCTTGAGCGGCTGCTCGTCCGACTCGTTTTCTGCCTCTTCGCCGACGACACTGGCATTTTCGAGCGCGAGATATTCCTGGACCTGATTGCGCAGCGCAGTCAGGAAGACGGCTCCGACGTGGGCCGGTTGCTCAACGAGCTTTTCGACGTGCTCAACACGCCAGAGCCAAAGCGCCAGAAGAAGCTCGACGAGGACTTGGCTTACTTCCCTTACGTCAACGGCGACCTCTTTGCAGAACGTCTGCCAGTCGCGGCCTTCGACGCTCCCATGCGGGCGCTGCTGATAGAAGCGTGCCAGTTCAATTGGGACGCCATCTCACCGGCGATCTTTGGCTCACTCTTTCAGTCCGTGATGAACGCCACGGAGCGGCGGGCCAGCGGCGCGCACTATACGACCGAAAAAAAACATCATGAAGGTCATCCAGCCGCTCTTTCTGGACGACCTACGCGCGGAGTTCGAGAAGCTCGCAGCCCGCCGTGACACTGGCCGGGCCAGTGCGCTGCGCGCATTCCATGAGAAGCTCGCTGGTCTGACGTTCTTCGATCCGGCCTGCGGTTGCGGAAACTTCCTGATCATCGCCTATCGGGAGTTACGGTCGCTCGAAATCGAGCTTCTGCGCGTTCTGCATCCGAAGGGCCAGCGCGTCTTGGACGTGGCCGCGTTGTCCAAGATCGATGTGAACCAGTTCTACGGAATCGAGATTGGCGAGTTTCCCGCGCGGATCGCCGAAGTCGCGTTGTGGATGATGGATCACATCATGAACAACAGGCTGAGCCTTGAATTTGGCGAAGTCTATGCGCGTATTCCGTTGCGAACGTCGCCTCATATTCATCCAGTCGACGCACTTGAGACAGACTGGTCTAGCGTTCTGGAGCCCGACAAGTGCGCATATGTTCTCGGAAATCCTCCCTTCAGCGGCTTCGTCATGCGGGACAAGGCCAAACAGGCGCAAGCCAAGTCGTTGATGCGCAGTCTAGGAGCAACTGGTAATCGTTTGGATTACGTCGCCGCGTGGTTCTTGAAGGCAGGCCAATACGTCCAGCACAGCCGTGCGCGTATCGGGTTCGTCGCCACGAACTCTATTACGCAAGGCGAACAGGTTGCGCAGTTGTGGCCCGCCCTATTCGACCGATGGAAGCTCGAAATCGCTTTTGCTCATCGCACGTTCGCTTGGGGCTCAGATGCGCGTGGCGTTGCGCACGTTCATGTCGTCGTGGTTGGCCTGACTAGGAGGGATGATGAGCCGAAGGACAAGCGACTGTTCTCCTACGACGCCATCGATGGCGACCCTGTGGAAAGCCGTCATTCGGCCTTATCGCCTTATCTTTTCGATGCGTCCGGGCTCTTGAACCGGCATCTCGTCGTCGCGCGAAAGCGTTCGGTGCCGGCCGGTCTTCCGACAATTCGAGTTGGCTCGAAGCCCGTCGATGGCGGCTACTTCATTATGGATGGCGATGAACGACAGGCTTTTCTCGCCGTCGAGCCCAAAGCAAAGCCTTTTTTGCGGCCATTTATCGGCTCCGACGAACTCATCAACGGAGGAGATCGCTGGATTCTGGCGCTTCACGGGGCGCAGCCCCAAACACTACGCTCGTTGCCGAAGGTGATGGAACTGGTCGAAAAAGTTCGGCGCTACCGCCTCGGACAATTGCCGCCCCGCCTCAAGCCCGAGAAGGAGCTTAAGGAGGCGAGTGACATGTCGCTTGCGTTGGCGAAGACGCCCACCGAGTTTCACGTGACCGTCCTTCCGATGAGCGGCTTTCTTGCGATACCCGAAGTAAGCTCTGAACGACGTGAGTATATTCCGATAGCGTGGCTGATACCGCCGACAGTTCCGAGCAACAAGCTTCTTGTAGCGGAAGGCGTTGAATTGCATCGCTTCGCGTTAATTACCTCGAAAATGCACATGTCTTGGACCGCCTACGTGGGGGGTAGACTCAAGAGCGACTACCAGTATTCGCCAGGGATAAACTACAATCCTTTCCCATGGCCAAATCTTAGCGAGGCGCAGGAGAAGAAGCTCGCCATTCTAGCCCAAGCTGTGCTCGACGCGCGCGGCGCATCCCGGCGCGAAGCTCGCCGATCTTTACGACCCCGACGTTATGCCGGCTGATCTACGGAAGGCGCATCACGCCCTCGATGCGGCGGTTGACAAGCTTTTCCGGGCTGCGCCATTCGGAAGCGATCGCGAGCGCGTCGAGCATCTTTTCAGCCTCTATGAGAAGCTCGTTGCGCCGCTCGCGGCCGCTGCGGCGCGGTCCGGGCGGCCTCGGAGGGCGAGGGTGCCGGCATGACGACGCAAGGCAAGAGCGACGACGACGACGCTGTGAGCGAAGTCCGGCTGACGCGGAGGCGCAGAGTGCCCATTGCCGGTTATTATCGCGATCCCGAAGGCGTCCCCGAGTGGAAGTTGGACACGCACCAATGGCGTAATCTCGAAATCGCATATGACTGCGCGATCGGCAACGAGTTGCGCGACGAGATTGCCAAGTTGGTGAACGACTACTTCTATTTCGATCAGATCGAAAAGAACTCGGTGCTATCCAAGGACGCTCTCGCCTATCTCTCAAGCTTCAAGAAACAGGCCACTGCTTTCGTGGAGATGCTTCTCGACAACGCGCCAGACACCGCCGCGTTGAACACAAGGGACACACTGAGGAACTATTACTGGATCGATCCCGAAGCCCCCGAAGACGACAATTTTGCTAAGCTTGCCGAGAAGGTGAGAAGCTTGATTGACGCCGCCAGCGCGCTCGCGAACGATCTAAACGAGGGCCGCGACACAAAGCGCAAGGAGCGGCCGTCGGCATGGGATCGAATGATCGTCGATTTGTCCGCAGCGGTCGCGCGCTTTGGCTTGCCGGAAACCGTCAATAAGGGAACGGACAAGACCGTTGTGGATGATCCTTCGCCTTTCGTCCGGCTTGTCATGGCGTTGCAGAGCACGTTCCCCGCTGACCGTCGGCGATTTCATTTTGGGCTTGATGGCGCGCCGTCCTATGCCGCGGCCGCCGGAGCGGTGAGCAAAGCCCAGTCAGCGTTCCGGAACCATATCGAGACGCGGGACGCTAAGTCGCCAACCGAATAGCGGTTAGCGTCCCGCCCGAGCGCGGGCCAAAGTGCGATTCATTGCACCGTCATGCAACAGAGACGGCGCGCCAATGCGCCGTCGAAATTCAGAGACGGCACGATGACCCACACAAAGAACGATACTGAGAGGCTCGCGCCGCCGCCCGTCCGCGACGCCTACCCGTTGCCCGAAGCCCGCGCAAAGCTCGGCGGCGTCAGCGCCGCAAGCATCTATCGCTGGGCCGCGCAGGGCAAAATCCGCCTGACCAAAATCGGCGGTCGCACCTTCATTTCGGCGGGCGAAATCGCGCGCATCGCAGCGAATGGCGCGTAATCGCGTCTCCACCCTCCCAAAGCAAAACGGCCCGCGTTGCAGGCGGGCCATTCCGATAGCGATCAATCAGGAATTTATCATGTCTATCACGGCCCTCCCCGAAAGCAAGCCTTCGCGCCACGTGCCGAACAGCGCGATGCGCAAGATGATCGAACGCAAGCATCTCTGCTATGGGCTTGTCGTCGGCGCGCTTCCGCCATCGCATATCAGTAAGTCGTTCGACTACAACGGCCACGGCGGCCCCTACCTTCTCCCCGAGCTGCCGCACATCAGCGCCGGCCTCAAGCGGCACGAGTGCGACGTGCCGGGTCAGTTCGCTTGGTACGACCCCATCTCCGGCGTCGGCGGCGTGGGCACGATCACGCTCGCTCAGCACGTCCTCAAGCTCCACGATTGGAGCGAGGCGGCATGGCGCATCGCCCGGTTCTGCGAGCCGACCCCCGGCCTCACCGAAATCGATCGGCGCTTCTTCGTCGACTACAACGCTGTTCTCGCCGAAACCTTGGGCGAGTAAGCCGCCATGGTCCAGCTTCCCTACGACGTGGCGCAGATTGATCTTGACGACTTGGAGAACGATGCGGGGCTCGACGACAACATCGTCGAGTTCCCGAACCAGCCCAACAAGTCCGATACGCCGCGCAGCAATCTCGAAGTCGCATTGCACTATGCGGACGCTGGCGCTTACGTCTTCGCGGCGCGGTCGAGCATCAACAAGGCGCTCGACAAGCGGCCGATGTTCGTCCGCGCTTGGAGCGCGGAATCGACGCGCGACCACGCGACCATCAAGCGTTTCTTCAATGACTCGACCGCGCTCGTCGCGGTCGATTGCGGGAAGTCTCGCATTGTCGTGATCGACGCCGATCGTCATGGCGGCCCGGACGGCGTGGCGGCGCTCAAAGCGATCGTCGGCGACGATCTTACGGCCATCGGCTGCCCGATCATCGAGACGGCCGGCGGCGGGTTGCATTTGGTGTTCGCGCAGCCTTTCGACGGCAAGCCGTTCGGCAACGGCGAGGGCGCGCTCAAGGGGCGCGGCATCAACGTGCGCGGCGCCGGCGGCTACGTTATTGGCCTGGGCAGCGTGCGCCATGATGGGCGCAGCTATCGCCAGATGACGGGCACGCCCGACCTGTTCGAGGCGCTCTCCAATGGGACGCTCCCGCAGGTTCCCGAGGCGCTCGCCGACCTGATCCGCGCGCCAAAGGAGACGGGAGAAGAATCCGACTGCGCCGCTCCGCGTCAGACCTCAGCGCCGAGCGCTCATTACGCCGCGCACCATGACGAGCGCATCCGCGCGTGGACGGATGCGACGTTCGCCGGCATTGATTCCGACTTCGCGGCTATCGTCGAGGGCGGTCGCAACAACCATTTGGCCCAGGTCGCCGCCTATCGCTATGGCCGCTATTCCGCCGGCGGATTCATCTCGAAGTCGGAAGCATGGGAGCGTTGCAAGGAACAATGCCAACGCAATGGATTGTGGGCGAGCGACGGGCCGAACCAATGCCTCAAGTCGTTCGAAAACGGATTTGCGGCGGGGTTTCTCAAGCCGCATCCGGGGCCGGAAGATCAGGGAATTAGCCAAGACGACAAGGAAGCGATCCTCCTTGGCGACGCCATAGCCGAGGCGCTGATCGAGCGCGCTAATAGGCGACGCGAGCAGCGCAGCCACCCCGACCGCGAGGCCGAGTCCGATAGCGCGCAGGCGTCCAGCCAGCGGCAAGCCGGCGGCGATCCGCTCGCCGGCTTCATCTTCGACGGCGATGCGTCGCTTGAGCCGCCGCCCATGCTCGTCAAGAAGCTCATTCCCCTCGACGGCATTTGCTTTATCGGCGGGCAGTCAGGCGCGGGCAAAACGTTCGTCGCCGTTGACCTCGCCGTATCTCTCGCCGGCGGGGAGCCGTTCTTCGGCCATAAGGTCGCCGAGCGCGTCGGCGTCGCGATCTTTGCCGCCGAGGGCGCAAGCACCATCGCGAGCCGCGTCATGGTGGCTCGGAATCGCAAGGCGCTTGGCGAAATCCTTCCCGTCGCTTGGCTGGGCGCTGTCCCAAATCTCGCCGACGTCAAGGAGATCAAGGCGATGGGCGCTTTCGCGCCACCCATGGCGTGCGCCTCGGCGCAGTCATCTGCGATACGCTCGCCGCATCGTTCAGCCTCAACGACGAGAACGATAACTCCGAAGCCGCCAAGGCGATCCGCGCCATGAAAGTCATGAGCGACGCGCTCGGCGTTGTGGTGTTGCCCGTCCATCACTTTGGCAAGGCCGCCGAGACAGGTTTGCGCGGCGCGAGTGCCTGGCGCGCGGGCTGCGACACTGTGCTTAGCGTGCTCGCCGATAGGGACCAGACGACTGGCGCTTGCAGCAATCGTCGCCTCGCGCTCACCAAAAGCCGTGTCGGCGAGGAAGGCTGGGTTGCGCCTTTCGAGTTGCGCTTCGTCTCACTTGGCGAGGATGAGGACGGAGAGGAATTTGGCGCCTGCTACGTCGAGCCGGGCAGGCACGAAGACGCCATTATCCTCGCGGGAGCGAAAGAGAAGGGGCCGCCGCGCGCCGCCAAGGTCTATCTCGAAGCCTTCGGCATCGTGATCGGCGACAAAGGCCGGAAGGTGCGCCCGTTTGGCTCGGACGGTTCGGAGGTTGTCGCCGTCGATCGAGAGGATGTGCGCGAAGAGTTTTACCGCCTCTGGGCCGCCGATGGCGAGAGCGATGAGGCCCGCGCCGCCGCACAGCGCAAAGCGTTCAAGCGAGGCGAAGACTGAGCGCTCGATCACCGCTCCATCGCCTCCTACGCCGTCGGCAAGCAGCACATGGTCTGGCGGCTGAAGGGCGATGACCAATGATCCAGACATCCGGGACAGCCATCGGGAGCGGGACACACGGGACATTTGCATGTCCCTGTGTCCCGCATGTCCCGCTCTTTGGCCCGGACACGAGGGACATTTGTCCCGCATGTCCCTCATGTCCCGCTGAAAGGGACGAAAGGGACAAGAGCGACAAACGTCCCTCGTGTCCCGCATGTCCCGCTCACAATTGCCGCTGCGAGCTGTCGAATAGGAGCGAACTGATGGGCTGCAAACTCGAAGACGATCCGATTTTTTTCACCATCGCCGGCGTCGCGCGCGATCGTCGCATCGAGATCGGCGACGAATCCGCGCGATCCCGTGTTCGCTGCGGCTTTGTGCTTCGTCGGCCTCGAAAGCTGGGCCGACGAACCAGACCCAGAACAACGAATGAGGCGCTCTTGCGGGGTGCTGGGCTCGATGCGGCCGGCAAGCGTCAGCGACGAATAACGAACAGGAGGCCGAATTGAAACTCACGCCGCGCCAAGCTCGCTTTGTCGAGGAATACCTGAAAGACCTGAATGCGACCGCCGCTTACATCCGGGCTGGCTATCGCTCGCGCGGAAACTCTGCGGAAGCGAATGCGGCGCGGCTGATAAGGAATGATAAGGTCGCCGAAGTCATCGAAAAGGCGAAAACGGAACGCTCGAAGCGCAACAACATCGACGCCGATCGCGTGCTGCAAGAACTCGCGCGAATCGCCTTCTTCGACATTGGCAAGGCGTTCACGCCCGACGGCGCGTTGAAGCCGCTCGACGAGATGGACGAGGACACACGCCGCGCGCTCGCCGGTCTCGAAGTCGTGTCGCTGACGAGCGACGGCGAACATGTCGGGACGCTCAAGAAGGTGAAGATCGCCGACAAGCTCGGCGCCCTCGACAGACTTGCGCGCCACCTCGGCCTTCTCGACCCGAAGATCACTCTGAAGGGCGACGCGCAGAATCCGCTGCGAGTTCTCATCCAGGAAATCCAAGGCAATAGCCTACATCCCGCGCTCCAGAGCTTGGAGGGCGATCATCGGCGCGAAGACGTGTAGTTCAACAAAGAAGACCGAGAAACAGACTGATCAACAAGGCGAAGCTCAACAGATAGAATCTCCACGGTGTTGGATTCGCTGATCTCAGCTTCATGCCGGAACGCGGCGCGAATTATGTCTGCGGTTCCAACGACGCCGCGAACGCGGCGGTCGAAGCCAATTTCGCCGTCATGGCGCACGCCCCCCGGGGAGGCGCATTATCTGCCAGCGGCAACTGCCGCCTGAGCCAGGCCACGAAGGCGGGCGTTCTGGCGCTCGCCATTAGTCTCGATGATGTTGCGGAGGGCGGGGAAGCTTCCAGATATCCGCCGCCAGGTCCTCAAGCCCGTCACCGTTTTCGAGAATGCCATTTAGACGTTCAGCCAAGGTCTGGTCGAAGGCCGGGTTGTTGATCGGCGATCCGTTCGCAGCTATCAGGAAGTTGTAGGGTGTGAGGTGACGGACCCGCAGTTCGGCCCGATGTTGAATGTCATGCAGCTCACCGTCGACCATGGCCGCGCCATCGTCGTATTCACCGCGTGTCACAGCGTGATGACCGGCAACGAGGCCGTACTCCTCGTAATCGTATCCGAAGTCCTCAATGGTCCGCTTCGATCTCTCCGGGTTGGGCTTGTAGGCGCCGCTGGGCGGCAGGCCGGCCGCCTCGACATAGACGAACGATTGCCAATAGGCGCGCCCAGGCGCCGCTGCGATCCGGCGGATGTCCAATTCGGTCTCATCCATCAGATAAAGGCCATTGGGCTGGAGCGAGAAGCTTTCGATCTGCAGGTTGCCGTCGCGCCACCACCAGACCGGCGAGGCGTGGTCGAAGGTCAGCGGGGCCTCTAGGAGCCGAAGCAGGCGCGTCCGGATCGCCGCCTTGTCGTCGAACCATTGAATGCTTCGCGCGCCGGGGAATGCCCTAGCGAACCGCCGCGCGAAAAATTCCGTGCTGGAACCGGCGTAGCGGGCGTGGTCCGGAAGGGGAGCATCTGCAACCGGTGCAGGCGGTTGGGTCGGTTGGTATGCGGGACCCGGCTGTGCTTCGGCCACGTGCCGGATAGCGAAGGTACTCGTGGCCGTGACAATCGCCTCAGGCGTCTGGACAGCCTTGATGCGCGGATGGTTCGCGACGTGGCGTGGGACTTCCTGGCGAAGGTAGTCTTGCAGAGTAGCGTTGGTGATGAAGCCTCTCTGGTCGATAGCGTCCGGTGCCTGACCGTTTAGCGCGCGCAGGAGATAGTGCGTCCAGACTCCGTGGCCGAGGTCACTGTCGGGGAAAGACTGCTCGCCGGCGCGGCAGGACAAAAATACCGCGTTGAAGGCAGCCGACTTGAGGAGCTTGCCGAACTCGGTAGCGTCTAGGGCGGTGACCGCTTTGCGGCCGAGCGGTTTGATTCGGCTGGCGCAGGCGTCTACGAAGGCCAAGACCCGCTGACACTCGCTCTTGCGCAGCGGGCCGAGTATGTGCTCACCGACGCCGACCGTGGTGCCGGCGACGTTCACCAGATTGGTGTCCCAGACGGTCAGGCGGTTGCCGCTGTCGTCGTGGAAGCCATGACCGGCGTAGTAGAAAATGAATAGGTCGTCCGGCCCGATGCTATACGCCCGCTCGGCGATAGCGTTGATGAGATCGGCGTAGGTCGCTTCGCTGTTGGTGAGCAGGCAGACTTCGGGACGGTGGGCGGCGAAGATCGTTCCGATCGCCTGCCGAAACGACTCCGCGTCGGCTTCCGCGAACGCCACTGAATCGATCTGTTGCGCGCCCGCTCGGTAGGTCTCCAGGCCAACGATCACGGCCACGACCCGGGCACCCTCGGGCAAAACTGCGATACCGTCGACGATAGTCTCCAGCGTCGCCGGAGCCTCGGCGGGCTCTGGTGACTCGCCGGGAAGGCGCTGGGTGGCGGCCTCAAAAAGGGCGGGCGGGAGGTCGCCGTCCTTGATCGCCCAATGGGTCCGGCCCTGCTCGAACCGGTGCATGCCAAGATGCCGCTCGAATTCGACGATTTTCTCGCGCGGAAGGTACGGCCGCTCTGAATCCAGCTCGATCTGGCAGGACACGACTTGGCCGTAGCGCACTACGTTTTTCAGGCGGCCGTGGCGGACGACCTCGGCGTTTGGGCCTTCAACGCCGACCTCGTACATGACGAGCGCGGTTGCACCGTCGAGCTGGCGCAGGCTAGCTGGATCGTCCGGATCTACGGTACGCCCGAAATTTCCACTGTAAGTGTTGAAGCGGTCAAGGTCCATGTCGAGGTGGACCCCTTCCCAAGCCCCCACGACTCCAGACACCAAAAGGTTGAACATCCCACAATTCTCGAACAGCTCGGTCGGCTTTGCCGAGGTCGATCTACCACGGTCCCGGCGATCTTGCCACGGCGTGGCGGCAGTGAGGGCCGTCCGGCGACTGTGCGACGGAGCCCCGCCGAGCTGGATCGGCATGGCCGATAAGACAGAAGCGCGGGCGGGCTGTTTCTGGGCCGCCTGCGCCGTCCACAGGAGGGCGACAAATGATCGAACGATGGGACGGCCGGGTGCTCGTTGCTGGCGCACCTCATCGCGGCCGATATCGGCGAACCGCTCGACATTGCCGAGGCTGACCTGCGGGCGCGCCTACAGCGCATTATCGCGGAGGTGTTGGCGTCGAAGGGCTGGAATCTCAGAATCAGCGCGTGGAGGCTCGAAAGATCGAGGAAGCGCTCGACTCGCGCGGGCGCTGGCTGGCGGCTATGGTTGAACGGCGCTGTTGATGTGACGGAGGGCAGAAAAATTCGATCCCGAGTCGAACAGCCGTCAGACTACGGCGCGAACAACAAGCTTGTCACGAAAGAGCGCTACGAGCAGTTGAAGGCCCGCCTCAAGGAGAAGTTCGCGGAGAGGCAGGCGGCTCAAGAAATGATCGAGCGCATCGCCGCCGGCGCGCCGCGCTCGTCTTTTGGGGAGTTCACATTGTCGGTTGAGGAGATCGTGCCGGACTTCGAGCGGTCAGGGGCGAATCGACTAATCGCTGATGATGGGTCTCTGTGACGAAATCGATAAAGGCGACTGCGGCGCCAACGGCAAGTCGCGCGTGGCGAGGTTCCAGACCGCGATGCTTCCCGTCGCGCCCGTGCCCAGAGCCATACAGCCCACGAAGCTCGGCGAGATATTGTGTCAGGGCGGATAGATTGCGGAGAATTAGCTTGATCGTCTCGGCGCCCTTGGCTTGATCGGATATGCCATCTGGAACGAGTTTCAGCTCTTTGGCCAAGAGCTTTGTCAATTCTGGAAGGTCTGCGTTTCGAGAGAATTGAACATCTCGCTTCGTCAGAATGCTTTTACAGCACGTCTCGACAAGCTCCTTGGCTGTTCCAATCGCAAGCGCCGGGTCGCGCTCGATTGAGTTTTCGAGGCGCGAAATTTCCTTTTGCATCCAACCGGCGTCGAGAGCGTCGGCCACGGTTCGGGCACGTGAGGTGGATCGCCCTTCGCCCACCCGAATGCGCTTGCCGACGAAACGTGGTCTGCCGGCTATCTTCTCTTCTTCTACGAGGCTCCAGCCTTCGATTTGGAGCTGATCGTTGAAGTGTTGAACGAGTTTGAGGACTTCATTGCGGTCGGGACGCACGACGGGATGAACTATCTCGGCAAGGAAGCGCAGGAACGTGTCTGTCGGGCCATCTAGCAAGTCGAAGCGACTATCGCTGTAGACCCAATCATCATCCCAGTCCGTTGGATTGTTGACCCTGTGCTGCCATATGTCTCCAGCGGCGTCCTTAAAGCGGCTGTCCGTCGATCGCAATGCTTTCAGATCATAGAGGCGCTGTAGAAACTCGACTTCTTCAAGACGCCCGCTCCAGCAAACGTTTTCGATTCTCAAGCCGTCGATGATGTTCTGTCGAACTTCGCGGGAGAGATCACCTTTGGCGTGTCTCCAATCTGAGCGCGTCTCGATTTTCGGCGCAATCTTCACGCCGAACCAATCTTGGGTAAAACGCTCCAATATGGCTTTCAGGCGCGTATTAATCTGATCTTCGAGGGTTTCCCGTTTGGAGCCGAGCGCGGCGTATTTCGACGGTTCGACGGTGAGATAGATCGTCCATAT
This sequence comes from Methylocystis sp., assembly GCA_036560425.1. GTDB lineage: Bacteria > Pseudomonadota > Alphaproteobacteria > Rhizobiales > Beijerinckiaceae > Methylocystis. The sequence goes on along the minus strand of DATBRF010000045.1, from coordinate 28,417 downwards.
TGTCGTTCCGCCGTTCCAGTTGTCGTAACCAGTCTCTTCGACTTTTGGCATCGTGGTGCGCAGAAGCTCGGCGGCTTCGGTCATGCCTTCGGCCATGAGCATCTCGGCCGCTGTCGCCAGATACTTGTCGGGATTTTCGGCCACAGACTTCAATAATTCGCTCCTGCAAGCTGGAAATCGTGCGTAGCGAGGATAGGCGCGGGGAAGGGCGGCGGCTACCGTCGAGGCTTTCATGGTGCCTCATGCCGTCTCACCAAATCTCAAGCCTGAAGTGGGGCCTGAAGTGGGGCCGCAACAATCTGCGCGGCGCATTCTCTAGTAAATTCAGTGTGTTATGAGAATGAATGGTCGGAGTGAGAGGATTCGAACCTCCGACCCCCTCGTCCCGAACGAGGTGCGCTACCAGGCTGCGCTACACTCCGATCCAGCGGCCGCGCGGGCCGCTTTCGAGGGGCCTTATAGCCATAGTGGGCCGACCCCGCAACTAATTTCGCCTCTTAATTTCTTTCTTGCCCGCCTTGCCGCCGTCGCAGCGTCACGGATGAAAAATCCGCCTCGTCCTTCTCCCCGCGCGGCGGCGTTTCGCGGGCGATTTCTTCCCATTCTCTCGGCGCGAGCTCAGGGAAATGCGCGTCTCCTGGAATGTCGAGCGCGACCTCGGTCAGTTCGATCATATGGGTCTGGTCGAGCAGGGCGCGGTAGATTTCAGCGCCACCCGCGACGATGATTTCCAGCGCGCCCATCTCGCAGGCGAGGCGCCGGGCGATGTCGAGCGATTCGGGCAGGCTCCTCGCCACATGGGCGCCCGGCGCGGCGAAGTCGGGGTTCCTCGTGACCACCACGCTCTCCCGCCCGGGCAGGGGGCGTCCGATCGATTCCCAGGTGCGGCGCCCCATGATCATGGGGCGGCCCCAGGTGCGCGCCTTGTAGCGCTTGAGATCGCTGGGGAGGCGCCAAGGCAGGCCGTTGCCGACCCCGATGACGCCGTTTCGGGCGCGCGCGACGACGGCGACAAGCTTGGGGTTCATGCGGTTCCCTTCCTACACGGCGATCGGCGCGGCGATGGCCGGCCAGGGGTCGTAGCCCTCTACGGCAATATCCTCATAGCGGAAGTCGAAGAGGGAGGTGACTGTCGGGTTAAGCGAGAGGCGGGGCAGGGGCTTGGGTTCGCGAGAAAGCTGCAGCCGCGCCTGCTCGATGTGATTTAGATAAAGATGTGCATCGCCGAAGCTGTGGATAAAATCGCCCGCGACGCAGCCGGTTGCCTGCGCGACCATATGGGTGAGCAGCGCATAGCTCGCAATGTTGAAAGGGGCGCCAAGAAAAACATCAGCCGAGCGCTGGTAGAGCTGGCAGGAGAGGCGCTTTCGCCCGTCGATCTCGGCGACGTGGAACTGGAAGAGACAGTGGCAGGGCGCGAGCGCCATTTTGTCGATCTCGGCCGGGTTCCAGGCCGTGACGATCAGCCGGCGGGAAAAGGGATTTCGCTTTATCTCCTCCACAACCCAGGAAATCTGGTCGATCGCCTCGCCGCCAGGCGTGGGCCATGCGCGCCACTGCGCGCCATAGACGGGGCCGAGATCGCCGTTCTCATCCGCCCATTCGTCCCAGATGGTGACGCCGTTCTCGCGCAGGTAGTGGATATTGGTGTCGCCCTTGAGGAACCACAGCAGCTCGTGGATCACCGACTTGAGATGCACCCGCTTGGTGGTGACGAGCGGGAAGCCTGCTGAGAGGTCGAAGCGCAGCTGATGGCCGAAGATGGAGAGCGTGCCGGTCCCCGTGCGGTCCTCCTTGCGGACGCCCTCGCGCAGGATTTTATCGAGAAGGTCGAGATATTGGCGCATGAGTTGATTTAAGGGCTCTCCGGGCGCGAGTCTTGGAGTGGGCCGAGATTTCTGGGGAAAGCGGCTGTTGGTCGCCCTCATCCGACCCTCGCTGACGCGCATGGGCGGTCGGATGAGCTACCGATTTCCCGCGCCCCAGTCTTTGCAGCGCGGTTATCCTCTCCCTATATTCTATCCCCGAGGGGAGCGACGCTCTCTGCGAAAGGGGAAAACTCATATGTTGCGGTTTCTTGCGCAGAAGCGCGGATCGCTGATTTCATTGGCTCTCGCCGCTTTGCTGGCGCTCGCGCCCGCAATCGCCGAGGCGCGCATGGGCGGAGGCGGGAGCTTTGGCTCGCGCGGCTCGCGGACCTGGTCGGCGCCGCCGTCCACCAGCACAGCGCCCGGAACGGCCTCGCCTTTCCAGCGCAGCGAGACGGCGCGGCCCGGTTATGGGGCGAACCAGCCGCGCTATAACAATCCGGCCTTCGGCGGCTCGTCTTTCGGCCGGGGCCTGCTCGGCGGCCTTGCCGGCGGCCTGCTCGGCGCGGGGCTCTTCGGGCTTTTGACGGGCAACGGCTTCTTCGGCGGCATCGGCGGCTTCATGTCGATCATCGGCTTCCTGCTGCAAATCGCGCTCGTGGTCTTCCTTGCCCGCATGGCCTTTGCCTGGTGGCAGCGCCGCAATGCGCCGGCCGGCGTCGGCCCGCAGGGGTCGACCTTCGGCTTCACCGGCGGCGCGCCTTTCGGCGGGCGTCCCATGGGAGCGGGCTTCGGCGCGGGCCCGATGGGCTTCGGAGCCGCCGGGGCGCCTCAGCGTCCGCGGACAACGCCGATCCAGGTCGCGGCGGGTGATTTCAGCGCCTTCGAGCGCCTGCTCGGCGAATCGCAGGCGGCCTATAGCCGCGAGGATATGGGCTCATTGCGCCAGATGGCGACGCCGGAAATGGTCCGCCATTTCGACGAGGAGATCGCCGAGAACCGCAGCAGGGGCCTCGTCAACAGGGTCAGCAACGTGAAGCTCCTGCAGGGCGATTTGTCGGAGGCTTGGCGCGAGGGCTCTGACGAATACGCCACCGTCGCCATGCGCTTTGCGCTCAACGACGTGATGGAGGACCGGGCCACCGGCAAGCCGGCGCCGGGCTCCACCGGCGAAACGCAGGCGACCGAGGTCTGGACCTTCCGCCGCCCGGCGGGCGCCGGCCCCGAGGCCTGGAAGCTTTCTGGGATCCAGCAGGCGGCGTGACGCGAAAACTGATATGGAAGGGCGCTCCCTCCGAAAGGAGGGGGCGTCTTTTTGTTGACCCGGCGATCGGGCGAGGTCGCAAACCAGCGTCGTGATCCACCGAAATACCTCCCCTTTACGGGGAGGTCGGCGGCCAAAGGCCGCCGGGTGGGGCTCGCGCGGCAACGACTCGGATCGGGGCTGGCCCCACCCGTCGCGCTACGCGCGCCACCCTCCCCGTAAAGGGGAGGGATAGGTTCGCGCCCAGCATTCGCCCTGTCGTTTGTCATGGCCCAATCCTAAGTTGACACGCCCCCAGGACGCTCTCCCCATCGACGCCGTGCTGCCTGACATTCAGGCGGCGCTCTCGGCTTCTCCCAATCTCGTGATCGTCGCGCCCCCTGGCGCCGGCAAAACGACCCGCGTTCCACTCGCGCTGCTCGACGCCGAATGGGCGAGGGGCGGCAAGCTCATTTTGCTAGAGCCGCGCCGTCTCGCCGCCCGGGCCGCCGCGAGCCGCATGGCCACGACGCTCGGCGAGCAGATCGGCGAAACGGTGGGGCTGCGCATGCGGCTGGAGTCCAGAGTCTCGGCCAAGACCCGCATCGAGGTCGTCACCGAAGGCGTCTTCGCCCGGATGATTCTCGACGATCCGGCGCTCGACGGCGTCGCCGGCGTGCTCTTCGACGAATATCACGAGCGTTCGCTCGACGCGGATCTCGGTCTCGCCCTGGCGCTCGACGCGCAATCCGGGCTGCGCGACGACTTACGGCTTGTCGCCATGTCGGCGACGCTCGACGGCGCCCGCGTCTCGGCGCTGATGGGCGATGCCCCGACGATCGTTTCGGAGGGTCGCGCCTTTGACGTCGAGACGCGCTATCTCGGCCGCGACCCCAACGAACGGATCGAGGACGCCGTGGCGCGCGCCGCGGTGCGCGCGCTGCGCGAGGAGAAAGGCTCGGTGCTGGCCTTTTTGCCGGGGCAGGGGGAGATTATGCGCGTCGCCGCCCGCCTCGAAGAGGCGCGGCTCGGAGGCGTGGACGTGGCGCCGCTCTATGGCGCGCTGGATCGCGGCGAGCAGGACCGCGCCATTTCGCCCTCGCCGCCGGGGCGCCGCAAGGTCGTGCTCGCGACCTCCATCGCGGAAACCTCGCTCACCATCGAAGGCGTGCGGGTGGTTGTCGACAGCGGCCTTTCCCGCGTACAGCGTTACGAGCCGGACCTCGGCCTCTCCCGGTTGGAAACGGTGCGCGCCGCCCGCGCGAGCGTGGATCAGCGGCGCGGCCGCGCGGGGCGCACGGAGCCGGGCGTCTGTTACCGCCTTTGGGACGAGCCGCAGACGGCCTCGCTCCCGGCCTTCGCCGCGCCCGAAATATTGGCGGCCGATCTCTCGAGCCTCGCGCTCGATCTTGCGGCCTGGGGCGTCAGCGAACCCGGCCAGCTCGCCTGGCTTGATCCGCCGCCCGCGCCGGCGTGGAAAGAGGCGGTGGCGCTGGATCGCGAGCTGGGCGCGCTCGACGCCGATGGGCGGCTCACGGAGGAGGGCAGGGCGCTGCGCGCGCTCCCCCTGCCGCCGCGCCTTGCCCGCATGGTGCTTGAGGCCGCGCGCCACGGCGAGGCGGAACGGGCGGCGGAGCTCGCCATGCTGCTCTCCGAGCGCGGACTTGGAGGCAATGACGCGGATTTGTCGCACCGGCTGGAGCGGCTGCGGTCCGATGGGTCGAAGCGGGGGAGGGACGCGAAGAGGTTGGCGGCGAATTGGGCGAGGATGGCGAAGGCGGCGCTGCCCCCTCCCCAGCCCTCCCCCGCTTCGCGGGAGAGGGGGCAGACTGCGGCCTTCATCGGCAATGCTGATCGTGAGCGTCCCCTCTCCCGCGTTAGCGGGGGAGGGACAGGGAGGGGGCCGTTCCAGCGGGCCGGCGCGGGGGGGCTCTCAGACGGCGCCCTCATCACGCTTGCTTATCCCGACCGGCTCGCCAAATCGCGTGGCGCAAGGGGTGACTTTCTCATGGCCAACGGCCGCGCGGCGAGCCTGCCGGTCGAGGATCCGCTGTCGCGCGCGCCGTTTCTCGCCGTCGCCGAGCTCACCGGCCGGGCGGCGCAGGCGCGGATTCTCGCCGCCTGCGCGCTCGACCCGGAGGAGGTGGAGGACATTGCGGGCGAGCGCATCGAGGCGCGCGACGAAATGGTTTTCGACCCCGCAACCGCGAGCCTCAGGCGCCGGCGCTTTCGGCGTCTCGGCGCGATTCGCTTGAGCGAGCAGAACCTCTCCGTGGAAGCTGACGAGGAGGCGGCGCGCGTGCTGGCGCGGGGCATAGCCGCGCTCGGCGTCTCGCGCCTGCCATGGACGAAAGGGCAGGCGCAGCTGCGCGACCGAGTCGCGTTCCTCCATAAAGCAGAGGGAGAAGAGTGGCCCGATCTCTCCGACCAGGCGCTCGCAGAAAGCGTCGAGGAGTGGCTCGCCCCTTATATCGTCGGCCGAGTCAGACTCGATGACATAACCCCGAGCGATCTCGACGGGGCGCTCGCGGCGTCGCTGCCCTACGACCTTATGCGGCGGCTCGACGTCGAGGCGCCGTCGCATTTCGAAACGCCAGCCGGCGCCCGTCATGCGCTCGATTACGCCGCGCCAAATGGCCCGCTCCTGTCCGTGCGGGTGCAGGAGCTTTATGGTCTCTCGCGGCATCCGACGCTGGCGCGCGGCCGGGTTCCGCTGACGCTGGAGCTGCTGTCGCCCGCGCATCGTCCGATCCAGACGACGCGCGATCTGCCGAGCTTCTGGGCAGGCTCCTGGAACGAGGTGAAGAAGGAAATGAAGGGCCGCTACCCGCGCCATCTCTGGCCGGACGATCCAGCGAGCGCTTTGCCGACGACGAGAGCAAAGCCGCGAGGGTGACGTTTGGATTCCCCGCGCTTCGTCGTCTGCAAAAATGAAAAAAGGACGGGTCTGGCCTTCATTTTCCGAAAAGCCTTAAGGCCTGCGCAAACTTTTCCCGGGAGGATTGCGCCGCAAGCACGATGGGGGCGGGCGCTCCTGTCCAAATTCAGGGCGGCGCCATGCTCGGAAAGCAGCTTTCATACGCGGCGGTCGCCGTTTTGGTCAGCGCGGCGGCGGCGAAGGCGCTTTTGCATTTGGGGCCCCGTTCCGCCGCCGTCGTCCCGCCCCAGAGCGCGCAGCTTCGCCCCGTCGCGCCGACGCATGCGGCGCTCCCTTCGCGCGCCGACGACATTCGCATTCAGGCAGACTCACTTGGGCAATTCTCCACCGATGTCGAGGTCAATGGCGCCCGCATCCACGGGATGCTGGTCGATACGGGCGCGACTCTCGTGGCCCTCTCTTATGAGGACGCGGCCGCCGCCGGCCTTTTTCCGGCGCCAGCGGACTATAAGTATCAGGTCAACACCGCGAATGGCGTCGCCCATGTCGCGCGGGTGAAGCTCAACGACGTGCGCATCGGCAATATTGCGGTTCACGGCGTGGACGCGGTCGTCGGCGAGCGCGGGGCGCTTTCCGGGAGCCTCCTGGGCATGGCGTTCCTTTCCAAGCTCTCGCGCTTCTCGGTCGAATCGGGCGCTCTCGTGCTGAAGCAATAGCGCCGACTGTCAGGCGGGCGAGTTGGTCCTCGGGAGGCGATAGTGTAAACGGTTCGCAACGAGAGCCTAAAGGACGCCCATGCTGCCGACGCCCGTTTCTTCCCTGACTCCCAATACATTCGAATATGAGCAAAAGCCTCTCGTGAAGCCGACGGGGTTTCGGGAATATGACGCGCGCTGGCTGTTCGGGTCCGAGCTTAATCTGATGGGCGTGCAGGCGCTCGGCATGGGACTCGGCACGCTGCTCCATGAAATGGGCGTCGCGCCCGATATCGTCACCGGCCACGACTATCGCTCCTATTCCTCTTCCATAAAGCTCGCTTTGGTCGCGGGGCTCATGGCCTCCGGCGTGCGCGTGCGCGACATCGGTCTCGCCCTTTCGCCCATGGCCTATTTCGCGCAATTTGAGCTCGATGCGCCGGCTGTCGCGATGATCACCGCCTCGCATAATGACAATGGCTGGACAGGCGTGAAAATGGGCGCGCAACGGCCCGTGACATTCGGGCCCGATGAGATGGGCCGCCTGAAAGAGATCGTGCTTTCCGGCAAATTCCGCGAGGCGGCCGGCGGCTCTTACCGCTATATCGAGAATTTCGGCGCGCGCTATCTCGACGATCTGACGCGGCGTCCACAATTCGCCCGCAAGATGAAGGTGGTCGCCGCCTGTGGCAATGGCACGGCCGGCGCCTTTGCGCCACAGATGCTCGAGCGTCTGGGCTGCGAGGTCATCCCCCTCGACGTCGAGCCTGACTATACATTCCCGCGCTACAATCCGAACCCCGAAGACATGGAGATGCTCCACGCCATAGCGCAAAAGGTGCGCGAGACCGGCGCGGAGGTGGGGCTCGGCTTCGATGGCGACGGCGATCGCTGCGGCGTTGTCGACAACAACGGCGAGGAAATCTTCGCGGACAAGATCGGCGTGATGCTGGCGCGCGATCTCTCGAGAGTATACCCCGGCGCGAATTTTGTCGTGGACGTGAAATCAACGGGACTTTTCGCGACCGACCCTGAGCTCGTTTCGCGCGGCGTCCATACGGAATACTGGAAGACGGGCCACTCCTACATCAAGCGTCGCGTGAACGATTTGAAGGCGCTTGCCGGCTTCGAGAAGTCGGGACACTTCTTCTTCAACGCGCCGATCGGACGCGGCTACGACGACGGCCTGCTGACGGCGGTGCATATTCTCGAGATGCTCGACCGCAATCCCAATAAGAGCATGGCGGATCTCTACAATGATTTGCCGAAGACCTGGGGCTCGCCCACGATGTCGCCGCATTGCGACGACGAAAAGAAATATGAGGTCGTCAAAAAAGTGACTGCGCGCATCGAAGGCATGAAGGCGCGCGGCGAGACGTTGACCGGCCAGCCGATCCACGACGTGGTGACGGTCAATGGCGTGCGCGTGACCGTGGCGGACGGCACATGGGGGCTCGTGCGCGCTTCCTCGAACAAGCCGGAGCTGGTCGTCGTCGTCGAAAGCCCGGCGTCTGAAGCGCGCCTGCGCGAGATGTTCGAGGCGGTGGACGCCATCCTGCGCGAGAATCCGGAGGTCGGCGCCTACAATCAGACGATCTGACGCCCCGGCCGGCGAATGTTCGTGTTTCGTTGAGCGCCGCGGCTCAGGGAGTCGAGCCGTTACAATTCGTCCCCGAAGTCATGTAATATTGGATGTGACCGACGTTGCGCGGGCGCGCATAGTTCGTACGCTGCATGGTCAAGGTCGGCGCCGAGTTCCATTTATACATCTCGAAGCCGAACTTCGGGGCGTAGTTATAGATGACATCGGCGATGATGAGAGGGCCGGTGGTCGGGTTGACGCCATTCGAGGGCTGAACATAGCTTGTTGCAATGGTGTTGACCGATACCGGCGCCGCATTTGCGGGCGTCAATGGTTGCTTGCAGGGACGGGGGGACCCGCCGTTGCGGGTGACGGTCCAATTCGTTTGCGCCTGCCAAGTGGTGGAAGACGTCGCGGCGATGTTCACCTCGGAAATGACCATTTTCACCGAGGCGTCGTTGGGCTGCAGGCCCATCAAGACATTCGCCGCCGAAAAAATTTGGGAGATGTCGTTTTCGCTCAATCCTGCCTGTCCAGTCTTGCAGTTGGTCGCGGATGTGCCTGCGGCGGGATTCGGGCAGTCGAGCTTCTGGGCGGTAAGATCCGAGAGCGTATGGGCGAGGAGATCGAGTCTCTGTCCTGTGCGGATGCCCCCCAGGAGTTCGACCAGCCCCAGAAAAATCACCAACATCAACGGGAGGATGAGGGCGAACTCGACCGCCGCTATGCCCCTGTTGTCAAGAGATCGCAGGCGCTTGGAAAGGAGGGGCATGCTCAGCTTCCCTGCGGCTCGACGCGAAACGCGGCAATGCCCATGATCATATAGGTCCAGGCCCCGTTCTGATAGGTTTGTCCGTTGCGAATTTGACCGTAGCCGCCTCCCGCCAAAACGCTGCCGCCCAGGAACCCCGTGACCACTGTCACCGGGTAAACGACTCGGACGACCGCAATCTGCCCGGCCGAAGGCATCGCTATCGTCGACGAACGCGGGGCTGCGGTGAAGGAGTTGCCGGTGTTGGCCGCCGACCAGCTCGCGGGACTGCTGATGTCGACGATGAGCTTCGAGCAGTCGAACAGCGTCGACAAACCGTCTGCATTGCAGAGGTACTGATCGACGAACTGCTGGTAGGTCAAACCCGCTGATGCGCTGTGCGTGAGAATCGAGCGGCTCGCCGTTTCGGTCGCAATCTGCAATTGAGCGCTGCGAAAATATAAAGATCCGCTTTCGAGGATGGCGCCGAGCAGGCCGATGAAAGGCACCGAGATCATGGCGAATTCGATAGCGGTCGTCCCCTTGCGATCGCCAAGGAACCGCATGCGCCGGATTTGCCAAGCGCGCCGGTATATTCTCGACTTCGAGCGAACGGCCATTGTGTCTCTATCCGAGTGGACCGCCAGGATGGACGGATTGCGTCATCCTGATCCGGCCGAAGCTGAAGAATTGTCGAGCCGTTAGCAGCGCTCCGCAACGGGGCGGTGCGCCAAATATCCGCCGATCGATCTTACCGGCGGGTGGACGTCGCGGCGCTGTCATGCTGCTTGACCGCCTCTATAACGCTATTCATGTATTGGACGTCGTCTGCGAGATCCACGGCCTTGGCGCATCTCGGGTTGCAGGAAAGCGACTCCCGATGAGGCCCGCGCTGGACGACAACCTTGTCTTCCGCCGGCACGACGGTCACGATCGACTCGCCGACCTGCTCCCCGGTGCGATCGAGAACGATGAGGTTGGTCGTGCCGAAACTCTTGCCCGTGATCACCATGAGCTGGCTGTTCTTGAGCATGGTTACGTCCGCGATCAGCGGATTGCCGATCACGAGCGTCTGTGCGCCTTGGGGGAGCTTCACCACCCTCGCGTAATCGATATCGACCCGGATGGCGCGTTCATCGGCGATCGCTTTGGGCGCTGCGGCGTGAAATGCCGCCGTTGTGACGATTAGAAGCAGAGCCCCACGAAGAAGAGGCTTTAAGAAGCTCATGCGGGTCACCGTGCAGCGGCCTGGCTTTGCGCGTTCTACGAGCGTGGAACCGTTGGGGTTTTTCCTGGGACCGCTCGGCTGGAGGCCAATAAAGCAGCTAAGGGTGAACGAATGATAAAAGGCGCTTGGTTACTGTCAGCCGTCGCCCGAATAGCTATAGGATTTCGCGCGAAGCGGCCGCAAAAGTGTACTTTGCGGTTGCGGAAAGCAGTCAACGAAGTGGAAAGGATTGACGGCTATTTTCCACATATTCGCTCGAGCCGAATGGAGCTGGGCTCGACGAATTGCAACCCAGTTCGGAGCAGGACGATGAAGAAGATTTTCGCGCGTTTCATCAAGGATGAGTCGGGCGCCACCGCGATCGAATACGGCCTGATTGCGGCTCTTATCGGCGTCGTCATCATCACCAGCGTCAAACTTGTCGGCTCGAAGCTGTCGGGCACCTTCACAAACATCTCGAACAACTTGAGCTAATTCGGATGGTCTTTGGTGAGGACGGCCCCGCTTTCGGGGCCGTTGTCGTTTTCGTCGGCAAAGTTCGTCCGGAGATGGTTAACGGCGCCTTAGTGATCGGATGCTATGGAATTTGTGATCGCGCCTCCGCCGCTTCAAGCTCCGCCGGGACTTCACATGATCGAGACCATTGCGCTCATTGTCTTTCCAGCTCTCATGATCTTCGCGGCCTTCTCGGATCTTTTCACGATGACGATCCCGAACCGCGTGTCGCTCATCCTCGTCCTCGCCTATTTCGCTCTTGCGGCCTACCTTCCGCTCTCGTGGCACATTCTTGTGACGCATATATCTTGCGGCCTTGCCGTTCTGGCCTTGACTTTCGTTTTGTTCCAATTCGGCTGGGTCGGCGGCGGCGATGCAAAGCTTGCTTCCGCGACGGCGCTCTGGCTCGGATGGGAGTATCTGCTCGAATACGGCATGGTCGCGTCCATCGCTGGCGGCGTGCTGACCATCATCATTTTAATGATCCGTTGGCGCGATCTGCCGACCCGGCTGCTGTCCGTCGGCTTCATCGCCAGGCTTGCCGAGAAGACAAACGGCGTTCCTTATGGCATCGCGCTCGCGATCGCGGGCTTGTTGATTTATCCTCAGACGGGCATGTGGAGCCGTCTGGGTGGGCTCTGAAGCCGTCTCGGAGGGGCGGCCATGGCTAAAGATGAAATCGTCTCCACCGCCACGGGGCAGCGCTTTTTCGAGCGAGCATAAATCTCGGGCTTTGTAAGATCCAGTTAACCTTAATTTGACATTTCCCAGCTTGAATCAAGCTCGGCCTCAGTCAGGCGGGGCGTTGGATTCGGGCACGATGAACAAGGCACAAGTCGTAGTTCTGGCAGTCGCCGTCGTAGCGGGCGGAGCCGCGTTCATGATGATGAACGGACCAAGTCCGGCGCCAGCGCCGGCGCCGGTGGTGGCGCCGCAGCCGGTCAAGGTCGATCAGGTGCTCGTCGCGAGCCGTGACCTCCCTTACGGCACGGAGATCGCCGAGGCCGACACGAAGTGGGTCGAATGGCCGTCAGCCTCGATTCCGCCGGCGGCGCTGACCAAGAGCGCGACGCCCAACGTCAAGGAAGAGGTGAACTCTTCCTATGTGCGTATGCCGATTTCCGCCAATGAACCGGTGTACAAGGAGCGCCTCATCAAAGGCGTGACCGCCGGTCTCATGTCGACGATGTTATCGCCTGGCAAGCGCGCCGTCGCCATCGACGTGACGCTCAACAATACGGCGGGCGGATTCATTCTTCCCAACGACCGCGTCGATGTCATCCGCACCTATCGCGATCCGGAGGCGACGAGGGATCTCGGCCATGAGGTCTATAGCTCCGAGGTTGTTTTGTCCAATGTGCGCGTCCTCGCCATGGGTCAGACCGTCGAGAAAAAAGGCTCGGAGCCGGTTGTGACCGGCTCGACAGCAACTCTGGAGCTCGATCCCCATCAGGCCGAGCTCGTGGTGCTCGCGCAACGCACCGGCCAGCTCATTCTTACGCTGCGGCCCATCACCGACGCGATCGTGAAGAATGCGGCGGCCGAGGCGCCCAATGACAATTCCAGCGATGACACGCTGACGGTCGTCAAGCACGGCGTATCCGCGAACCTGCGAATGAGATGAGCGCGCGATGAAATCAGTCCCATTCTTCCGAGGAACGCCGCGGATGAGCCGTTTCATCAAGAACGCAATCGGCGCAGCCATGGTGGCGGTCGCGATCGCCGCCGGCGTCGCTGCTCCGGCCTTCGGGCAGGGGCCCGGCTACGCCGGCATCGAGCCGGACAACAGCGCGATGCTTTCGCGCCGCATTTCGATGGGCGTCGGCAAATCCATAATTGTCGACTTGCCGACTGACGTCTCGGAAGTGGTGGTCGGCAACCCGAAGGTCGCGGACGCCGTAGTGCGAACCCCACGAAAGATATATGTGATCGGCGGGGAAGCGGGCCAAACGACGATCATCGGCCTCGACGCGAGCGGGCAACAAGTCGCCAATCTCGAAATCAGCGTCGGTCGTGATGTCGGCGAGCTGATGCCCTTGCTCAAAGCCGCTTTGCCGAAGTCGAACATCGTCGCGCGCACCGTCAACGACATCATCATACTCACCGGAACCGTCGGTTCGGCAGGGGAGGCGCAGCGGGCCATCGATATCGCTAAGGGCTTTGCCGCTCGCGCATTCGGCGCGGCGGGCGGGCCGAATTCGACCTCGACGCCCGGCGGCGTCGGCGGTTCGACCAACGGCGATGTCGTCAACGCCATGACCATCCGCGGCGAGGATCAGGTCATGCTTAAGGTCACGGTCGCGGAGGTCGAGCGCAAAGTCATCAAGCAGCTTGGCTTTTCGGCGCAATCTGGCGGTGAGGCTTTGCTGACCGGCGGATGGGGCAAGTTCATCCAGGAGAACCCATTCGCCGTCAACGGCGTCTCGACCAACACCTCGCTCTTGATCAATGGGCCCAACAACACCAGCGCAACCTTGAAGGCGTTCGAACGCTATGGCGTGACGCGCATTTTGGCGGAGCCGACTGTTACGGCAATCTCGGGCGAGCAGGCGAAGTTGCTCGTTGGCGGCGAGATCGCAGTGCCGGGTTCCTGCGGCGCGCAATCCAGCGGCTTCTGCACCAATCCGGGCATTGTCTTCAAACCTTACGGCGTGTCGTTGAATTTCATGCCAGTCGTGCTCTCCGAGGGGCGCATTGCTCTTCGTCTTGCAACAGAAGTGACCGAAGTCGACGTGCAGAGCAGCTTCACTTACGCCAACGTCACTGTCCCTGGCTTCAAGAGCCGCAAGAACGAGACGACCGTCGAGCTCCCTTCGGGCGCCTCGATTGCTACCGCGGGTCTTCTCACGCAGCAATCCGCCCAGGCGATCACCGGCGTTCCAGGATTGCTCAATTTGCCGGTCCTCGGCGCGCTCTTCCGGTCTCGGGATTACCAGCGCAACGAGACGGAGCTGCTCGTTGTCGTCACTCCCTATATCGCGCGATCGCTTACCCAGCAGGAGGTCGCGCGCCCAGACGATGGTTTCGCAGACGCCTCCGATCCGCAGGGTTGGCTGCTTGGGCGGGTGAACCGCATTTATTCGACTCGCAGCAATCCTCAAATGATTCAGCACTTCAAGGGCCGCATCGGCTTCATTCACGACTGACGCGCGACGGCCGCGAGGAATCGAATCCATGTCCATGAAAACGCAGATCGCGAAGGCTCCGGACGGCGTCGCAGAGAGTCGAAAGCGGCGAGGCATTCTCCGATTGAAGAAGCTCTTTGCAGCTCTCCTTGTTGGGCCTCTCGGCGCTTGCGGCGTCCAGCGCACCCTTCCGCCGCCCGTGACCCCTTACGATTATCATGATCGACATCCTGTGACGCTCAGCGATGCGCCTCAAGTCCTCGACGTATTCCCGTCGACGATTCGTGGCCGCATCGACCCGAAGACGCAGGGACGCATCGACGAATTCGTCGCGCGCTACAAGGAGCTTGGACACGGGCAAGTCACAATGCTCACTCCCGTGGGCAGTCCGGCCGCCGCAGCGACCGCGGCGGAGGCAAGCGCCGTTCGCCGTGCGCTTGCATCGGCCGGGCTCAGCGGAAATATTATGATGGGAACCTACCCGGTAAGCGATCCGACGCTTGCGGCGCCAGTCCGGCTGTCGTTCCAGTCGATCAAGGCGAAAGTCCCCGACCGTTGCGGCCAATGGCCGCGCGATCTCGCTTCCGGCTCGTCGCTCGACGGATGGCAGAACGAGAGCTACTGGAATTTCGGCTGCGCCTCGCAGTCTACGCTCTCGGCGCAAGTCGCGGATCCGCGCGATCTCGCCAATCCACGCGGCTCGACCACGTCGGACATCGAAATCCGCATGCGTAGCATAAACAAGATGCGCCAAGGCCAAGATCCGAGCACGCTCTGGCGGCTCAAGGCGTCGGATATCAGCTCGGTCGGCGGAGCAAACTAATCATGCCTGACAGACATCTCGCGCGGACTCATGGCGACTCAGGAAGCCAGATCGCGCCGATTCCGAGAATCTCGGTGCAGGGCTTCTGCGAATCGCAGGATGTCGCGCAGGTCATCGAGAATGCGGCGATGGATCGCCGGATGAGCAAGGCGCATGTGAAGGTGCACATGGGCGGCGTCGCAGCGGCCATTGAAGCTTACCGCACCGCGCCGACGCCAAATCTCATCGTTCTCGAGACACTCGCGGATCGGGCAACCTTGGTGGAGGACCTCGAGAAACTTGCCGAGTTCTGCGACTCCGGGACAAAGGTCGTGGTCATCGGCCATGAGAATGACATCGCGCTCTATCGCGAGCTGATCTCACGGGGCGTAAGCGATTATATCGTAGCGCCACTGGATGTTCTGACGTTCATCGCGCAGGCTTCCTCCCTTTACAATGGACCGAGCGCCAACGTGATCGGGAAGCTGATCGCGGTCGCCGGCGCAAAGGGCGGCGTGGGCGCATCGACCATCGCCCATAATCTGGGATGGTCGATTTCACGAATATTCGATCATCAAACGATCATCGCGGATCTCGACCTGCCTTTCGGGACGGTGGGACTGGACTTCAACCAGGATCCGCCGCAGGGCGTGGCGGATGCAATCTTCTCGCCGGAGCGTCTCGACACGGCGTTCGTGGATCGACTTTTGTCCAAATGCAGCGATACGCTCAGCATTCTCGCCGCGCCGGCCACGCTCGAACGCCTCTATGATCTGCAGGAGCAGTCGTTCGACGCGACGCTCGACATCTTACGCTCGACCATCCCATGCTCCGTTCTGGATGTGCCGCATCAATGGACGGGTTGGACGAAGCGCGTTCTGGTCGCCGCCGACGAAGTGGTGCTTGTCGCCGCGCCCGACCTCGCCAATCTGCGTAACATCAAGACGATCATGGACTCGCTTCGCGCGGCGCGCGTCAACGATCCGCCGCCGCGCGTCATTCTCAACATGGTTGGCGTGCCGCGCCGCCCAGAGATTTCGCTTGGGGAATTCGCAAAGGCGATCGAGGTCGAGCCGGTGGCGGTCGTGCCCTTCGATCCCAAGCTCTTCGGCACGGCGGCGAACAACGGGCAAATGCTGGCGGAGGTAGAGAGGGGATCGAAGATTGTCGAGACTCTCGACGATGTCGGACGGCGGCTGATGGGCCGCGTCGTTTCGCGGCGAGCGAAGAAAAGTCTGCTTTCGCCCCTGCTGGAGCGTTTCACAGGGAAGAAAGCAAGCTGATGCTCGCGCGCGAATAGTCGAAGGAACAGGCCAAGGAAGCGGCAATGTTCGGGAAGCGTACCAATCTCGGCGATACTGCGCAGCAACGCCCGCGCGCGCCCGCGGCCGCGGCGCCGGCGATAAAGCCGCAATTGCCCTTGCCCGTGGCGCCGAGCATCGAGGCGCCGGCGCCGCCAGTCGAGCAAAAGAGGTCCGAGGAATATTACCACACAAAAGGCGTCATCTTCGGCGCGCTTATCGAAGCGATCGATCTTGCGCAGCTTTCGAAGCTCGATCCTGAAAACGCCCGCGAGGAAATCCGCGATATCGTCAACGAGATCATCGCGATCAAGAACGTCGTGATGTCGATCGCCGAGCAGGAGGAGTTGCTCGACGACATCTGCAACGACGTTCTCGGATATGGGCCGCTGGAGCCTCTGCTCGCCCGCGACGACATCGCCGACATCATGGTCAACGGCGCGTTCAGGACCTATATCGAAGTCGGCGGGAGAATTCAGCTGACCAATATCCGGTTTCGCGATAATGCGCAGCTGATGAACATCTGCCAGCGTATCGTGTCCCAGGTCGGCAGACGCGTCGACGAAGCTTCGCCGATTTGTGACGCGCGACTGCTCGACGGCTCTCGCGTCAACGTCATCGCGCCGCCTCTTTCGATCGACGGACCTGCGCTAACCATTCGTAAGTTCAAGAAGGACAAGCTGACCCTCGACCAGCTGATCCGCTTCGGCGCAATTTCTCCCGAAGGTGGCGAGGTGCTCAAGATCATCGGCCGCGTCCGTTGCAATGTGCTGATCTCGGGCGGCACGGGCTCCGGTAAAACGACGCTGCTCAACTGTCTCACCAATTACATCGACGGCGACGAGCGCGTCATCACCTGCGAGGACGCCGCTGAGCTGCAGCTCCAGCAGCCTCATGTCGTGCGTCTCGAAACGCGGCCGCCGAACCTGGAAGGTCAGGGCGCCGTGACCATGCGCGATCTCGTCAAGAACTGCCTGCGTATGCGTCCCGAACGCATCATCGTGGGCGAGGTTCGCGGACCTGAGGCTTTCGATCTTCTGCAGGCCATGAACACCGGCCACGACGGCTCGATGGGCACGCTCCACGCGAACTCTCCGCGCGAAGCCCTGGGGCGTCTGGAATCGATGATCACCATGGGCGGCTTCTCGCTGCCGGGGAAAACCATTCGAGACATGATCGTCTCGTCCATCGACGTCATCATCCAGGCCGCGCGTCTGCGCGATGGTTCGCGACGCATCACCCATGTTACCGAGGTTCTGGGTCTCGAGGGGGACGTCGTGACCATGCAGGATCTCTTCGTCTACGAGATCTTGGGGGAAGACGCTAACGGCAAGATCATAGGGCGGCATAGATCAACAGGCATAGGCCGCCCAAGATTTTGGGAGCGCGCGCGCTACTATGGCGAAGACGAGCGGCTTGCCGCGGCGCTCGACGCCGCCGAAGTGCGCGAGGGAGAATAGCAAGCAGTCGAAGGACCAGGCATGTATCGGCAACTCCTTGTCGTTGCGTTGGTCGGAGTCGCGGTGGCGGGTCTGATGTACGCTTTTGTCTATCCCTATCTCTCGGGAGACATAAAGGCGCAGAAGCGGCAAGCCGCGCTATCCGGCGGATCCGCATTGGATCGCTCGGGCAATGGCAGAAGCGGCGATCCCGCGAAGCGGCGCAAGATGATCGCCGAAAGCTTGAAGGAGTTCGAGGAGAAGAACAAGAAGCAGCGGCTTACTCTGGAGCAGAGCATCGCCCAGGCGGGGCTGACGTGGTCGAAGCCTGTCTTTTTACTCGGCTCGGTCGGTTTCGGCATTCTTCTGGGGTTCATCCTATTCGTGGTGAATGGGGATATGCTTGTCGCTTTGGGGTGCGCCGCCGTGGGGGCGTTCGGAGCGCCCCATTGGCTGCTCTCTTTCCTGCGCAAGCGCCGCACTGCAAAATTCCTCGACGAATTCCCCGGCGCTATCGAGGTTATTATTCGCGGCGTAAAGGCGGGTCTGCCTGTCGCCGATTGCTTTCGCATCGTCGCGTCCGAAGCTGAGGAGCCGCTGCGCGGAGAGTTTAGGCGCATTGTCGAAGCCCAGGCCATCGGCCTTTCGCTCGGCGAAGCCGTCGATCGCTTCGCCGAACGCATTCCCGTCCCCGAGGCGTCGTTCTTCGCCATTGTGATCAACATTCAACAAAAAGCAGGCGGCAATCTTTCGGAAGCCCTGTCGAACCTTTCGAACGTGCTGCGCGATCGCAAGAAGATGAAAGGGAAAGTGCAAGCGATGTCATCTGAGGCAAAGGCTTCCGCAGGCATCATCGGCGCCTTGCCTTTCCTTGTAGCGGGCGCCGTCTACTTCACGTCGCCAAGCTACATCATGTTGCTCTTCACCACCAACATCGGGAAGATTATCGTTGTCGTCTCTCTTTTATGGATGGCGACCGGCATCTTCGTGATGCGCCGTATGATCAATTTCGAAATCTGACAAGCGACGCGCTGAGTAGTGGGTCCGACGAGGCTCGTATAATAATGGACGATCTGATCGAAAAGGTCCAAAGCACGCAGTTCGCTGTCAGCGCATTGACGGCGATCGCCGTCATCGCAACCATCATAACCGTCGCGATGCCGCTGCTGAACAATGACTCGCTTGCGAAGCGCATGAAGAGCGTTTCCAGCGAGCGTGAGAGAATTCGCCAGCGAGAGCGTGCGCTCGCCAAGAGCCAGCCGCAGGTCAAGGGTCTTCGCCACGAATCGAAGACCTACATGAAGAACATCGTCGAGAAATTCTCGCTTTCCAAGTGGCTGAATACCGACGATGCGAAGTTGAAGCTTGCCTCGGCCGGCTTCCGTGGCCCGCAAGCCGAGATCGCTTTCCTGTTCTTCCGTCTTGTCGTTCCGATCGGTTTCGTGGCGGCGGCGCTCTTCTGGGTCTTTCTCCTCTCCGATCCCGAGATGGGCGAGACGTTGAAAATCGGAATTGTGCTGGGCGCGGCTTATCTCGGCATCAAGGCTCCAGAGCTGTTCATCAGCAATACGATCGCCAATCGACAGGCGTCGATGCAGCGCGCTTTTCCCGATGCGTTGGACCTGATGCTGATTTGTGTCGAATCCGGCATGTCGATCGAGCACGCCTTCAGAAAGGTGGGCCAGGAAATCGGCGCGCAGTCTTTTCCGCTGGCTGAGGAGTTCGCGCTGGCGACGGCGGAGCTTTCTTATCTCCCTGATCGGCGTGCGGCCTATACCAACCTCGCGGCGCGCACGGGCCTCGACAGCGTGAAGCAAATTGCGACCGTGCTGATACAGGCGGAAAAATACGGCACGCCGCTCGGTCAGGCGCTTCGCATAACCGCGCAGGAAAGCCGCGATAATCGGCTGATGGAAGCCGAGAAGAAAGCCGCGGCCCTGCCGCCGAAACTGACAGTCCCAATGATTGTCTTCTTTCTCCCGGTGCTCATGGTTGTGGTGCTGGCGCCCGCTGCAATCCAGGTCATGCAGATGAGCAACTGACATATGCGGCGAGGCGCTCGACAAAACAGAGCGCCTCGTTCATGAAGCGGGCATGATCTCTACCATTGCCGGCGATATTCGCGCCTGTCTGCGTTTTTACTCCCGCCTTCCGGTTTCGCCGGGAGCAGACGGTCACGCCATGCCGGATTTTGCTCGCGTGAGCTGGGCGGCCCCGCTCGCCGGCGGGGTTATCGGCTCGATCGGCGCGGGCGTCTTGCTGCTTGGCGCGAGTGTGCATCTGCCGGCTTCGGTCCTGGCGGTTTGCGCGATTTGTGCGTCGGCGTTGGCGACAGGCGCCCTGCATGAAGATGGGCTTTCGGACGTCGCCGATGGCTTCGGCGGGGGAGCGACGCGAGAGCAGAAGCTCGCGATCATGCGGGACAGCCGCCTCGGCGCTTATGGAGCGCTGGCGCTTTGCCTGTCTGTCCTGCTGAGAGTTTTCGCATTGGCGGCGACGCTCGACCGAAGCGTCTTTCTTGCGGCTCTCGCCATTGTCTCGGCTTCGGCTCTATCCCGGGCCGTAGGGCTCGTTCCCTTGGTGAAGCTCCTTCCCGCGCGCCTCGACGGCGCGGGCGCCTCGACTCGGACGCCTTCGCCTCGAACCATTCGTAAGGCGCTCTGTATAGGAAGCCTTGTCGCTCTTGCGCCCTTGCTGGGCGGCGTCTCCCTGGCGCAGACGGTCGTCGCACAATTCGCCGCCTTGGCCGGGGCGGTCGGGGTAACAAAGCTCGCGGAGCGGCAGATCGGCGGCTACACCGGCGACGTCCTCGGCGCGGCGCAGCAGGCGGCTGAAATCGCCATGCTGGTCGCCCTTTCGGCGGCGTGACAGGTCAGGCGGGGAAGGGCTCGCGCATCCGCGCCATCGCGTCGGTGACTTCCCCGACGGCGCCGACGAGAACCTCGAGGCCGGCTCCAGGACGAACGGCCTCGAGGGCAAGGCGGCGACGGAAGCTGCGCGCGCCTGGCATTCCGTTGAAGATTCCGAGGATGTGGCGGGTCATGTTCGAGAGCTTTTCGCCCATGCGGAGCTGTCGCTCGATATAGGGCGCGTAGGCGTCGATCGCCGCGAATATGTCGGGATGAGGCGCATTCTCCCCGAAAAACTCGGGATCTGCCGACAGCAGCAGGCGCGGGTCGTGATAAGCGGCTCGGCCGATCATCACGCCGTCGACCGCCTCGAGCTGTTCATGCATTTGCGCAATCGTGGTCAAGCCGCCGTTTATGGCGATCAGGGTCTGCGGAAAGGCGCGCTTGAGCTTGTGCACGAGCGGATAGTCGAGCGGCGGAACGTCCCGGTTCTCCTTGGGCGAGAGCCCCTGGAGCCAGGCTTTGCGCGCATGGACGAAGAGCGCGTCGACGCCAGCGCCGACACATTGTTCAGTCATGGCGAAGAGTGCCGCTTCGGGCTCCTGATCATCGACGCCGATGCGGCATTTGACCGTCACCGGCAAGGCAACCGCGTCCTTCATCGCTTTCACGCAGTCGGCGACGAGGGCAGGGCGTAGCATCAGGCACGCGCCGAAAGCCCCATTCTGCACGCGATCGGAGGGGCACCCCACATTGAGATTGACTTCGCAATAGCCAAAGTCTTCGACGATCTTCGCCGCACGTGCAAGCTCGGCCGGATCGGAGCCGCCGAGCTGAAAGGCGACAGGCTGTTCGAAGGCGTCGAACCCCATCAGGCGCATGCGGTCTCCATGGATGACCGCGCCGGTCGTGAGCATCTCCGTATAAAGGCGCGCGCGTCGCGACAGCAGCCGATGGAAGTACCGGCAATGCCGGTCGGTCCACTCCATCATAGGCGCAACGGCGAATCTAATATCTTGATTTGTCAGCATTTTCTGTTTAGTCTCAACGGCGTAGGTCGCGTCGTGTGCACTCCATTCTACGCCTCGATACGACACTTTTCGCTACCTTTCGATCTTTCAGTGCACACAGAGCGCACACGAAATGGCGACGTTCACGAAGCTCAAATCGGGATCTTGGCGCGTCCAAGTTCGGCGCAAGGGAAAATATGTCAACGAGTCGTTCCTCCGCCGTCGCGACGCGGAGGAGTGGGCGCTGGACATCGAACGGCGGATTGATCGCGGGGAGTCTCCGACAAAGTGCGCGCGAAGGGACGCCAAAACGTTCGGCGATCTGGTTCGTCTCCATCGAGATGACCTTCGCGATGTGGGAAGGCAGATCGGCCGTTCGAAATCCGCCAGCCTGTTTTTTCTAGAGCGAAGACTAGGGACTTGTAAGCTTGGTGAGCTGGATCGTGAGCGCCTCATCCAATTTGGCCGAGATCGGGCGAAAGAAGGGGCGGGCCCAGTTACGCTCGGGATCGACCTTGGTTACATCAAGACGATATTGTCGCATGCGGCCGCGGTGCATGGCGTTCAGGTATCCATGGAACCAATCGATCTTGCGCGCATTGCGCTCGGTCGACTTGGATTGGTGGGAAAGGGGACCGAACGAGACCGTCGGCCGACGCAGGATGAAATCGATCGTATCATCGCTTCGTTTGACGATAATCCTAGACAACATATTCCGGTCGGTCGGATAGTTCGGTTCGCGATTGCAACTGCTATGCGTCAGGATGAAATTAGCAGAATTCGATGGGAAGACTTTGATCCGACCGAAAAAATGTTGCTCATTCGAGATCGCAAGGATCCTCGAAAGAAGAGCGGAAATAACCAGAGGATCCCGCTGCTCACTATCCGTGATTACGACCCATGCGCGATTATCGAAGAACAGCGCTCCATCTCCAGGACGAGCGAGGGACGGATTTTTCCCTATAATGGGAAGTCTGTCGGAACTGCCTTTCGAAGGCAATGCCGCGAATTAAAGATAGAGGATTTGCATTTTCATGACTTGCGACACGAAGGCACAAGCCGTCTTTTCGAAGCAGGGTTCTCGATAGAGCAGGTCGCTTTAGTTACGGGTCATAAGGACTGGAAAATGCTGCGGCGGTACACCCATTTGAGGCCCGAGGCGCTTCATGAGATCAGTGTAATTCGCGCAGCCTAGAATTCTGCCAATTCAAAGTTCTTTTGGAGCGGCATGCTGGGATTCGTCATTGCTCTCGTCCCTTACTCGCGACGACGCGCTTTTCCAAAACCCCGGTCGCTGGCGATGAATCTCTCCAGCATCGGCGCGATAAGCTTTTCCGGCTCGATCGCCTTCCCAGAGTCGCGCGCGAGGATTTCGGCATAAGCGACGAGGTTGCGATGCAGGGCCGCCGACAGCGTGACGGTGACCTTGACCGGCTTCTCGTCTTCGACAGCAGAGAGCTTCAATTTGGTCATGGCTCGTCTCCTGCCGCCGCGATGGTGCTGGGCTCTCGGTATGGCTCCAGCACGAGATCGCGGGTGACGATCACCCGCACCGGAAACCCTGGCCGAATGGTAAGTGTCGGCTGAATATTGAGATTGCGCCCGACGATCTGCTGGCCGGTCTGATTGAGGCTTTGCGCGCCGCCGCGGCGCAGCGCTTGAATGAGGGCGTTTTCTTCGCCAGTTGTCCCGAGCTGCGTCCCGATGCCGAGAATGGTGGAGAGCGCAGCGGCGCCGGCGAGGCGAAGCCAATGATGATCGACTTCGTCCTCGAGCCCGGAATAGCCGGCGGCGTCGGCGCCGGGCTGGCGCTCGAGAACGATGGAGCGCCCATCGGGGAGAATTAGGCGGTTCCACACGAGGAGCACGCGCGACTGGCCGAAGGCGATCTGCGAGTCGTAGACGCCGACGAGCTTGGCGGCCTGTGGGATAAGCAGAAAGCGCCCCGTGGGGCTGTCATAAACGTTCTCTGTGACTTGCGCCGTGATCAGGCCGGGAAGATCAGAACGAATGCCGGTGAGGAGCGCGGCAGGAATGACGGCGCCGGCCTGCAAGACGTAGCGCGACGCGGGCGCGGCGAGGCGATCGGGGCTCACTGTACGCCGATCGGCTGGCGCATTGACGAAGGCAAGCTTGCGATCCTGCATGTTCTGGATGTCGCCGGGATCGATTGGGGCCGGCTCGGTTGGAGGCGCCGATGCGTGGACGCTCCGATCCGTTGATCTTTGAGCGCCCTCGGCATTCGACGGCCGCTCGCGCATGTTCGTCGTCGCAAAGAGTTTCGCCGTCCGCGCCGCTTCGCGCTCCTGGCCGATACGCTGCTGCTCGGGATCGGGGCCGGTCGGCGGCAATTGTCCCTGGGCCGCGAGGATCGGACGGCCGAGGTCGCCCGGGAGCGGAGGCCCGAGCTTGGGGACGTTCTTCGGCAGGCCCGAATAGTCGCACGGCAGGGACGCAAGGCCGTCGGGCGTGGCCTTCGCTTCGGTATTGATGAGTTCCGGCGCAGGACCGGAGCGGGAGCGCCCCTGCAACGCCCAGATGGTCATGCCGAGAAGCGCGGCGGACGAGACGCCCGCGAGCGCAATCAGCACGCGGCGCGATAGACGGGTCACCGGCGGGCGTTCGGGACGCAGGCGCAATTCTTCGGCAAGCTCCTTATCGTGCTCCGGCCCGCTCATATGGCAGACCTTCCGTCGCTGCGCACGATCCGCACAATCTTCTGGTCGTCGGAACCGAAGCGCAGTTCCGCGGCGGCAAAGAGCCGGTCGACGATCATGTGATTGCCGCGCACGCGATAATTGACGAGCTGGCTGTCGCCCGAGGCGCCTGTGACGAAGAGGGGCGGCATCTCGCCCTGGGAGACGCCGCGCGGGAATTCGATATAGACCTTGCGGCCGTCGTCGAAGGCGCGCAGCGGCCGCCAGGGCGCGGCGTCGCCCTCGATCGCGTAGCGGAAATTGAGCCGGGCGAGATCGAGGCCGACATCGACCGGCGCGGCCGCTTCGGCGGCGACGTTCTGCCGGCGCAGCGCGATGAGTTCATCCTGCGGATATCGCCAGGAGACCGAGGCCATATAGGTCTTCTCGGTCGAACGCAGCTCGAGATGATAGGTGCGCCGATCCGTATTGATGACGAGATTGGTCATCAGGTCGGCGCGCGTCGGCTTGACCATGATGTGGGTCTTGCGGCCGGCGCCCGCGCCGCTTTCCGTGTCGCCGATGATCCAACGCACCGTGTCGCCGGCGGCGACGGGACCGGAGCCGACGAGCTGCTCGCCATCCTGCAAAGCGATGTCGCTGATCTCACCCGGCGCGGCATAGACCTGATAGAGCGCGCCTTCGGTGAAGGGATAGATCTGGACGGCGTTGATATAGCCGGCGCGGCGCGGCTCCATGCGCGCGGCGGCGTTGGCCTGTTCGATCCGCGCTTTTGGGTCGAGGGGCTCGGGGCGCTCGCCCTTGCCCCGCGCAAGGGATTTGAGTTGCCCGGGGAGCGGAAGGATCTTCGGCACTTCGACGATCTTGACCGGTCCGGGCGGGTCGCTCTGCAGGCTCGCCGGAACCGGCAGATCATCATAGGCGATCTCCGGCGGCTTGAAGCTCGAACAGCCGGTGAGCAGGGAAGACGAGAAAAGCAGGCTCATGAAAGCCCGAAACGAAAATGGCGTCATTGGCCAAGCTCCTTCGACCAGTTGATGGCGTGAATGAAAAGGCCGAGCGGGTTTTTACGCAGGCGCTCGGCGTCGCGGGGCGGCTGAACGATGATGGTGAGAATGGCGGTCCAGCGTTCGGTGGAAGCGAGGCTGGCGTTCTCGTAGCGGCGCTCGGTCCAGGCGACGCGGAAGGAATCGTCGGAGGCGCGAATGACGCTGGCGACGTCGACGGCGATCTGGACCTGACCGACCTTGGCGAAGGGGTCGTTCGCGCGGGCGTAGTCGTTCAAGGCCAGCGCGCCCTTGTCGGTGACGAAGTCATAGGCCTTGAGCCAGTCCTGCCGCACGACGATGGGGTCGGCTGGGATCGAGCGGACATGCTCGACAAAGCGCGCGAGATGCCAGGCGATTTGCGGATCGGTCGGCCGGTAATCGGCGATGGCGGGGGCGACGGCTTGCGCTTCGCCGAATTTGTCGATCTGCACGACCCAGGGCACGACCGAGCCGCGCGCATTCTGCCAGACGAGGGCGACGGCGAGCCCGCCCGCGAGGAACAGATTGCCGAAGGCGATCAGCCGCCAGTTCTTCGCCTGCACGCGCGCGGAGCCGATGCGCTCATCCCAGACCTGCGCGGCCTTCTGGTAGGGCGTTTCGGGTTCGGGGGTGCGTCCGTAGCGGACGGAAGATCGTTTGAACATTAGCGGGCCTCGGAGAGATTGACGGAGGCGCCGCCGCCATGGGCGTCGCCGGAGCGAAGGGCGTGGGCGGCGATCGAGACGCCGTGCGAGACGGATTGGGAGCGCTTCAGGCGCTTCGCCCAGGCAGGTTCGACAGAAGGCGCTGGATTGACGCCAACGCCTGCGGAGGCGCCATCAGGTGGAGGAGACGACGCGGCGCCGGCCGAAGCGAACGGCCGCGCAGCCGAACCTCCTGCGCCGCCGCCAGAACCGCGAGGGGGCGCGGAAGGCGGGGCGCCGCCGCCGGGCGGCTGCGGCCCCCGCGAGGGCGGCAATGTCGCCGCGGCCTGCGTCTCGCTCCTTCTGGCGAGGCCTGCGACCGTCCCGCCCGCAAGACGCAGTGCGCCGTAGCCAGCGGCGGCCGCGCCGCCCGCGACAAGCCCGGTCCCGACGACGGCGCCGGCGCCAAGCTGCGGGCCGCCCGAGACGATGCCGTTGGCGATGCCAGGGCCGAAGATGCCAAGACCTAGAAGGGAGAGGGCGGCGAGCACCAGCGCCATGGCGTCGTCGACCGTTGGCTGACTCGCAAATCCTTGCGTGAATTGCGCGAAGAGCGTCGAACCGATGCCGACGATGACCGCGAGCACGAGCACTTTGACGCCCGACGAGACGACATTGCCGAGGACGCGTTCGGCGAGAAAGGCGGTTTTGCCGAAAAGGCCGAAGGGAATGAGGACAAAGCCGGCGAGCGTCGTCAGCTTGAATTCGATCAACGTGACGAAGAGCTGGATCGCCAGAATGAAAAAGCTCAGGAGAACGATCAGCCAGGCGATGAGGAGAATGGCGATCTGGATGACGTTCTCGAAGAAGGAGACATAGCCCAGAAGCTGCGAGAGGGAATCGAGAAGCGGCCGCCCGGCGTCGATCCCGACTTGCGCGACGCGGCCGGGCCGCAGGAAGTCGGCGGCGGAGAGCCCGGCGCCGGCGGCCTTGAGCCCGAGGCCCGAAAAGCTTTCGAAGACGATGCGGGCGAGATTGTTCCAATTGCCGATGAGATAGGCGAAGACGCCGACGAACAGGGTCTTCTTGACCAAGCGAGCGATAATGTCTTCGTCGGGCCCCATGCTCCAGAAGAGCGCGGCGAGGGTGATGTCGATGACAACCAGCGTCGTTGCCAGAAACCCCACCTCGCCGCCGAGCAGGCCGAAGCCGGAGTCGATATAGCGGGTGAAGGTCTCGAGGAAGCGATCGATGACGCCGGTTCCGCCCATGGCGCTACTCGCTCTTGCGCGCCGGCTTCGGCGACGCGCCGTCGGCGCGCCAGCGATGCGACGGGAAAATGTCTATGAGATGCTCGGCAGGTTGCGCCGGCTCGCCATTCCCGAGAAACCTCTTGCGCTCCTTCGCCCAGAGCGCCTTGCAGGCGGGATCGTCGGCTTCTTCGATGGGAAGCTGTGCGCAGCGCAAAAGCTCGGGATCAATCGCAGGCTCTCTCGTCGGCGCGCCGATCGGCGAAAGCGAGGCCGGTTTCGTTCGCGCCGCGACATCGGCGTCGCAGGCGGATTCGACGCCGATCAGCGCGATCGCGCCGATAACAATCCCGACGGCGACAAAGCCGATATTCTCGGGCGCGAGCCATTCTCTCCAGTTCATGACGCCGCCCCCGCTCAATGAAACATCGCGACATTGCCGGGCTGATAGCTTTGGCCCGGCGCAACGAAGCGGCGCATCTGCTCGCGCGCCTGTTCCTGGGCTTCGGCGGTGCGCGCGAGTTCGAGGGATTGGGCGCGGCCTTGCGAGGCGAGCAGCGCCGTCACGTCGGCGAGCTGCTTGCTTTGCAGCGCCAGAAGCTGATTGCCGGCTTGCGACGCCTGAAGCGCGCCCAGCGCGGACTGGCTCGACGAGATGAGCGCGCGGGCTTCGGAGCGGGCCGTGTCGATCGATTGAACAATGCCGGCCTGAACGCGCATGGCGTCGTGCAAAGCTGACAGAGAGTTTTGCCAGCGCTGCCGCGCGCCGTCGACAAGGCCCGCGGAGCTCACCGACGAATTGATGGGGCCGTACTGCGTCGAGAAGGCCTGATCGATCTGCTTCACGTCATAGGCGATGCGCTGAGCCTCGCGGAGCAACTGCTGGGTCTGGGAGATCGACTGCTGGATCGTCTGCAGCGAAGAATAGGGAAGGTTCGCAAGGTTCCTTCCCTGATTGATCAGCATCCGCGCCTCATTCTGAAGGCTGGTAATCTGATTGTTGATCTGCTGCAGCGTATTCGCCGCAGTCAGCACGTTCTGGGCGTAATTGGTCGGATCGAACACAACGAATTGCCCCGAGGCGGGCGCACTGAGGCAAGCCAGCGACAAAGCGAAAGCGCTCACGGCTGCGAGGCGACGAATGCGGGTCACGACGCTGTCTCCAGATTGGCAGGGGCAAGTAGAAGTTCGGCGGCCCAGTCGAGGCCGCGCGCGGACAGCCAGGCGGGGGCGAAGCCCTCGCGCCCGATCTCCGCGACAATCTCTGCGATGAGCTTCTGGTCGGTCTTCGATGACGCGGCGCAAAGGGCGAGCGCTAGGGGACCAAGCCCCAATTCGAAGAGGCGGTTGCCGCGCCGCGACTGGCTGTAATAGTCGCGCTTGGGCGTCGCCCGCGCGATGATCTCGATCTGACGGTCGTTGAGACCGAAGCGGCGATAGATCGACAGGATCTGCGGCTCGATCGCGCGCTCGTTGGGGAGAAAGATGCGCGTCGGGCAGCTCTCGACGATCGCGGGCGCGATCGGGCTCGTCTCGATATCGGCGAGCGACTGGGTGGCGAAGACGACGGAGGCGTTCTTCTTCCCAGCGTCTTGAGCCATTCACGCAATTGCGCAGCGAAGCCCGGATCGT
>DATBRF010000044.1:0-7939 GCA_036560425.1 Methylocystis sp. | reverse complement strand
GCGGAACGCCCATTCGAGACCCGCGTCCTGCATCCATTGCGGCGCGCGCTTCTTGGCGCCGGCGACGAAATCGAACAGGCCGCCCGAGGTCTTGATCATCTTCACATTCTTCAGCCGATGCGCGTGATCGCGCACGAATTTCTGCTCGAGCGGAACGCCCATGGCGAGCCAGAGAATATCCGGCGCCAGCGCGTTGATGTCGTCGAGCCTGGCCTCGAGCTCCGCGCCTTTCAAGAAGCCATGGCTGCGCCCCAAAATATTGACGCGCGGCGCCATGCGCTTCGTCGCCTCATAGGCGGCGCGATTCACGTCTTCGCTCGCGCCGAGCAGATAGAACGTCGCGCCGGTCTCCTGCGCCATGCGCGCCACGATCGGATAAAGATCGGTCGTCGCGACGCGCTCGGGCAACGGCTTTTTTGAGAAAAGTTTCGACGCCGCCACGAGCGGTTGGCCATCCGCCGCGATCGAATCGGCGCAGTCGACGAGCTTTGCGAAGTCCTTGTCCAAGAAGCGGCGCGCCAGAACCTCTCCGTTGACAGAAGTGAGGTAATAAGGACCCTCTTCCCGCGCCGGCCGCCGCGCAAGATCGAGCATGAGGCGAGCCGTCGACTGCAAATCCAGACAGGCGACCTCCGCCCCGCCGACAAAGGTGGCCTCAACGCCTTCGATCGCCACGATGCCCTCCAACGCTTCTCGACTGCATAAAAGTCTACGCGAAATTGCGCGGCTTCCCAGCAGCAATCCGCGAACGGGGTCAATCGGGCGCTAAAGATCAGCCTCAAAAGCCGTTAACAACGGTTAACTACGATGGAGCTCGGGAGAGCAAGCTGCGATCCAACCGCCTCTACCGGGGTTTCCCCGGGGGAATCGGATCGCTTTCCAGAAGCGCGAAAAGCAAATGGTCGCGCCACTGGCCGTTGATGTTCAGATAGGATCGGGCATAGCCTTCCTGCTTGAAGCCGACGCGCTCCAAGAGCCGCTTCGAGGGCTCGTTCGTCGGCAGGCAAGCGGCCTCGACGCGATGCATCCCCTGCTTTTCGAAAACATAGGCGCAGGCGGCGCGAACGGCGCGCGTCATATAGCCCTTGCCGGCGTAAGGCTCGCCCATCCAATAGCCGAGCGTCGCCGCCTGGGAGACCCCGCGCCGCACATGGCCGAAGGAAAGGCCTCCGAGCAGAACGTCGTCTTCGTCCCGAAAAATGAAAAACGTATAGGCCTCGTCGCGCGCCATCTCCTCGGCGTGGCGGCGAACCCGGTACCTGAAGCTCGCACGAGTGAGATCGTCCACCGGCCAGATCGGCTCCCATGGCGTGAGGAAGGCGCGGCTTCTCTCGCGCAATGACGCCCACTCCGAATAGTCCCGCATTTCCGAAGGGCGCAGATAAACCCCCTCGCCTCTAATGGGCATGTCGCGACGGCCAAGAACGCCAAAGAGAGCCATACCGGTTAAACCTGCGCCGCCCGGGCGCGCTCCGCGACGAAAGCGGCAACACGCGCTTCGTCATTCTCCAATATTGTGAAACGCTCGGGACCTTCGAGCCTCGCCGCCAGCGACTCGGGCAAAAGGGGCCGCTTTCCGATGGCCCGTTCGATCGCTTCCGGAAATTTCGCCGGATGGGCCGTCGACAGCGCGACGACGGGCGTGGCGGGGTCTCGCATCAGCCTCGCCCGCGCGGCGCGCACGCCGGTCGCCGTATGTGGGTCCACCACATAGCCGGCCTCGCGCCAGATGCGCGCGATCTCCTCAGTCGTCTCGGCCTCGCCGACCGATGTCGCGTCGAATTCCGCGCGAATGGCGGAAAGGGCGGGCGCGGGAATATCGAAAGCGCCCGACTGCTCGAGCGAGGCGAAGGCCGAGCGGACGGCCGCGTGATCGCGCCCCGTCGCATCGAACAGCAGGCGCTCGAAATTCGAGGACACCTGAATGTCCATCGAAGGCGACTGCGTGGGCGTCACCCCGCGCGGCTCGTAGCGCCCCGTCGCAATGGCGCGCGCGAGAATGTCGTTGGCGTTGGTCGCGACGATGAGCCGCTCGACCGGGAGGCCCATGCGTTTGGCGATATAGCCCGCGAGCACATCGCCAAAATTGCCGGTCGGCACGGCGAAAGAGACGCGCCTGTGCGGCGCGCCGAGAGAAACGGCGCTGGTGAAATAATAGACCATCTGCGCGACGACGCGCGCCCAGTTGATGGAATTCACCCCGGCGAGGCCGACTCGCTCGCGGAAGGCCTGATTGCGGAACAGGCGCTTGAGGATGTTTTGCGCGTCGTCGAACGTCCCCTGCAGGGCGATCGTGTGGACGTTGTCGTCGGCGACGCACGTCATCTGCTTTCGCTGCACATCCGAGACGCGGCCATGCGGATAAAGGATGAAGACATCCACGCGCGGCAGCCCGCGAAAAGCCTCGATCGCCGCAGCGCCGGTGTCGCCGGAGGTGGCGCCGATGATGGTGGCGCGCAGATTCCGCTTTTCCAGCACGTCATTCATCATCCGGCCGAGAAGCTGCATCGCCAAATCCTTGAAGGCGAGCGTCGGCCCGTGAAACAGCTCCAGCACGAAGAGGTTGTCGGCGATCTGCGTCAGCGGCGCGATGGCGCGGTGCCGGAAGCCTGCATAGGCGGCCTCGGTCTGCGCGCGCAGAGCCCCGCGCGACGACGTCTCGGCCAAAAAGGGAGCGATGAGGCGGGCGGCCGTCTCGGCATAGGGCGCGCCGGCAAGGGCGGCGATATCCTTTGGCGCGACATGCGGATAGGCGAATGGGGCATAAAGGCCGCCATCCGTCGCGAGGCCGGCAAGCAAAACGTCGTCGAAAGCGAGCTGCGCGGCTTCCCCACGCGTCGAAAGATATCGCAATTCCGGATCCATCGGGGCAGACGACGCGTCGGATGAGGCGTCGAGCCTTTTCATACCATATCCGCGCCCGCTGCAAGGGCGCCAGCTTTCAAGCTTCCCACACTGGGCGCCCGCGCGCGTATACGACGAAAAGAACCAGGAGCGTGGCCGCAAGCCCAAACCAGGTCAGCGCGTAGGAGAGATGATTATTTACGAATTCCGGCGTTGCCTCCACGGGGCGCGGAAAGCCGTTGGGTCCGGCGCTCGCAGGACCCTCCAGCGCTAGCGTGAAGGGCGCCGCGCCCGAGACGCCGAGCGTTGCGGCGATGGCCGCCGGGTCACGGGTGAACCAGACAAAGCTCGCTGGCGCGTCGGCGGGCGTGAAGGGGTTGCGCGTCTGTGGCGCGCGCAGAAGACCCGAAATTTCCGTTTCTTCGGCGGGCGGCGCGCGGCCCGCGAGGTCGTCCGACTTGGAGACGGGAACGAAGCCGCGTTCGACGAGAACGACGCCGCCGGCCGACAAAGCGAACGGCGTGACCGCCATATAACCGGGCTCGCGCCCGTACCCTTCCGGCGGCCTCATGAAGATGAGCGCGTCGCGGCCAGGAAGATAGCGCCCGGAGAGGCGGACGCGGACGAATTCATAATCGGCCGGGACCAGCGCCGCCCACTCCTCGCGTGGCGGCAGATCCTTTGCCGCGAGGTGGGCGCGCGCCTCCACGCGGGCGATGAGCGTCTCTTTCTCGTCGAGTCGCCTGAGCTGCCAGACGCCGAGCGAGACGAGCAGCGCAAAGGCGAACGCCGCCGCGAGGGCCGGCCACAAGAGCGCGCGGGCGGCGCCGCCCCTCATGATTCGCGCCGACCCTCTTCAGCTTTGTTGAAATATTGAAGGGCGATCAACAGGCCCTTCGTCGGTCGCAGCAGGCCGATAGTCACGAGCGCCGAGAATGGCAGGAAGATCAGCGCGTGAACCCAATAAGGGGGCTGATAGACGACCTCGATGTACCAGGCGAGGCCGACGATGATGAATCCCGCGATTGTCATGACGAAAATCGCCGGGCCGTCGCCGGTGTCGGTGAAGGAGAAATCGAGGCCGCAGACCTCGCATTTCGGGGCGACCTGCAGCAGCCCTTTGATCATATGGCCTTTGCTGCAGCGTGGGCACCTGCCGAGCAGCCCGTCGATATAGACTTGCCCGGGCGGGTAGATGTGCTCCTCAGCCATTTTGTTCAGCTCGCTTGCCAAAGAAAACGGCCACGGCGGCGCCGTGACCGTCGATAACCTGTATGAGGCCGGCGCGCGGCTTATTCCATCGCGCCGCCCCAGTTCCCCCACACATATATGCAGCAGAACAGGAAGAGCCAAACCACGTCGACGAAGTGCCAGTACCAGGCGGCGAATTCGAAGCCGAGATGTTGATCCGGCTTGAAATGTCCCTTGAACGCGCGCAGCAGGCAGACGATCAGGAAGATGGTGCCGACGATGACGTGGAAACCATGGAAGCCGGTCGCCATGAAGAAGGTCGAGCCGTAATTGGTCGCCGCCGGATGCGCCGGGTCGAAGGAGAAGGCGAAAGGCGCGTGGGCGTATTCATAGCCCTGGATCATCGTGAAGAGCAGGCCCAGGCCGATCGTCGCCATCAGCCCTTTCTTGAGCTGGTCCCGGTTTTCGTGGAGCAGGCCGTGATGCGCCCAGGTGAGCGTCGCGCCCGACGTCAACAGGATGAGCGTGTTGAGCAGTGGAAGCTTCCACGGGCTCAGAACCTCGATGCCCTTCGGCGGCCAGACGCCCTGGAAGAGCTCCGTGCGCGTCACCTGCCAAACATCAGCCGGGAAGATGCTGGAATTGAAGAAGGCCCAGAACCAGGCCACGAAGAACATCACCTCGGAGAGGATGAACAGGATCATCCCATAGCGGTGATGGAGCTGGACGACCGGCGTGTGATGGCCTTCGACCGTCGCTTCGCGAACGACGTCGCTCCACCAGGCGTACATCACGCCAAGTATCGACGCGAAGCCGATAAAGAAGAGAATGCCACCCCAGGTCTGGCCATAAATTGGCGCGCCCTTGTGCTGCGCCATCCACATAATGGCGCCGATAGCGGTAGTCAGCGCAGCAGTGGCGCCGACGATCGGCCACGGACTCGGATCGACGAGATGGTAGTCATGTTGAGGTTTCGCGTGTCCGTCGGCCATTTCTGTTTTTCCTCGTCATTCGCCGGTCGCCCGGCGTGTTCCAGGTTTGAGCTCCCCCCGGCGCCGCCGGCGGTCAGGACTTGGGCTTCTGCCCGACCGCCGCGCTCGTCTTCGACGACGCCCTGGTCGGATAGAACGAATAGGAAAGCGTGATCTCCTCGACCCGTCGCATCGCTTCGTCCTTTTCGAGCGCGGGATCGAGATAAAAGACGACTGGCCATTCGGCGGTCTCGCGCGGGCCGAGGCGCTGTTCGTCGAAGCAGAAACAGGCGACCTTGACGAAAAAGGCGCCGGCCTGCTCGGGGCTGACATTATAGGCCGCCTGGCCGCTCGTCTCCTGGTCGGAGAGATTGGCGACCTTGTAATAGACGGTCGCCATTTCGCCGGTGCGCAGCGAAATCTTCGCGGTTTCGGGCTCGAAGCGCCATGGCAGCTCGCGCGAGACATTGGCGTCGAAAAGAACGGCGAGGCGGCGTTGGCCTTGTTGCGTCGGCGCGGCTTTCCCGACCTGCGGCGTTCCGCCGAAACCGGTCGCCGCGCAGAAGGCGCGATAGAGCGGGACGGAGGCGAATGAAAGTCCCAGCATGCCAATCGAGCCGACGATCAGCGCCGCTGCGATCGCGCGCGGGCTCTTCCCTTGCGTCGGGTGAGAGGGGCCGGTCATGTCAGATCTGCCGATGCGCGACGGCGCCGCCGAGCTTAACGAGCGTGAGCGCGTAAAACAGAACCGCGAGCAAAGCGATCATGAATCCGATCGCGATGTTGCGCGCGCGGCGGCTGCGCGCCTGCTCAGGCGTGAGGACCACGCCTTCTTGTGGATTTGTATCGTTGCCGGGCCCGATGCTCATCTCTTTTTGTCCCCTTAGACGACGCCAACGATGTGGAGCGCGCGTTCGCCCACGATGATCAGGAACAGGAGGAAGAGATAGGAAATCGAGAAGAGGAAGAGTTTCAGCGAAGCGCGGCGGGCGGCGTCATCCTCCCGCTTGCGATAAACCCCTATTGCGAGCCAGACAAGATAGGCCCCGGCGACGATCGAGACGACCCCATAGGCGATGCTGGCGAAGCCGAGCAACCAGGGAGCGACGCCGAGGGGCGCGAGCAGCATCGAATAGACCAGAATCTCGAGCCGCGTGCGCTCGGCGCCATGCACATTCGGCATCATCGGGACGCCGGCGCGGCCGTATTCGTCATGTTTCATGAGCGCCAACGCCCAGAAATGCGGCGGCGTCCAGACGAAGATGATGGCGAAGAGGATGGCGCTCGCCAAGCCGAGGTCGCCTGTCGCGGCCGCATAGCCGACCATGGGCGGCAGCGCCCCGGCGGCGCCTCCGATAACGATGTTCTGGGGAGTCGAGCGCTTCAGCCACATCGTATAGATGACGACATAGAAGAAGATCGTGAAGGCGAGCAAAAAGGCTGCGAGCCAATTGGTCGCGAACCCAAGCGTGAACACCGACAGCATCGCCAGCACGAGGCCGAAGGCCAAAGCCGATTCGGGCTCCATGCGGCCGGCGGGAATCGGCCGGCGGGCCGTGCGCGTCATGATCGCGTCGATATCGGCGTCGTACCACATGTTCAGCGCTCCCGAAGCGCCGGCGCCAACGGCGATCGAGAGAAGCGCGGCGAAAATGATGAGCGGGTGCGGCGGCGTCGGCGCGAGCAAAATGCCGGCGAGCGCGGTGAGCACCACGAGCGACATGACGCGCGGCTTCAGAAGCTCAAAATAATCCGAAGGCGCGGCGACGGGGATTCGAGGCGCGTTGCGCGTGGCTTCAGCGCCATCGATATAGGAAGCGTCGCTCATCGCGGGGCTCGCTCTCGAAGGGACATTACGCGAGGATACGCAGTCTGGTTGCGGCCGGCGCGGAAGGAGCCGCGCCGGCCCTATTGCTTATTGGTGCCCAGGGCCCGAGATGCGCGGCAGCACCTCGAACTGGTGGAAGGGCGGCGGCGACGGGAGCGTCCACTCCAGCGTGGTGGCGCCCACGCCCCAGGGATTGGCGCCCGCTTCACGCTTCTTCGCGAAGGCCTCGAAGACCAAGTAGAAGAAGATCAGCATGCTTAGCCCGCCGACGAAGGCGCCGACCGACGAAACATAGTTCCAGAGCGCGAAGGCGTCAGGATAGTCGATGTAGCGGCGCGGCATGCCGGCGAGGCCGAGGAAATGCTGCGGGAAGAAGGTCAGGTTGATGCCGATGAACAGCACGATGAAATGCGCCTTCGACAGCGTCTCGTTGTAGAGGTAGCCCGTCATCTTCGGGAACCAGTAGTAGAAGCCCGCGAAGACGGCGAAGACCGCGCCGAGCGACATCGTGTAGTGGAAGTGCGCAACCACGAAATAGGTTTCATGGAGCTGACGGTCGGCCGACGCGTTCGCCAGGACAACGCCGGTGACGCCGCCCATGGTGAAGACGAAGATGAAGCCGATCGCCCAGATCATCGGCGCGCGGAAGCTGATCGAGCCGCCCCACATCGTCGCGATCCAGGAAAAGATCTTGATGCCCGTCGGCACCGCGATGACCATGGTCGCGAAGACGAAGTAGCGCTGGGCGTTCAGCGACAGGCCGATCGTATACATGTGGTGCGCCCACACGATGCAACCCAGGAAGCCGATGGCGACCATGGCGTAGGCCATGCCGAGATAACCGAAAACCGGCTTTTTGGAGAAGGTCGACACGATGTGGCTGATCAGGCCGAAGGCCGGCAGAATCAGCACATAGACTTCCGGATGGCCGAAGAACCAGAACAGATGCTGGAACAGCAGCGGGTCGCCGCCGCCGGCCGGATCGTAGAACATCGTGCCGAAGTTACGGTCGGTCAGCAGCATGGTGATGGCGCCCGCCAGAACCGGCAGGGTCAGCACCAGCAAGAAGGCGGTGACCAGCATCGCCCAGCAGAACAGCGGCATG
>DATBRF010000043.1:0-20820 GCA_036560425.1 Methylocystis sp. | reverse complement strand
TCGACGAAGCCGTCCTCGAAGGACTTCTTCGCGTTGTCCCAGGCGCCGCCGCCCGAGGTCATGGAGATGGCGACAAAGACGCCGTTGACGATCACGCCCAGGAGCAGCGCGCCGACGGCCGCGAGCGCATTGGCCTTGCCGCCGCCGAGGATCAGCACCAGGATGAACATCACGATCGGCGCCGCGACAGGCAGCAGCGAGGGGATGATCATCTCCTTGATCGCCGCCTGCGTCAGCATGTCGACCGCGCGGCCGTAATCCGGGCGCGCCGAGCCATCCATGATGCCGGGCTTCTCGCGGAACTGACGGCGCACTTCCTCAACGACGGAGCCGGCCGCGCGGCCGACGGCCGTCATGGCGATGCCGCCGAAGAGGTAGGGGATCAGACCGCCGAAGATCAGGCCCGCGACCACGAAGGGGTTCGAGAGGCTGAAGTCGATATTCTCCATCCCCTTGAAGAACGAGACCCCCGTCGCGGCGAAATGCTTGATGTCATTCGTATAGGCCGCGAACAACACCAGCGCGCCGAGGCCCGCCGAGCCGATGGCGTAGCCCTTGGTCACGGCCTTGGTGGTGTTGCCGACGGCGTCGAGCGCGTCGGTGTTGCGGCGCACTTCCTTGGGAAGACCCGACATTTCGGCGATGCCGCCGGCGTTGTCAGTCACGGGGCCGAAGGCGTCGAGCGCGACGATCATGCCGGCGAGGCCGAGCATGGTGGTCACCGCGATCGCCGTGCCGTAGAGCCCCCCGAAATTATAGGTGAGGATGATGCCGAGCACGATCACCATGGCCGGCGCGGCGGTCGCCTCAAGCGACACGGCAAGGCCCTGGATCACATTGGTGCCATGGCCCGTCACCGACGCCTGCGCGATCGACACCACCGGACGCTTGCCCGTGCCGGTGTAATATTCGGTGATGTAGACGATGGCGCCCGTCACGATCAGGCCGAGAACGCCGCAGAAGAAGAGGCCAATGCCGTAGATCGACTGGCCGTTCGCCTTACCGACCTCGCCGAGGCCCACGGTGAAGAGCGTCGCGATGAAGAGGCCGGCGACCGAGAGAACGCCCGCGGCGATGAGGCCCTTGTAGAGCGCGTCCATGATCGAGTCGTTCTTGAGCCCGATCTTCTCGAAATAAGGCGCGGCGAACTTGCCCCACTCCGTGTCGTCCTGGCCGAGCTTCACGAAGTAAGTGCCGGCGATCGAGGTGAGGATGGAGAGGCCGCCGATCGCGAGCGGATAGATCACCGCGCCATGCAGCCCTTCCTGGCCGGCGAAGAAGATCGACGCCAGAACCATGGTGGCGACGACGGTGACCGCATAAGTCTCGAAGAGGTCGGCCGCCATGCCGGCGCAGTCGCCGACATTGTCGCCGACATTGTCCGCGATCGTCGCCGGATTGCGCGGATCGTCTTCAGGGATGCCCGCCTCGACCTTGCCGACGAGATCGGCGCCCACATCCGCGCCCTTGGTGAAGATGCCGCCGCCCAGACGCGCGAAGATCGAAATCAGCGAGGCGCCGAAGCCGAGCGCCACAAGCGCGTCGACGAGGGCGCGATCAGAGGGCGAATAGCCGACGAACCAGGTGAGGATCGCGTAATAGATGGCGACGCCGAGCAGCGCGAGACCCGCCACCAGCAGGCCCGTGACCGCGCCCGCCTTGAAGGCGATGTCGAGACCGCCCGCGAGCGATTTCGTCGCCGCCTGCGCGGTGCGGACATTGGCGCGCACCGAGACATTCATGCCAATATAGCCGGCCGCGCCCGAAAGCGCCGCGCCGATGGCGAAGCCGAAAGCCACCGGCCAACCCAGCAAAATAACGAGGAGAACGAAGATGGCGGCGCCGACATAGCCGATGGTCTTATATTGGCGATTGAGATAGGCCTGCGCGCCCTCGGCGACGGCGCCGGAAATTTCCTGCATGCGCTGCGAGCCGGGATCGGCCGCGATCAGTTCCTGTGACGTCTTCACGCCGTAGGCGATGGACATGAGTCCGAAGACGATGGTGAGAAAAAGGACCATTTGGGTTCGCCTTTTCGTTTTCGACCGGAGGGCGGCCGAGCGGTTCGCGCGCCACAAGGGCTGTCGCGCAACGGAAAAAAGGATGCGCTACCCGGCCGCCAGAACGCCCGGGCGCACGAAAATTTTCCGCGCGCTTTGTGCCAGAAAGAGCCGCCTCCGGCAATGGCGCAGACCGTTGCGCTCAGAAGTGGCTGAAGGATAATCTCTCGAAAATAAGAGGCCTTTTTGCTGCGTCGCAAAATTGCGGTTCCGCCCTTCCCGCGAGGATTTCTCCGATTCGGGTGACGGCGCCCTCGGGCGGCGAAAAATCCGGGCTCGCGGTAAAGAGAATCTCGTAGTCGTCGCCACCCGTCAGCGCGGTTTCGAAGAGGCCGGGCGCGAGAGCGATCGCCTCGCGCGCCGCTTCCGAAAGGGGAACAAGCGGCGCAGCCACCGCGGCGCCGACCCCGGAGACGCGACAAAGCTTTGCGAGATCGCCCGCGAGACCGTCGGAGACATCCATGGCGGCGCTCGCATGCGCGCGCACGAGCGGGACGAGATCGAGGCGCGGACGCGGCAGCAGATAGCGGTCGAGGAGATGCGCGCGCGCCTGAGGCGAGAATCGCGACGCCAGCGCCGGGTCTTTGCGCAATGCGAGGCCGAGCGCTGCGTCGCCAATCGTTCCCGACACGTAGATGGCGTCGCCGGGCCTGGCGCCCGTGCGCGGCACGAAGCGCGGCGCGCGGCCGAGCGCTGTGATGGAGATGGTGAGCGGCCCCGGCGTCGCCGTTGTGTCGCCGCCGATGAGCGGCGCGGCGTAGCTTCGCGCGTCCTCGGCGAGGCCGGCGGCGAAAACGCGGAGCCAATCGTTTGTCCAGTCTCCAGGCAGGGCCAAGGAGAGAAGGAAGCCGAACGGCGTCGCGCCCTTGGCCGCGAGATCGGAAAGATTGACCCGCAGCGCCTT
Source organism: Methylocystis sp. (assembly GCA_036560425.1). GTDB lineage: Bacteria > Pseudomonadota > Alphaproteobacteria > Rhizobiales > Beijerinckiaceae > Methylocystis. The sequence continues at coordinate 17,856 of DATBRF010000043.1, read as the reverse complement.
CTTCGCGATGGCCTCCGGCGGATCGTCCGCGAAGAAGTGGACGCCCGCGACGAGCATGTCGACCGTGGCGACGGTCGGCTCGGGGGACGCCTCGATGAGCGCCGCATCGTCGTTCAGCCCCAGCGACGCCGGCCCGGCGATGGGGGCGAAGACGCGGGCGATAAGCTCGTCTTCCGAGTAGCGGTCGGTCAAATCAGCGCGCCTCCGCGAGCTTCGTGGCGAAAAGCGCGAGCGTCTTCGCATAGACGCGCGACTGGTTCCATTCGAGGAACACGGGGAAGTTCGGCTCGCCCTCGGCCCAGCCGGCGCCCGCCCGCCAACCGCTGCCGCGCAGGAAATTCGCGGTCGACGCCAAAGCGTCGGGCGCAGAGCGGATGAGGTCGCGCCTGCCGTCGCCGTCGAAATCGACGGCGTATTTCAGATAGGAGGAAGGCATGAACTGCGTCTGTCCGATCTCGCCGGCCCAATCGCCGCGCATTCGGGCGGGCGGCATGTCGCCGGATTGAACGATGGTAAGCGCGTCCTCGAGTTCCTGCGTGAATTGCGCGGCGCGGCGGCAGTCATAGGCGAGCGTCGCGAGCGTCTGCACGGTCTTGAAAGTTCCATTGTCGGCGCCGAAGCCCGTTTCCAAGCCCCAGATAGAGACGAGCACAGGGCCCGGCACGCCATAGCGCGCTTCGATCCGACGCAAGAGATCGGCGTGGCGCTGGAGCAGCTCGCGGCCTCGGCTCAATCGCGACGGCGTGATCAGCCGGGCGGCGAATTTCTCGAAGCTTAGCTTGAAGACCCTCTGGGCGCCCCGGTCGCGGGAGATGATCTTTCGATCATAGGACACGCCATCGAAAGCGGCGTCCAGCGTCCTTTGCGACATCCCTTTCGCCGCCGCCTCCTGCTTGAAATCCGCGAGCCATACATCGAAGCCCGCGCCTGTGTCGCCGCAGGAGGCGGCGTGCGCCGGTTGTGTCAAGATCAGCAGGAGGAAGCCGAGACGAAGAGAGTCGCGCATTCTTGTTCGCCGCTTGCAGGGGGCAGGCGCCGACCCTAGCGCGCTTTCCGCCCGCATGGAATCATGCGAGCGGAAAGCGCGCCAAATCAAAAATCTGGAGCGCATTCTTTTTTGCGGGATGGCGACTGCGGCGCGACCTTCAGAACGGCGCCCCGATTGAGCGCGCCGGGTGACAACGCTTTGATGTGACTGAACAAGGAATGGCCCGGAAACCTGGAGCATAGTCGGAGCCTCGACCCCGTTCTCTTGATCAGGTAAAGGGCCCGCGGGCGCCATCAGGGCGAGCGGTTTCTACAGGCTGCGCGCAAAAGCCGAAGACATGACCGCATCCCGAGCAGCGCATCGTCCCGTCAAAACCTTTGATCAGCGAGCGCCGTCCAGACATGACTATGTTGTATCGCTCGACGCACCGCCTCTGTCGTGCGGGCGCTGCCGTGAAGTATCTGCCCGATAAAAAGTCCCGATCAATCTCAGCCGGATCCGAGCCATTATACTCTGGGACTAAACACCTAGAGCATTGACGGCCCTTGCGCTAGCGTTTCACATTCCAAGAAGTTGTGTCGCTGGAAAGCAACGCTCGGAGAGCTTCACCCATACAAGAAAACGCGCCCCTCCTTCCACGCGCCCGGCTCGAGGCCATCGAGAGTCCAGTCCCCGATGCTTGAACGGACCAGGCGCAGGGTCGGATGGCCGATCGCCGCCGTCATGCGCCGGACCTGGCGGTTGCGTCCCTCGCGGATCGTCAGCTGCAACCAGCAGTCGGGCACGCTCTTGCGGAACCGGACCGGGGGATCGCGCGGCCAGAGCGCCGGCGGTTCGATCCGCTCGACGCGCGCGGGGCGGGTCGGACCGTCATTGAGTGCGATCCCTCGACGCAGGCGATCGAGGCTGTCTTCCGAGGGTTCGCCCTCAACCTGCACGAGATAGGTCTTGGCGAGCTTATAGCGCGGATCGGCGATGCGCGCCTGCAACCGGCCGTCGTCGGTTAGCAGCAGCAGCCCCTCGCTGTCGCGATCGAGCCGGCCGGCGGGATAGACGCCCGGCAAGGAAATGAAATCAGACAGGGTGGCGCGCGGGCTCTCGCTTCGCCGGTCGGTGAACTGCGAGAGCACGCCATAGGGCTTATTGAACAGGATCAGGCGCATCCGGCGGCATCCTCGCTTGGGCGCAGATAATTCAGGGTTGGAGGTGGGGATATGAGCCGTGATTCTCGATGAAGCCCGCGATCTGCCTCTCTCCCCGCGCGCGGGGAGAGGTTGGGTGAGGGGCTTGGGGGATGAGTAGGGACGATAAACGCCGCAAGGCGCTTTCCTCAGCGGGAAGCATCTCTTCCAGCATGCTGCCCTCCGGCTGGGTTGTTTTGCCACAACGTAAAACGTTGCGTCCACCCCCCACTCTTCCCGTCCCGCCCGGGCCGTGATAAGGCGAACCTCTCAACAATGCGCGACATGGAGAGCCGGTTTCGCCGCGAGCGTCGGGCAAGCCGCCTTTTTCGCTTATCTTTCGCGCCCCTTAGGCTAGAGGAAATTCCATGAGCCAGTCCGGTTTCTTCACCACCTCCCTTGCGCAGTCCGATCCGGAACTCGCCAAGGCGATCGAGCTCGAGCTCGGCCGCCAGCGCCACGAGATCGAGCTTATCGCGTCGGAGAACATCGTCTCCAAGGCGGTGATGGAGGCCCAGGGCTCGGTTCTCACGAACAAATACGCCGAAGGCTATCCGGGCAAGCGCTATTACGGCGGCTGCCAGTACGTCGACATCGCCGAAAACCTCGCGATCGACCGCGCCAAGCAGCTTTTCGGCTGCGGCTTCGCGAACGTCCAGCCGAACTCCGGCTCGCAGGCGAACCAGTCGGTCTTCCTCGCGCTGTTGCAGCCGGGCGACACCTTCATGGGCCTCGACCTCGCGGCCGGCGGCCATCTCACCCACGGCTCGCCCGTGAACCTCTCGGGCCGCTGGTTCAAGCCGATCAGCTACACCGTCCGCAAGGACGACCAGCGCATCGACATGGAGCAGGTCGCCGCGCTCGCCCGCGAGCATAAGCCGAAGCTCATCATCGCCGGCGGCTCGGGCTATTCGCGCATCTGGGACTTCGAGGCCTTCCGCAAGATCGCCGACGAGGTGGGGGCCTATTTCATGGTCGATATGGCGCATTTCGCCGGCCTCGTCGCCGCGGGCCTGCATCCCTCGCCCTTCCCGCATGCCCATGTCGTCACCACCACGACGCATAAGACGCTGCGCGGCCCGCGCGGCGGCATGGTGCTGACGAACGACGAAGATATCGCCAAGAAGATCAATTCGGCCGTGTTCCCCGGCCTCCAGGGCGGCCCGCTGATGCATGTCATCGCCGGCAAGGCGGCGGCCTTCGGCGAGGCGCTGAAGCCGGAGTTCAAGGCCTATCAGCAGCAGGTGAAGGACAATGCGCAGGCTCTGGCCCAGACGCTCGTCGACGCCGGCCTCGCGATCGTTTCGGGCGGCACGGACAACCATCTGATGCTTGTCGACCTGCGCCCGAAGAAGATCACCGGCAAGGCGGCGGAAGCCGCGCTCGGCCGCGCCCACATCACCTGCAACAAGAACGGCATCCCCTTCGACCCCGAGAAGCCCTTCGTCACCTCGGGCATCCGCCTCGGCTCGCCGGCGGCGACCTCGCGCGGCTTCGGCGTGGCGGAATTCAAGGAAGTCGGCGGCCTGATCGTCGAGGTTCTGGACGGCCTCTCCGCGAAGGGCGAAGAGGGCAATGCGGCGACGGAAGCGGCGGTGAAGGAAAAGGTTCACGCGCTGACCGCGAAGTTCCCGATCTATCCCTGATCGGGCAGCCACGCTTATACCCTCCCCGTCGGGGGGGGGGAGGGTCGCGCCGCATAGGGCGTCCGGCAGGGCGCCCTTCGCGAGCGAGGGCTAGGGCGCGGGATGGGGATTGCCCACATGCGCCTTTCGCGTCATTGCGAGCGAAGCGAAGCAATCCAGGGCGGCGATGATTGGCCCCCGAACGGCTTCGCCGCTAAACCCTGCCCCTCTAGCGGCGGGTGGGGACCGGGCCTTGTCGAGGGCATGAGATGCGCTGTCCCTATTGCGGCTCCTTCGACACGCAGGTGAAGGATTCGCGCCCGGCCGAGGATTCCGCCTGCATCCGCCGCCGGCGCGTCTGCCCGACCTGCGGCGGGCGCTTCACGACCTTCGAGCGCGTCCAGCTGCGCGAGATCACGGTCATCAAGAAATCCGGCAAGCGCGCGCCTTTCGACCGCGACAAGCTCACCCGCTCCGTCGAGATCGCGCTGCGCAAGCGGCCGGTGGAGCCCGAGCGGGTCGAGCGGATGATCTCCGGCGTCGTGCGCCAGCTCGAGAGCCTCGGCGAGGGCGAGATCGAGAGCCAGCGCATCGGCGAGCTCGTCATCGAGGGCTTGCGCTCGCTGGACGCGGTGGCCTATGTGCGCTTCGCCTCCGTCTACCGCGACTTCCGCGAGGCGCGCGACTTCAACGCGCTGATCGATGAATTGGAGAGCGGCGCCGAAGCCGCCGACGCCGCCGAAGACGAATGAGCCTCCACGAAAAAATCCCCCCCGCCGCGACCGACGGCGCCTATATGGCGGCGGCGCTGGCGCTCGGCCGCCGCACCATGGGCCGCGCGGCTCCCAATCCCGCCGTCGGCGCTCTCGTCGTGAAGGAAGGCGTGATCATCGCGCGGGGCTTCACGGCGGAGGGTGGGCGGCCTCATGCCGAGACCATTGCGCTCTCGGCGGCCGGAGAGGCGGCGCGCGGGGCGACGCTTTACGTTACGCTCGAACCCTGCTCGCATGACGGGCGCACGCCGCCCTGCGTGGACGCCATTATCGCGTCGGGCGTCGCGCGGGTCGTCGCGGCGATCGAAGACCCCGACCCGAGGGTGGCCGGCAGGGGCTTCGCCAAGCTGCGCGAGGCGGGGATCGAGGTTGTGGTCGGCCCGGAGGCGGCCGCCGCGCGCTGCGACCATCTCGGTCACATTCTACGCGTCACCAAGCACCGGCCCATGGTGACTCTGAAACTTGCGCGGACGGCGGACGGCTACGCCGCCGGCGACGCGCATGATCCGCGCCTGCATATCACCGGGCCGATCGCCGACGCCTACACCCATGTGCAGCGCTCGCTCCACGACGCAATCATGGTTGGATCGGGCACGGCGCGCGAGGACGACCCGCTCATGACGGTGCGCCTGCCGGGGCTCGACCGCGCCAAACGTCTGCGCGTGGTGCTCGACCGCAAGCTCACTCTCTCGCCGCGCTCGCGCCTCGCCGCGACGGCGCGCGAGACGCCGCTGTTGGTCATCGCCGGGGAGGATTTGAGCGAAGGCGCGGCGCGCGCCTTTGCCGACTCAACGGGCGCGGATGTCGCGCCCATTCCGACGATCGAGGGCCGTCTCGATCTGCTCGCCGCCTTGCGTCTGCTCGCCGACCGCGGGATCACGCGCGTCTTCAGCGAGGGCGGGCCGCTCGTCGCCGAGAGCCTGCTGTCCGCGGGTCTTGCCGACGAAGTCATCATTCACACGGGCTTCAAGCCGCTTGCGCGTCCCGGCCGGGTAGCGCTCACCTCCGCCGCTCGCGCGGCGCTGGAAGGCCGATATCGCCTGATCGAAAGCCGGATGCTCGGTCCCGACCAGATGACGCGCTATGCGAGGATGGATTGATGTTCACGGGCATCGTCACGGACATCGGCGACGTCGTCTCGGTCGAGCCGCGTGGCGATCTCAGGCGCCTGCGCATCGCCTGTTCCTATGACGCCGAGACGATCGCGCTCGGCGCCTCCATCGCCAACGCAGGCGTTTGCCTGACCGTCGTCGCCGTGGCGCGGGCAGACGGGCGCACGGTGTTCGACGTCGACGCCGCCGCCGAGACGCTGGCGAAGACGACGGTTGGAAGCTGGCGGCCGGGCGCGCGCGTCAATCTCGAACGCGCGCTCAAGATCGGCGACGAGCTTGGCGGACATATCGTCACCGGCCATGTCGACGGCGTCGCCCGCATCGTGTCGCGCGACGATTTCTGCGAGAGGGCGCAGGACGGACGCCCATTAGAAGAAACGAGCATGGCGCGTTTCTGGATCGAAGCGCCGCAGGAGCTCTCGTTGTTCGTGGCGCAGAAAGGCTCGGTCGCGCTCGACGGCGTGTCGCTCACGGTGAACGAGGTCGAGGGCAACCGCTTTTCGATCCTGCTCATTCCGCACACGCTCGCGGTCACGACGTTCGGCGCACGAGCGGCAGGGGACGCGCTTAACATAGAGGTCGATTTGATGGCGCGCTACGCCGCGCGGCTGAGCGGGAAGTAGAAGCGATAATGGCTGACAAGGCGCCGCCCCTGTGACATAAGACGCGGCTCGAAATCAGAGAAACACGCAGGCTGGCCCCCACCCCAACCCTCCCCGCCAAAGGGCGTCTGAAAAGACGCCGTCGTTCGACGGGCTATGGCGGGAGAGGGAGTAAGGTTGCGGCCTTCATGAAAAAAGTAGCTCACTTCTAGCGGCCCCTCTCCCGCCATAGGGCCTCGAAAGACGCCCGTCTTTCGAGAGCTATAGGGTGACGGGACAAAGAGGGCGCTTTTCGGAGTTCGAAAATGGCAGGTTTTGCACCCGACGACACAGATGCGGCGCCCGTGCCCGGCGCGCGCATTCTCGTCGTCGCGGCGAGGTTCAACGCCCCTATCGTCGGCCAGCTGCGCGATGGCGCGCTGGCGGCGATCGAGCGGCTCGGCGCGAGCGCCACGGTGATCGAAGTGCCCGGCGCGCTGGAAATCGCTTGCGCCGCCGCGATTGCGCTCGACGCGGCGGAGCGCGCGGGGGCACCCTATGACGGGCTTGTCGCCCTTGGCTGCGTCATTCGCGGCGAGACCTATCATTTCGAGATCGTCGCCAATGAAAGCTCGCGCGCCCTGACTGATCTCTCGGTCGCGCGGCGTCTGCCCTTCGGCAATGGAATTCTCACTGTGGAAAACGAGCAACAGGCCATCGTGCGCGCTGACCCCGATCAAGGAGACAAGGGCGCCGATGCGGCGCTTGCGGCGCTCTCCCTCATCCGCTTGAAGCGGAGCCTCGCATGAGCCTCGACCAGCGCTCGGCCGCGCGCCTCGCCATCGTGCAGGCGCTGTATCAGATGGAAGTCGCCAGCAAGGGACTCAACGAGATTTACGCCGAATTCGAGTCGCATTGGATCGGCCGCGAGATCGAGGGTGTGCAATATAAGCCGGCGGAGGTGACATTCTTCCGCGACGTGCTGCAGGGCGTGCTCACCGATCAGGTGGCGATCGACCGGCAGATCGACCGCGTGCTTTCCGGCGGCTGGCCGCTCGCCCGCGTCGAGGCGGTGATGCGCGCGGCCCTGCGCGCCGGCGCCTATGAGCTGCGCTCGCGCAAGGATGTGCCGGCCCGCGCCGTCATAAAGGAATATGTCGACGTAGCAGGCGCCTTTTTCGGGAAGACGGAGTCCGGTATGGTGAACGCTGTGCTCGACAAGATCGCGCGCGAAGAGCGTCAGGGGGAGATAGGGTAGCCCCAAGCTTTTCCGCGTGAACGCGAATTCCGGGCAGGCTGACGGTCCGACCAGGAATCCAGAGCCACAAGACGCGCATTGGACCGCGAACGTTCAGGCTCGCGGTCCATGGAGCCTGAGGCGTGAGCTTCTTGCGCTCACGCCGCGCTCTTCTGATAGTCCTTCACATCCGAGAATTTGATCGCCGGATTGCGCTCGGCGTCATAATTGAGCTGAAACGCCGAGGTGCTCATGAACACCGGCGCGCCGTCGAGATCGTCGGCGATGCTGGACCGGTTGGAGTCGACGAAGCTCTTCAGCTTCGCCGGCTCGTCCGACGTAATCCAGCGGCAGATCGTGAAGCGCGGGGTTTCATAGCGCGTCTGCAAGCCATATTCCGCCTCGAGCCGCGTCGCCAGCACGTCGAGCTGCAGCGCGCCGACGACGCCAACGATGGCGCCCGAGCCGTCATGCGGCGTGAAGACCTGCACGACGCCCTCCTCCGCCAATTGCTGCAAGGCCTCGCGCAGCTTCTTCGCCTTCATCGCATCGGAAATGAGGATGCGGCGCAAGATTTCCGGCGCGAAGCTCGGCACGCCGCGAAAAACGATGTCCTCGCCTTCGGTCAGCGTGTCGCCGATGCGCAATTGCCCGTGGTTCGGCAGGCCGACCACGTCGCCCGCATAGGCTTCATCGGCGATCGAGCGGTCGCGCGCAAAGAAGAATTGCGGCGCGTTGATTGGAATGTTTTTTCCCGTGCGAATGAGCTTCGCCTTCATACCGCGCGTGAGCTTGCCGGAGCACACGCGCATGAAGGCGATGCGGTCGCGGTGGTTGGGATCCATATTCGCCTGAATCTTGAAGACGAAGCCGGTCATTTTCGGCTCATTGGCCTCGACGGCGCGCTTGTCCGCCTCCTGCGTCCGTGGGCTCGGCGCATATTCGGCCATGGCGTCGATGAGATCGCGCACGCCGAAATTACGAAGCGCGCTGCCGAAGAAGACGGGCGTGAGATGGCCTTCACGGAAAGCCGCGAGATCGAAAGGCTTGGAGCCCTCCTCCGCGAGCATCGCTTCCTCGCGCCAAGCGTCGGCGGCGTTGGGAAGAAGCGCGTCGAAAATCGGATCGTCGAGGCCGCTCGTTTGCAGCTGTTCCGCGTCCTTGTCGATCTGGCGCACGGTCTTGCTTGCGAACCGATAGGTGCCGGCGAAATTCTTGCCGCCGCCGATCGGCCAGGTGATCGGCGTCGTGTCGAGCGCCAGCGTCTTCTCGATTTCGTCGAGCAGCTCGAAAGGATCGCGGCCTTCGCGGTCGAGCTTGTTGACGAAGGTGACGATCGGAATGTCGCGCAGGCGGCAGACCTCGAAGAGCTTGCGCGTGCGCGCCTCGATGCCCTTGGCCGCGTCGATCACCATGACCGCCGCGTCGACGGCGGAGAGCGTGCGATAGGTGTCTTCCGAGAAGTCTTCGTGGCCGGGCGTGTCGAGCAGGTTGAAGACGCAATCGGCATATTCGAAGGTCATGACCGAGGTGACGACCGAAATGCCGCGCTCGCGCTCGATGCTCATCCAGTCCGAGCGCGTCTGCTGGGCGTTGCGCTTGGCCTTCACCGCGCCGGCGAGCTGAATCGCGCCGCCGAAGAGAAGGAGCTTTTCGGTGAGCGTGGTCTTGCCGGCGTCAGGGTGCGAGATGATCGCGAAAGTGCGCCGCCGCGAGACGGGGTCGCGGGTGGTAGGGGTGGTCAAGGGGTGACTCGTTTCCAGAAGAGATGGTTTGGCGCCCGGATTAAAGGCAAGCGGTTCCCTTCGCAATCCCATGCCCCGCCGGCCCTCGGCTCCGCTCCTTGACGGCGCACGGAAACGCGAGCAAGTGTCGGCTAGAGCGCATTCCGCAAAAGTTTACCGGCTTTTGCGATAAGAATGCGCTCCAATTTTTTGATTTGGCGCGATTTCTCATCGCTCGCATTCCATGCGAGCGGAAAGCGCGCTGGGAGAGCCACTCATGAACAAGGCTGCATTCGCGGTCGCCGCCTTATCGTCCGCCTTCGTCCTACTTCAGATTCCAGCCGCCTCGGCGTGGCACATTTCAAGCAAGCGCTCGTGCTTCAGACACGCCCATGCGCCCGATTGCGGCCCATCGGCCGCGGCGGTCTGCACGTCCAGGAGAGCCTGCACGCTCGACACTGGCAAGACCATCCAGGCTTGCACGGGCTGGCAATGCCGGCCAAAAAACAGGAGTTGAACCGAGGGAATCTAAGGAGACATTCGCCGGCCCGCCGACGAATATCTGCTTAGACTCGTTGGCCTGGCAGGATTTTTCGCGGAAAACCGCACAACACTTTTCCGAAATCCTGCTTAGGCGAAATCCCCCGCCAGCGCCTCGCGCGTCGCCTCCGACATCACGGCCATATGGCTGTAATTTGGATGCGAGAGCCCCAGGATCGCCCGCGCATTCGGCTGCCTGAAGGCGTCGATTTGCGCCTGGGTGAAGGGGAAGTGCACGAATTGCACGCTGCTCGCCTTGCCCTCGGCCGTGGTGCGGTCCTGGTCGCTCTCGGGCTTGGCCCCGATGCGCGCGGCCCCGACCTCGATGAAGGCTGTTTCCTCGACGCCGCCGAGCCCCGCCAGCACGCGGGCGCGGCGCAGCGGGTCGTCGATCTCGATCATGAAGGTCGCGACGAGCTCGCTGCCCTTGGGGATAAGCGGATTATAGGCCGCAAGCTCCTCGGGGATCTGCGCGTCGCCGCCGCGCTCGATATGGAGCATCTCCTGCACCTGCAGCCACATGGTGTCGAAGCTCTCGAAATAGAAGGTCACGAAAGGCCCGACCTCGACGCGGCGGCTGCGCTTGATCGCCGTGACGCGCTTGCGATGCTCTGCGCGGGTCTTGGCGTATTCCGCCCAGGGGAGGATGTCGGCGCGGGTGATTTCGGTCTTGATGGACATGATGACTCCCTCGAACCCCACCCCTCTGGTGCAATCGGGTGAAACGCCCAGGTTTCGCCCCGAGCCCCCCAAGGGGAGGTTAAAAGCGCCCTATTCGCTCGCGACGCCGTAAGCCCGCGCCATCAGCACGATCGGATGGCTCACGCGCTCGGGCTTCGGCTTGTCGCCGCCCAGCGCCTCGATCCCCTGCTCTATGTGGATGCCGGCGAGTGGGCATTCCGACACGACATGCTTCTTGCCGGCCGCATCGAGCTGGCGCATGGCCGGCTTGCCGACCTTCATCGCCGTCTCGAAGTTGCCCTTCTTATAGCCCCAGGCGCCGCCATGGCCGGAGCAGCGCTCGACCACCGCGACGTCCGCCTGCGGAATGAGCCTGAGCAGCTCCCCGCCCTTCTGGCCGAAATTCTGCGCGCGCGAATGGCAGGCCATATGGAAGGCGACGCCACCCTCGATCGGCTTCATGCCCTCCGCAAGCCCCTCTTTCCTGGCGATGTCGACGACATATTCCGAAAGGTCGAAGGTCGCCTCAGAGAGGCGCTTCACGCTCGCGTCGTTCGGAACGATCAGCGGCCATTCGAATTTCAGCATCAGCGCGCAGGAAGGCACAGGCGCGACAATGTCGTAGCCCTCGTCAATATAGGGCGCCAAGGCGGCCGCGACGTTGCGCGCCGCGTCGGCCACCTCATTCAGCAGCCCCTGCTCCAGCTTCGGCATGCCGCAGCACTGCGGATAGACGACCTTCGTCTCGACGCCATTTTTCGCGAGGACGGCCAGCGCCGCCATGCCGATGGATGGGTCGTTATAGTCGCTGTAGCAGGTGGCGTAGAGAACGACCTTGCGAGCCTTTGCGGGCGCCGTCTCGTCGCGGGCGGGCGGATCAGCCTTGGCGCGCGCTTCGAGCGTCTGGCGCGCATATTTCGGCAGCTCGGCGTCCTTGTCTATGCCCACGAATTTCTCTTCGAGCGCGCGCACGGGGCTGCCGCGGCGCGTCGCCCAGTTGACGGCGCCCGAAATCAGAGTCGCCCACTTGCCGTTGCGATCCGTCTCGGTCAGCGCGCGATCGGCGGGGCCGACGCCATTCTTCTTCGCCTCAACGGCGCGGTAGCGCAGCAGCAGATGCGGGAAGTCGAGGTTGAATTCGTGCGGCGGAACGTAGGGGCACTTCGTCAGGAAGCACATGTCGCAGAGCGTGCAGGCGTCCACGACCTTTTTGAAGTCTTTGCTGTCGACCGAATCGAGCTCGCCGGTCTTGGATTCGTCGATGAGATCGAAGAGCCGCGGGAACGAATCGCAGAGATTGAAGCAGCGACGGCAGCCATGGCAGATGTCGAAGACACGGCGCATCTCCGCGTCGAGCTTCGCCTCGTCATAGAAGTCAGGATTTTCCCAATCCAGCGGATGCCGGATCGGCGCTTCGAGACTGCCTTCTCTCATTGCTGCTTTTCCAATAGCGTCCGGCGGTCATGCCCGCGCTTGCCGCGGGCACCCCTTGTCGTCCTTTGCGGGCTTCCGCGTGGGTGGCCGGGACAAGCCCGGCCAGGCGGGAGAGCGCGCGCTCGGGTCCTTACTTCAGATCGTCGAGCGCCTTCTGGAAGCGGCCGGCGTGGGAGCGCTCGGCCTTGGCGAGCGTCTCGAACCAGTCCGCGATTTCCTCGAAGCCCTCTTCGCGGGCCGAGCGGGCCATGCCCGGATACATGTCGGTGTATTCGTGGGTCTCACCGGCGACGGCGGCCTTGAGGTTGTCGGCGGTCTTGCCGATCGGCAGGCCCGTGGCCGGATCGCCGACGGACTCCAGGAACTCCAGATGGCCGTGGGCGTGGCCGGTCTCGCCTTCCGCGGTGGAGCGGAACACGACGGCGACGTCATTGTAGCCTTCGACGTCGGCCTTTTGAGCGAAATAGAGATAGCGGCGGTTCGCCTGCGATTCGCCGGCGAAGGCGGCCTTGAGGTTCTCTTCGGTCTTGCTGCCCTTGAGCGTAGCCATTATTGCCTCCAAGGAGAAATCTCGCGCGGGACCGGCAAGGCCCCTGCGATGCATTCTTAGAATAATTCAAAACTAGGCCGTCGTCCAACTGAATCGGAAAGGGACCTGCTCTTTCCCCGGTCCAAAACGCGCCTCTATTTGATCGCCACAACCATGGAGTCCGGGCCCACCAGATGCTCCACGCGGGTCTGATCGAACCCCGCCTCCTTCATCCAGCCCTGGCAATCCGCGCCGGTGTAATCGAAGCCGCCCGCGGTTTCGATGAGCATGTTGAGGCTCATCAGCAGACCAAAGGCGTTCTCGCGGCGGGCGTCGTCGATCAGCGCCTCATAGACGATGAGCGCCCCGCCCGCCGGCAAGGCGTCATAGGCCTTCTTCAGCAGCAGGCGCTTCTGATCAAGATCCCAGTCGTGCAATATGTGACCCATGACGATCACGTCCGCCTGCGGCAAGGAATCGGCGAAGAAGTCGCCGGAATCGAAGCGCAGACGGTCCGAGAGACCGTTCGCCGCGACGAAATCTTCAAAAATCGGCTTGACCTGAGGCAAATCGAAGCCTCCGCCCGTGAGATGCGGATGGGCGCGCGCGACGGTGACGGGAACCATGCCCTGCGCCGCGCCGACATCGACGAAGGTCTTATATTCCTTCCACGGAAACTTATCGGCGATGGCGTTCGCAGCCCCCGCGCTGACGCCGCTCATCGCGGCGAGAAAGCCGCGCAGCCGCTCGGGATCGGCGTAGAGCGCGGCGAAGAGGTCGCCTTGGTCCTTGTTTTCGCTCTGTCGCCTGCCGGTCTTCAACGCTTCGGTGAGATGCCCCCAGCTCTGGTAGAGTCGGGCGTTGGCCATTTCCAAAAGCCCGCCGACATAGCTGGGCTTGCCGCGCACGAGGAAGAAATCGGCGTCTGCGCCGTTGCGGTAGACGCCTTCGTCACGCTCCAGCAGCTTCATCGCGACGAGCGCGTCGAGAAAATCGCGCGCCGAGCGCTCATGCAGGCCGAGCCTCATTCTCAAGCTTTCGAGGTCGGCGGGGCCTTCGGCCAGCGCGTCGAAAACGCCGAGCTCAACGGCGGACAGGAGCGTCTTGGCGTTCCAGAAGGACATGCCGAGGGAGAGGAGCTTTTCGGGCGATGGTCTCATGGTCATAAGCAAATCCTTTGCGTAGGCTCGCTCCCTTCCGCTCGCATGGAATCATGTGAGCGACAAGAAATCGCGCCGGATCAAAAACGTGGAGCGCATTCTTGTCGCAAAAGTCTCGCAACTTTCGCGGAATGCGATCAACATCCTGACATGGCCGATCAATATCACAGCTTCGCGGCGCTGGCCGCGCGCGAGATCGAGGGCGTGCATTACCGCATCCGCGTCGTCGCGCGAGAATCGCCCATCGCCGTCATCGCGCCTCATGGCGGCTTCATCGAGCCCGGCACGTCGGAGGTCGCGGCCGCGATCGCCGGCGGAACTTACTCGCTTTACTGCTTCGAGAGCCTGACGATGCGCGCCAGAGGCGATGGGCTGCATATTACGTCCACACGCTTCGACGAGCCGCAAGCGCTGCAGCTCGCGGCGCGCTCGGAAGTGGTCATCGGCGTGCACGGGAGGAAGAACGGCCCGGACCCGGCGACAGTCTGGGTCGGCGGGTTGCAAGAGTCGTTGCGCGACGCGGTCTGCGTTGCGCTGCTCGAGAGGGGCTTCACGGCTAAAACCGTCGGGGACGGGCATCCGCTCGCTGGCCGCGATCCGGCGAATATTTGCAACAAGGGGCGCCTCGGCGCCGGCGTGCAAGTGGAGCTGCCGAGGGCGCTCAGGATCGCCTTTGCGAATGACGCGGCGAAACGACGCGCCTTTTCCGAGGCTGTGCGAGAAGCACTATGAATTTGAAGCGATTCTGGAAAAAGATTTTGCCGGCGAGGGAGCGCATGCCGTTCATTTCAGCCCGTGTCAGATTTACTTCCGGAGCCCCTTAGCTTAGCCGTTCTGCGTGCTGAAAAACGCACGATCGAAAATGCGGTCCAAAGGAAAATCCATGTCGCTTCCCAGCCAGTCCTCCCAGAAAATGAAGCCCCTCTTCATCGCCCTGGGCGTCATTGCTCTCATTGTCGCGGTCATCATCCAGGCGCCGAGCTTCGTTCGCATGCTGTCCAATTATTGATCTGCTTTTGGCTCGAGCTGGAAGCGCTTGCGGGGTCGCCAAGGGCGACCCCGTTTTCGTTTCATATCCAACTTTGCGTTTTGGCGGCTCGCGCATAGAGCGCATTCCGCAAAAGTTGAAAGACCTTTGCGACAAGAAATGCGCTCCCCAAGTTTTTGATCTGGCGCGATTTCTTGCCGCTCGCATGATTCCATGCGAGCGGAAAGCGCGCTAGCCTTTCCGATTCTTCCCCGCAAACGGATTGTCGCCCGCCCGCTTCGAAATCCGAATCGGCACGCCCGGCAGATCGAAGGTCTTCCGAAGCCCGTTGATCAAGAACCGCTCGTAGCTCATCGGCAATTCATCGAGCTGGTTGCCGAAAAGAATGAAATACGGCGGCCGCGACTTGGCCTGCGTCATATAGCGGATCTTGATGCGCCGGCCCGACACGGCGGGCGGCGGCGTCTCCTCCACCGCCTGCAAAAGCCAGCGGTTCAAGCGGGCCGTCGCGATGCGCTTGTTCCAGACCTCATGGGTCGCGACGATCGCCTCCATGAGCTTGTCGAGCCCCTGCCCCGTCGCGCCCGAGACCGGCACGGCGGGACAGCCGCGCACCTGCGGCAGCAGCCGCTCGGCGTCTTCACGCAGTTTTGTGAGCGTCGCGCCCTTGTCCTCGATCAAATCCCATTTACCGAGGCCGATGACGAAGGCGCGGCCCTCGCGCGCGGCGAGATCGGCGATGGTCAAATCCTGCTTCTCGAAGGGAATGGTCGAGTCGACGAGCAGCACGACGACTTCCGAGAAGCGCACGGCGCGCAGCGCATCCGCGGCGGAAAGCTTTTCGAGCTTGTCGACGACCTTGGCGCGCTTGCGCAGGCCCGCCGTGTCGAACAGCTTGATCTTGCGGTCGCGCCACTGGAAGTTGACGCCGATCGAGTCGCGCGTGATGCCGGCCTCGGGGCCGGTCAGCAGCCGTTCTTCGCCGAGAATGCGATTGATGAGCGTCGATTTCCCCGCGTTGGGGCGCCCGACGACGGTGATGCGCAGCGGCTTGGTGACGTCGAGGTCGCTGCCGTCCTCTTCGTCGTCATAAAGGTTTTCTTCCTGGTCCTCGTCATCCTCGGCAGGCTCGGCGGTCTCTTCGGGCAGCGCCTCGCGCAGCGCGGCATAGAGCTCGCCCATCCCCTCGCCATGCTCGGCCGAGAGCGGCACAGGGTCGCCAAGGCCCAGCGAATAGGCCTCGAAAACGCCCGACTCGCCTACCTTGCCTTCCGCCTTGTTGGCGATGAGGATCACGGGCTTCCCCGCGCGGCGCACGAGATCGGCGAAATATTTGTCCTCGGGCGTCACGCCGGCGCGCGCGTCTATGACGAAGAGAATGGCGTCGGCGGAAAGAATCGCGCTCTCGGTCTGGGCGCGCATCCGGCCTTCGAGGGTCGCCGCCGGGCCTTCCTCGAGCCCGGCCGTGTCGATGATGGTGAAGCGCAGATCGGCGAGCTTGGCCTCGCCCTCGCGGCGATCGCGGGTCACGCCCGGCCGATCGTCGACAAGCGCCAGCTTTTTGCCGGTCAGCCGGTTGAACAGCGTCGACTTGCCCACATTGGGACGGCCGATGATGGCGAGCGAGAAGGACATTTTTCGAGGTTTCTCCGGAAGACTCGCGGGCATTTACACAGATAGACCGGCGAACGACCAGTTTACCCGAAAAATGGGCCCCGTCCCCAGCCCTCCCCCGCTTCGCGGGAGAGGGGGCAGACTGCAACCTTCATCGAGAAGGCTGATCGTGAGCGTCCCCTCTCCCGCTTGCGGGGGAGGGACAGGGAGGGGGCCGCTCCAATCGGGTGCGAATGGACAGGAAGCCCTCTGGCGCGCTACGCCGAGTCTATCGACGACCCGGCGGCGCCCGGTCCGTTTCCTCCGGCTCCAGCTCAGCCCGGCCGACCGATGCTCACATAGCGCAGGCCGTAACGCTCCGCCTCGCCCACCGGATAGACATTGCGCAGATCGACAAGGATCGGCTCCGCGAGCAGTTCCTTTATCCGGCCGAGATCGAGGGCGCGGAACTCGTCCCATTCCGTCACCAGCGCGACAGCATGGGCGCCCTTCACGCAATCATAGGCGTTGCCGGCATAGTCGATCGTCGGCATGAGCGCTTTCGCCTGCGCCGCGCCTTCGGGATCGTAGCCGCGCACCGACGCGCCGGCGTCCAGCAGCGCCTGCACGATCGCCAGCGAGGGCGCGTCGCGCATGTCGTCGGTGTTAGGTTTGAAGGTCAGGCCCAGGAGCGCGATCGTCTTGCCGCGCACCGATCCGCCGCAGGCCGCGATGATCTTCCTGCCCATGGCGCGCTTGCGCTGGTCGTTGATGCTGACCACGGTTTCGACGATGCGCAGCGGCGCCTCAAAGTCGTGGCCGGTCTTGACCAGCGCCAGAGTGTCCTTGGGGAAGCAGGAGCCGCCATAGCCGGGCCCCGCGTGCAGGAACTTCGAACCGATGCGCTTGTCCAGGCCGATGCCGCGCGCGACGTCCTGGACATTGGCGCCCGTAGCCTCGCAGAGGTCGGCGATCTCATTGATGAAAGTGATCTTGACGGCGAGGAAGGCGTTGGCGGCGTATTTGATCAACTCCGCCGTCCGGCGCCCAACATAGACCGTCGGCAGGCCGTTGAGGGAGAGCGGACGGTAGATCGCCGCCATGACCTCCTTGGCGCGTTCGCTCTCGACGCCGACCACGACGCGGTCTGGCCGCTTGAAATCCTCGATCGCCGCGCCCTCCCGCAAAAACTCGGGGTTCGAGACGACGTCGATCTCGAGGTCCGGGCGCGTCTCCCGTATGATTCGCTCCACCTCGTCGCCGGTCCCGACCGGCACGGTCGATTTGTCGACGATGACGAGAGGCCCCGTCGCGGCGCGCGCGACATCGGCCGCCGCCGCGAATACGTAAGAAAGATCCGCATGGCCGTCGCCCCGGCGCGAGGGCGTTCCGACCGCGATGAAGACCGCGTCGACGCCCGCGACGGAGGCTTTCAGATCGGTCGAGAAGCTCAGACGTCCGTCGCGGACATTGCGCTCCACCAGCTGCTCGAGACCCGGTTCGTAGATCGGCATCACGCCGGCTTCGAGGGCTTTGATTTTCGCCTCGTCGAGATCCACGCAAACGACCGTATGGCCGAAATCCGAAAAACACGCCCCGGAGACGAGACCCACGTAACCACTGCCGATCATCGCAATGCGCAAAATTCACTCTCCCTCGGTTCGTCGGGCTCTTCGGCCGGCAGGCGTCGAGCAGCGGAGGAGTTCCGCA
>DATBRF010000042.1:0-4009 GCA_036560425.1 Methylocystis sp. | reverse complement strand
TCCAGCCCCGAGAAAACGAAACCCTTCGCCGAATGGCTGCCGAAGGCAATGTCGAAAGGCTTGCCGCGCAATTTTGCCAGAGGCTCGCGGGTCTCGATCATGACACGCGCGGGCGCGTCGCCGAAGAGCAGCAGAACGTCGGGCCGCGCCAGCTCCACATGCCGGCGCGCGAAGGGGGCGAAGGTCGCGATTTCTGGCGGCGTCAGATTGCGATCGCCCGGCGGCCGCCAGGGCGAAACATAGGCAAGATAGGCGTGCTCGCGATTATATCGGATCGCGGCCAGCATATTGTCGAGGAGCCGCGCCTGGAGGCCGTTGAAGGCTTCGTTTGTAGACTCCTCCGTCGCCCCCGGCGCAGCGTCGAGGATCATGAGTCGCGCGCCCGGCGCGCCGGCGCTGAAAAGGAAATGCTGCGCCATGTCGCGAAAAGGCGCGTGGGGAAATTCCTTCAGCGTGGCCGCGAGCTCTTCGATCGTCTGCGCGCTGGCGGCGGCGGCCTCGGCCGAGCGGGCGGCCTCCTCGGGCGCAACGATGGAAGGGAGGCGTGGGCGGATCTCGGCCGCCGGCGCCAGGGTGGGCGGCTCCCGCCGCGCCACGGGCGCCTCCACAACGGGAGCCACGGCTGCGCGCGAGTCGGCGTAGCGGTCATGCGGAGAGTCATCCAGCGCCAGATCGACGCCGTTCTCGACATACCAGTCGAGCAAGGCCGTGAGGGCGCTCAGGGCGTTGTCCGGGACTTCCACGCGCATGGCGTGAACCGTAGCTGAAACCGCGGAGAGATTAAACATCGGCTTCCCGCTCGGGATCATTGACGACTTTGAGCCGCGCCGCTCTTCAACCGCTTGTGAATTCGGCCCGCCCCCGGCTATGGTGCGACGCAAAAGGCGCCGCAATTGGAAAGGCTTGCCCCACCATGAACGACAGCATGAGCGATCGCCCGATCTTCACGGAGAAGGAGGCGCTGCTCTTTCACTCGCGTGGGCGGCCCGGAAAGCTCGCCGTCGTTGCGACCAAGCCGATGGCGACGCAGCGTGATCTTTCGCTCGCCTATTCGCCGGGCGTCGCCGCGCCCGTGCTCGCCATCGCCAAGGACCCTTCGCTCGCCTTCGACTATACGACGCGCGGCAATATGGTCGCCGTCATCACCAATGGGACGGCGATTCTCGGCCTCGGCGATCTTGGCCCGCTCGCCGCCAAGCCGGTGATGGAAGGAAAGGCCGCCCTCTTCAAGCGCTTCGCCGACGTGGATTCGATCGACCTCGAAGTCGACGCCAAGGACGTCGAGGATTTCGTCGCCGCCGTACGCTATCTCGGCCCCTCCTTCGGGGGAATCAATCTCGAGGACATCAAGGCGCCCGAGTGCTTCGTGATCGAAGAACGGCTGCGCGATCTGATGGACATTCCCGTCTTCCACGACGATCAGCACGGCACGGCGATCATCTCCGCCGCGGGGCTCATCAATGCGCTGCTGCTGACGGGCCGGGACATCAAGACGGCGAAGCTCGTCTGCAATGGCGCGGGCGCCGCCGGCATCGCCTGCCTCGATCTCGCCAAGGCGCTTGGCTTCGATTCGCGCAACGTCACGCTCTGCGACACCAAGGGCGTCGTCTATCGCGGTCGCGAAGCCGGCATGAACCAGTGGAAGAGCGCCCACGCGGTCGAGACCAGCGCGCGCACGCTCGCCGAGGCGCTGGACGGCGCCGATGTCTTCTTCGGCCTTTCCGCGAAGGGCGCGTTGACGCCGGACATGGTGAAATCCATGGCGCCCAATCCGATCATCTTCGCCATGGCCAATCCCGACCCGGAGATCACGCCGGAAGAAGCACGCACGGCGCGGCCGGACGCGATCGTCGCCACGGGACGCTCGGATTATCCGAACCAGATCAACAATGTTTTGGGGTTTCCGTATATCTTCCGCGGCGCGCTCGACGTGCGCGCGAAAACGATCAACATGGACATGAAGATCGCGGCCGCCCAGGCGCTCGCCGATCTCGCGCGCGAGGACGTGCCCGACGAAGTCGCCAACGCCTATCGCGGGGCGCGGCCGCGTTTCGGCCGGGACTATCTCATCCCGGCCCCCTTCGATCCGCGCCTGATCTCCGTGGTGCCGCCGGCCGTGGCGCAGGCGGCGATGGACTCGGGCGTGGCGCGCCGCCCGATCGTCGATATGAAAGCCTATCGCGGGGAGCTTTCGGCCCGGCGCGATCCGATCGCCGGGCTGATGCAGACGATCTACGAGCGCGTGCGGCGCGAGCCCAAGCGCGTCGTCTTCGCGGAGGGCGAGGAGCAGCAGGTGATCCGCGCGGCGGTCGCCTTCGTCAACCAGGGACTGGGCGAGGCGGTGCTGGTCGGCCGCGAGGATCGCGTGAAGACCAACGCCGCCAACGCCGGCGTGGAGCTCGTGCCCGGCATAGAGATTCACAATGCGAAGCTCTCGCATCGCAACGCCGTCTATGCGCAATTCCTCTTCGAGCGGTTGCAGCGCAAGGGCTTCTTGTTTCGCGACTGCCAGCGCCTGATCAACCAGGACCGCAACCATTTCGCCGCCGCCATGGTGGCGCGCGGCGACGCCGACGCCATGGTGACGGGCGTCACCCGCAATTTCTCCAATGCGCTCGAGGAAGTGCGTCGCGTCGTCGATCAGAAGCCCGGCCACCGCGTCATCGGCGTTTCGCTCGTTCTCGCCAAGGGCCGGGTGGTGGTCGTCGCCGACACGGCGATCACCGAGCTGCCCGAGGCGGCGGAGCTGGCCGAAATCGCCATTGAAGCCGCTGGCGTCGCACGGCGCATCGGCCTCGTGCCGCGCGTCGCTATGCTGGCCTTCTCGACCTTCGGCTATCCGCCAGGCGAGCGCACGGCGCGGGTGCACGACGCCGTGCGCGTGCTGGATCAGCGCCGGGTCGATTTCGAGTATGAGGGCGAGATGGGCGCGGACATTGCGCTCAACAGGGATTTGATGAGCGCCTATCCCTTCAGCCGGCTGAAGGATACGGCGAATGTCCTCATCATGCCCGCCTTCCATTCGGCGGCGATCTCGACCAAGATGCTGCAGCAGCTCGGCGACGCCACCGTGCTCGGCCCGATGATCGTCGGCCTCGACAAGCCGATCCAGATCGTTCAGCTCGGGGCGACCGATACGGAGCTCGTCAATATGGCGGCGCTCGCAGCCTTCGGCCTCGGAGGATAGGACGGCGGGCGTCGCGGCTGCTTCCGCGCCTCGGCGTTAGCGCGCTTTCCGCTCGCATGGAATTTGCGAGCGAAAAGAAATTGCTAGAGAATCCGACCGCCGCCCCACATTTGCGCCGAAAGAAGGAAACCGGCGACGAAGTGAATGATCAAATTTGTCGACCCGAAGCCGAAGGCGAAAAGCCCAAGATTCTCCATTGCGCTTCTCAGGTAGCGGCGGCTCGGGAATTTTGCCTTGATCCTGGGGGAGCGGGCTTTTTCGGCGCTTTTTTCGGCGAGCGCAGCTGCAACGCCGCTGTTGAAGGAATAGTGAAGTCGGCTCATGACTCCGAGGCCTTCTGAGAATTTGGTTGCCGCTTCCTCAACGAGTAATCGCAGCCTCTTAACGGGGGACAAAGGCGAAGATAAAAAATTTACGCGAGGGGCGGAGTTCTTCCTCGAGCGCAAAAAATATGGCCGGGACGCGCCCGGCCATAAGCAAAATTGTCGAAAGCGTTGGGCTTACTGCGCCGCGAGCTTGATCTCCGGATAGGCGCAGCGCTCGTCGCTCTTCTCGTCGACACGGAGATTCGCCGGCGGCTCGGCGAAGCGAATGCGGAGCGTCTGCCAAACATCGACCAAGGCCTCGACGAGGTGGGCGATATGCTCATGCGTATGGCGCGGGGTCGGCGTGATGCGCAGGCGCTCCGAGCCCTTGGCGACGGTCGGATAGTTGATCGGCTGAATATAGATGTTGTGGCGCGTGAGCAGCATGTCGCTCGCCGCCTTGCACAGCTCGGCGTCGCGCACCATCACCGGCACGATATGGGAGCCATTTTCCAGC
>DATBRF010000041.1:0-4111 GCA_036560425.1 Methylocystis sp. | reverse complement strand
CCCATCGCCCGGCCCCCGGCCCCGCCTTGCATCTGGCGCGCCATGTAAATCCACACGCCGATGAAGAGCAGCAGCGGCAGACCGTTCACGATCAGGGTCGAGAGCCAGCCCGGATTGTCGCCGGAGGGCTTGGCGCTGATCTGCACCTTCTTCGCCTCCAGCTTCTGCACCAGCGACGGATCGTTCGGCGCATAGGTCGTGAAGGTGCGGTTGTCGTTGAAATGACCGGAGATTTCATTGCCGGCGATCGTCACGTCGTGCACGCGGCCTTCATCGATCTGCACCAGCAGCTCGCTGAAAGTGATCTCGCGGGCCGGCGTGCGGGTCTGCTGCTGCTGGAACATGGCGAGCAGAATGCCCGCGACCGCGACGAAGACGACCCAAGGCAAATATTTCTTCCAATTCGCCTTCATTTTCACCTCCTAAGGCGAGGCACGCTGGATTTGCAGGAGCTCGTCGCCTGAATAACGGCATTGTGACAGAGGGCGCACGCCTCCGCCTGCCTGGATATGTGGTTGGAGCCATCCTAGGTCAGGATGGCGAATTAGCCAAATCGGGTCCATAATCCGCCAAAAACGCAATCGGCGGGAGGCGGCGCAAAATCGCCGCCGGTCCGGGACTCCTTGATCGGCCTTTCTCGGGAGCTGCGTCTTCGACTCGACGGCCAAGCTCCTCGGCGTATGACGTTGCCGACCAGACCGGAGTGGAAGCTCATCACAAAGCCGGGAGCGATCGCTCGAGGCTAAGGCCCGCCCCCGGGCGGCCAGACGATCGTCATTGCGGCGCGGTCGCAATGTTTAACATTCTCTTATAGGACGATCCCCCGGCGTCGCCCCAGTTTGCAACGCTCTTTTGCGTGCGTCGCAGCAACTTTTCCTCCTTGCGCCTTTTCGAAAGCGGGTGCGTTATTTCGTCGCGCCGTCGGTCACGAACCTCGAAGAAGAACGCCGGGGCAGTCTCTAAGGCAGAGGGAAGCGCCATGAACTCGTTTGCCGCCATTGTGTCAATTCTCGCCGCCGCCGCCGCAGTCACCTTCGCGATCACCGCTTACGTGAACTGAACCGAGAGCGGGGATTTCGAGCGACGCGCGTCCCAGGCAGGCCGCGCGTCGTTTTGCATTATAGCTTCGTCGGCGACGACCGCTTCCGGGAAGAAGCCGGCTTTTCGACATTTGCGCGAATTCGCGCGGAGCGCCGCCTTGCGCAAGAGTGAGAGGGCGTCGACGTCAGAGAGTCCAGCTCACTCCTCAGCTTCCTCAGCCAATCGCGCCCCTGTTGGCGGCGCCGCTTCGCATCGAGAAGAACCAGGAGGAGATCGTCTTCGTCCTGGGCGTCTAGACACAAGCAAGAGCCCTGACCGACGTCGATCCGTCGCCGGTAGGCGGCCTCGAGGCGAGTGTCGATCGAGGCGAAATTTTGAACGGTGACCAGACGAATCATGGCCGCGCTCCGTCCGATGAGGAAGACGGATCTCCCTGACCGAGCCTGGTCCGCAGGCTGTCGATGACTTTAGGATCGACAGACATGGAGGCGCCTCCCGCCAGGCCCCGCACATGCCGGTCCCACTGCGTTCCAATTTCGTAGGTCACCGCGTAGGTCTCCACGCCGCCAATCGTTTGCGGCGGACCGAGCGGCTCGCCGGCGCAACCGACGCGGCTCAACATGCGATGCATGGCGCCGTCGTAGACGGTAACGATGTGGGTCAGGGCAGCCGCCTTGCCAATCTCGTTGAGCGCCATGCCGAGCTCGGCGGTTGCGCGGCTGATTGTGAGAAAGTCTACTCCCTTATCGCCGGTCATTCGCACCGTGAAACGGCTCGACTCCCAGATAAGCGGGCTCTGGATCCGCGCGCCATCCGGCAACAGCTGGGGAAAAGTATCGTTGAGCATGTTGAAGCCCGTCGTCGGGAGGAGCCTCAATCCGCCGATGACGCGCTCATTCTCGTCCAGGGAGAGGACATAGAGCGGATCCAGCGCGTCGTAGCCATCGACCTCCCATCGGTTGATGACGGTCACCTGCCATTTGAGGCGCTCGTAAAACACATTGCGCCGCAGCTTGTGCATCTCGTCGATGAGGCGCGGAAAGCGTTCGCGCCATTCTCCCGGTATAATTTTGATCACAACCAAGCTCCACCTTAAGCTTCGCTGGGCAGAACTTGCGCAAATTCAGTGGGTTGATCACCTCCCAAAAATGGGGGGTCAGCGCCGCTTCTTCGTCAAAAGGTGGTTTGGCTCGTAAGACATATTGATAAGGCCCAGGGCCAGCGCGCGCGCCACCGTATGAGTGGTGTTGGCGGTTTTCAGCCGCGCCCT
This sequence comes from Methylocystis sp., assembly GCA_036560425.1. Lineage (GTDB taxonomy): Bacteria > Pseudomonadota > Alphaproteobacteria > Rhizobiales > Beijerinckiaceae > Methylocystis. The sequence continues at coordinate 1,800 of DATBRF010000041.1, read as the reverse complement.
GGCAGACTCGAGGTGGAACCGAACAGTATGCGAACTGATCCCGAGAATCCGGCCGATCTCGTCATCCGTCTTGCCCAACGCCTTCCAGCGAAGACAGCTCGCCTCGCGTAGCGGCAAATGAACCGCCGGCTCCTCGTCGGGCCCGGCGGAACGGAGCGCCGCTGCATGGAAATTGAACGCGAAAACCATGAGGTCGCGAAGCAGGTCCTGTTTCAAAGCGCGCCATGCAGAACCTGTCTCGTGGCTTGTGACGGTGAAAAGCGCAAACTCGCCGAACCGGCCGCGGATGGGGATCGTCAAACCGTTCGCCCCGACGTCGAATTCCTGCGCTTCTCCGAAGAATTTTCTGATAATCGGGTCGCTTCGGTCGATTTCCGCCCAGTCGATCGGCAGGAATCCGCCGAGCCCCGAGCGAACGATCGGATCGAGATCGACATAACCGTTCTGCGCGTAGTGCTTCTGCCACTCAGCGGAATAGGTGACCGCCAGAAGCGGGCGCGCTCCTCCCGGCGTCGGCAGGTTAAGCGCCGCATAGGCCCCGTTGCAGAGGCCCCACTCACGGAGAAAGCCTTCGAGAATAGTCGAGGCGGCTTCGATGCGGTCGGCCCGAGCCAGGCGGTCGATAAGGTCAAAAAAATCATCCATATGCATAATGCGCGTCCGCCAAGTTATCGTTGTGTGTACATTACCTCGAAAAGTACAAAATAATGACAAAGTCTCGCCACCTGGCGGCTCAGGGACGCACAACGAAAAAGCCCGGCCTCTCGGCCGGGCTTCTCTCTTCGATCGAACGGATCGATCAGTATTTCGCGACGACCGGAGCGGGAGCGCCCCAGTTGAAGTGATAGTTCACGCCCGCGCGGACGATATTGCCGTTGAAGCGCTGCGTGGTCTGAATGGCGTGAGCCCAGGAATTGAGGCCAGTGCCGAAACCAAACGCGGACGGCGGAGCGACCGAGAAAGCCGTCGTGGTGACATTACCGAGGTCATAGTAGAGGTATTCGACCTTGGCGGACCAGTTCGGCCAGAACATCCACTCGAGGCCGCCGCCAGCTGTCCAGCCGACGCGCGTGTCGGAGAAAGCGGACGAAGCCAAGCTCGCGACATCGCGATAAATACCGCCGGGGTTGGACGCGGTCGTAACGAAGGAATTGTTGACCGAGACGCCCCCGTAGGCGAGACCACCCGTGCCGTAGAGCAACAGGGTGGGCGTGAACAGCCAGCCGAGGCGGCCACGCACCGTGCCGATGTAATCCAGATTGCTCCTGTACTGGGCGGCAGTATTCCAGTTCAAGCCCAGGAGACCACCAAGAACGCCGCCGCTGGGGGCCACCGAAAAGGCGTTGCCGGAGCCGGAGCTGCTGGCGATGCCCTGGATATCCGCCTCGATGCCGGCAACGACGTTGTTGTAGAACTGCCAGTTGTAGCCGACCTGGCCGCCGCCGATGAAGCCGCCGTTGTTGCCGCGGCCGAAGACGCCCGAGGCGCTCAGCGCCGGTTCCTGCCCGTTGCCCCACAGGGCGAGCGGGGCAAACGTCGCCCAATCCGTTCCCGGAAGACCAATGGCCGTGGTGGTGACGTTGTTGCTGTTGGCCCAGGTGCCGCCGGCGTTCAGACCGACGTAGAAGCCGGTCCACATGGGCGGCGGGGGCGGCGGCAGCGGAAGGACCGGCGGGCCCTTGCGGGACGGAAGGTCGGCGGCGAGCGCGGAGCCCGCGGCGAGCGCCAAAGCGGCGACCGAAAGAGCGACTTTTTTCATTTCCACCTCACAAATCAAATTCATCAAGACGCGCTCAAGCG
>DATBRF010000040.1:0-19707 GCA_036560425.1 Methylocystis sp. | reverse complement strand
CCTTTTGGGATGCGCGGATCGACCGGGAATGCGCGCATTCCCTCAGACCCGATAGGTGGGACAGAGCGGAAGGTTTTCAAATTAAAACAAACACGCTGGCTTTGCGGACCGCTAGGCCGGGCGCGTGACGCTCCCTCTGTTTTCGGCAGCGAAGCTTATGCGAGCAGGCCAGGGCTGATGAGCCAACCGCGGGCCTCCAGGCCCGCGGTCCAAACCGACTCATTACCCCTCGTAATAATCCTTCACCAGCCGGTCGAGCAGCCGCACGCCGAAGCCGGAGCCCCAGCTTTGATTGATGTCGCTTGCGGGCGAGCCCATGCCCGTGCCGGCGATGTCGAGATGCGCCCAGGGGGTCTTGCCGACGAAGCGCGCCAGGAACTGCGCTGCGGTGATCGAGCCGCCGTGGCGCCCGCCTGTGTTCTTCATGTCGGCGAATTTCGAGTCGATGAGCTTGTCGTAAGAAGGACCCATCGGGAAGCGCCAGAGCTTCTCCCCCGTCGCCGTCCCGGCCTTGCTCAGGCGCTCGGAAAGCTCGTCGTCGTTGGAAAAGAGCCCCGCGTATTCCTGGCCGAGCGCGACGACAATCGCGCCGGTCAGCGTCGCGAGATCGACGACCGCCGCCGGCTTATGCTTCTCGATGACATAAGTGAGCGCGTCGGCGAGCACGAGGCGGCCTTCCGCGTCGGTGTTGATGACCTCGATCGTCTGGCCGGACATGGACTTGACGATGTCGCCCGGGCGTTGCGCCTTTCCGTCGGGCATGTTCTCGACGAGGCCGAGCACGCCCACGACATTGGCCTTGGCCTTGCGCGCGGCGATGGCGTAGAGCGCGCCGGTGACGGCCGCCGCCCCAGCCATGTCGCCCTTCATATCCTCCATGGAGGCGGCGGGCTTGATCGAGATGCCGCCCGTGTCGAAGACGACGCCCTTGCCGACGAAGGCGATGGGCGCCGCGCCCGCCTCGCCGCCGTTCCAGCGCAGCACGACCAGCCGGCTTTCGTTCTCCGAGCCCTGCCCCACGCCGAGCAACGCGCGCATGCCGAGCTCGGCCATGGCCTTCTCGTCGAGGATTTCCACCTCGACGCCGAGCTTCATCAGCTCTGAGGCGCGACGCGCAAATTCGGCCGGAGAGAGCACGTTCGCCGGCTCATTGACCAAAGTGCGGGCGAGAACTACCGCCTCGGCTGTGTGACCGGCCTCCGTGACGGAGGATTTGGCGCTTTCAGCATCGGCCACCCCGAGCTTGATCTCGACCGGCCCGTCCTTCTCCTCGTCCTTCTTCTTGGTCTTGTACTGGTCGAACTTGTAGGCCCGCAACCAGCCGCCGAGCGCGAATTGCGCCGCGGCCGCCGCCGGCTCGGAGGGCGCCTCCGGCAGATCGAAGAGAACGACAGCGGCGACGCCCTGTCCGAGCTTGGCTGCGGTCTGGCCGCCCAGCGAGAGATAATCCTCGAACTTGCTCGGCTTGTCGCTCTCGTCCGAATTGCCGACCGCGACTCCCATGATAAGAAGCCGGCTCGCCGGCACGCCGACGGGGGCGAGAATCTCCAGCGACGAGCCCGACTTGCCCTTGAACTTCGCGGCCGCGGCGGCGCGCTCGATTTGCGCCTGCGCCTCATCGAGCAGCGCCTTGGCGCGGTTGGACATGGCGAGGTCGGTCCCCGCGAAGACGACGAGCGTGCGGGGCCGGGCGGCGTCCTCGGGCGCGCGCAACGCGGCTTCCGCCTCGTCGTAGGACAGGACCTCGAGTTTTGCATTGAGAGACATTGCCGCCTCGCTGGAGGGTGGCGCGACGTCGGAATTGGCCGCGCTGAAGGAACATTGGGCGCGCAATATCCCGGCCAAGAGCGCCGGTCAAATCGCGCCCCCAAATCGCCGCGATCGGCCGTGAGAATGCGAACGTTGCGGAAAAGCAACGCACAAAAAATGAATGCATTGTCAGCGCGACGCAAATCACGTGGCCGCTTGCCTGGGCGGCCCGGAGCGTCTAGCGATCGTTAAAGAGCGATTAACGTCGCGTTCCCGCGCGGCCGGAGAAGGAGCGAGCCAAGGCCTATGGCGATGACGACGCAGTGCCGCGCGCCGGCCCGCTCGCCCCTGCGCTGCGACGGAGCGGCGCCATGATCGGCGCAACCATCACCCGTTACTTCGCCATGCGCTTCGTGCGGGTCATCCTGGCGATCTTCTTCACGATTTTTTGTCTGATGTTTGTCGTCGTCTTCGTCGAGATGCTGCGTCGCGCGAGCGACAATCCGGCCGCCGGAGCCGGGACCGTGGCGTTGATGACCGCAATGAAAGTGCCCGCAGCCGCAGAGATGATTCTTCCCTTCGCCGTGCTTTTCGGCTCGATGGCCACCTTCGTGGACCTCACGCGCAAGCTTGAGCTGATCGTTGCGCGCGCCGCCGGCATGTCGGTGTGGCAGTTCATCGCGCCGCCCGCGCTCGTCGCGCTCGCTATCGGAATCATCTCGGTGACGATCTACAATCCGCTGTCGGCAAAAATGAAGCAGCGCTCCGACCAGATGGAGCTGGAGCTGTTCGGGCGCCAGGGGAGCGTTCGCATCGATCACAGCGTATGGCTGCGCCAGCACGGCGTCGATGGCCTCGCCGTCGTTCACGCGATCGAGACCGCCAACAATGGCGTCGACCTCAAGGAAGTGAGCGTCAATATCTATTCGGCCGATGGCGGTTTCATCGAGCGGGTCGAGGCCGGAAGCGCCCATCTCGAGCCGGGCGTCTGGGTGCTGAAGGATGCAATGGTCAGCGCTCCCGGCGAGCCCGCGCGCCAGGCCGGCTCCTATATGCTCGCGACCGACCTCACCCCCGAGCAGGCCGCAGCCGCGACCACTCCTGCCCAGGGCACGCCTTTCTGGGATCTGCCGGAGATGACCAGCCGCACCGCCGAGGCGGGACTCGACGCGACGGAGTATCGGCTGCAACTTCAAACTCTTCTGGCGCGTCCCCTCCTTCTCGTCGCCATGGTTCTCGTCGCCGCCAGCTTTTCGTTAAGGTTCTTTCGTTTTGGCGGCGTCGCCAAGACCCTTTCCGGTGGCGTCGTGGCAGGCTTCGTGCTTTACATCGTCACTAAAATTCTCTCCGATCTCGGCGGCGCGGGGATGATCTCTCCCATCGTCGCCGCCTGGTCACCTGCGCTCGTCGGGAGCATGTTGGGCACGCTTACTCTTCTTCACTCGGAGGACGGTTGATGAGTCGCCGCCTCCTCCGCCTCTCGGCTCTCCTTTCGAGCGTTGCCGCCTTCTCGGGCGGCGCGACATACTTTGCCTCGCCCGCATCCGCACAGGGCGCCGGCGAACGCATGGTCGTCGAAGCCAGGGAGATGGTTTACGACGAGAAGAAGAACACCATCACCGCGGTCGGTCAGGTTCAGATTCTTTATAAGGGCCGCCTGCTCGAGGCGGACCGGGTCGTCTACGACCGGAACACGTCGCGCGTTTATGCGGAGGGCCACGCCAAGCTGACCGAAGCGAACGGCACAATCGCCCGAGCGGAGCGTTTCGATCTTACCGATGACTTCAAGGCGGGCTTCATCGAGAGCCTCCAGGTCGATACGCCTCAGAACACGCATTTCAGCGCGCCTCGCGCCGAGCGCGCCGATGGCGTGACGACCTTCGATATGGGCGCCTATACGGCCTGCGAGGCCTGCAAGGACGACCCCTCAAAGCCGCGCACGTGGCAATTGAAGGCAAAGCGGATCATCCACGACAATGTGGAGAAGATGATCTACTACGAGGACGCCACTTTCGAGCTCCTCGGAACGCCCATCGCCTATGTGCCCTTCTGGTCCTCCGCCGACCCGACGGTGCGGCGCAAGTCGGGATTTCTAACGCCTGTCTTCAGTTATCGGTCGCAGCTTGGCGCCGGCTTCAGCATTCCCTATTTTTGGGCGATCTCGCCCGATTCAGATCTCACGATCACGCCGACCTACTTCACGCGCCAGGGACCATTCCTGAGCGCCGAGTTCCGTAAGCGCTTCGAGAACGGCGCCCTCTCCATTCGCGCCGAAGGCACGCATGTGGGCGACCCCGGCGCATTCGCCGTCGCGCCTTATGGCGCGCAAAATCGCGAATGGCGCGGAGCGGTGCAATCGCAGGCGGATTTCTTCCTCAATGACCGCTGGCGGTTCGGCTGGGACGTCACAGCGCTGTCGGACCGATATTTCCTGCAGGATTACAAGCAGTACAACTATCTTCTTCAGAATTATTACTTCCGCGAATCATCGTCGACGATCTATCTGAACGGACAAGGGCCGCGCAGCTTTTTCGATCTGCGGGGCTATTACTTCCAGGTCCTTTCGCCCAACGACGTGCAGGCTCAGCAGCCGATCGCGCATCCCGTCATGGACTACAACCGGGTCTTCGACATCGACCCAGCCAAGACGTTGGGCATTGGCGGCCAGATCGAAGTGGACGCCAACGTCACGAGCACCTCGGAGAGCGTCGCCAATTACGAGTCGATCAATCCGCGCACGCTCGACAGGATCTACGGACTCTATAACGTCTGCCAGGTTTATGCGCGCGACGTCGTGCCCCAGCGGAGCACTTGCCTGTTGCGTGGCGTCGGGGGCGATTACGAGCACGCCACGCTCAGCGGAGACTGGAAACGCAAGGTCATCGACCCTGTCGGCGGCGTCTGGACGACCTTCGCCTTCGCGCGATTCGTCGGCAGCTATCTCGATTACGACCGCCAAGGCCTCTACCCGATCTACAATAATTCCTGGCAGCCCATCCCAAACGCCAATCAGGGCCTGTTCCTAGATGGCCAAGATCAGCGTTTTCGCGGGCAGGCGACGCCGGGCGTCGGCGCGGAGTGGCGTTATCCCATCCTCGCGCGCAGCCCGATCGGGAACATCGTCTTCGAGCCGATCGCACAAGTCGTCGCGCGCCCGAACCAGACGTCGATCCCGTCGCTCGTCAACATCGACGCGCAAAGCCTCGTGTTCGACGATTCGAATTTGTTCGAGTGGAGCAAATTCTCGGGCTATGATCGTTTCGAGACCGGCACGCGGTTGAACTACGGCGGACAAGCGACGCTCGCGCTTCCCGGCGGCGGCTTCGTCAACGCGATGGTCGGTCAGTCCTCGCAGATTGCCGGCAAGAACAGCTACTCGACCGCCGACGCCGCCAATGTCGGGCTGAACTCGGGCCTCGACACGCGCGTTTCGGACATCGTGGGGCGCTTTGCCTTCGCGCCGAACGCCTTCATGAGCTTTGTCGCCAAGGGCCGCTTCGACAAGGATAGCCTCAACGCGAGGCGCATCGACCTTTTCTCGAATTTCAACTTCGAACCGATCAGCCTGCAGCTGCAATACGCCAATTACGCCTCGCAGCCGGCGATCGGCTTCGACGTGCGCCGGCAAGGCCTCTCGGCCACCGGCCGCTATGACATCACGCAAAACTACTTCCTGAACGGCACAGTCACTTTCGACATGAGCCGTTACCTCTACAACCACCTCACCCAGAACCCGGTGCTCTACACCACCTATACAGGCACGAATCTGATCGGCACCGCGCCGCTGTTCTCCGTCGCGGCGCTCGGCGTGGGCGGCGGTTATCACGACGAGTGCACCACCCTCGCGATCAACTATTCACAAATCTACCAGCCTCAGTCGTACACTGGCCTGCCTGCGCGCAACCAATCCATCATGATCTCCTTGCAGTTCAGGACTCTGGGCGAAGCGCGCTTTAATTACGGCCTCGGGTCGGTTCTGGTGAACGACGGCGTTCGCAATCCGGTCTCGACCACAACCTACACGCGCTGATCTGACGCGCCTGCGCAGTAGCTCGGCCGTCTGTTAGAAGCGGTCGACCCAAAAAATGCGGAAGGCGCCGGCCGCCCCGCACAGAAGGAGAAATTGATGCGCCTTTCCCTGCTCTCGACCGTCTCGTCGTCTTGGCGCGCCTTGGCGCTCATTGGCGCCGGCGCCGGCCTCCTTGCGGGCGGGACCCCGTCACTGGCGAACGACGCCTTCTCCGACCAGCAAAAGGCCGGCATTCAGAAGATCATCCACGATTATCTCATCAGCAATCCGGAAGTGATCCGCCAGGCGATCGATGAGCTGAAGAAGCGCGAGGAGGCGGCCGACCTGGCCTTACGCGAGAAGGCCGTCACCGAGCAGGGCGAAAAAATCGTCCATTCGGCCAATCAGGCCGTCGTGGGCAATCCCGACGGCGACGTGACTCTCGTCGAATTTTTCGACTACAACTGCGGTTACTGCAAGCAGTCGCTCGCCTCGGTCTCAAAGCTCATCGAAAGCGATCCCAAGCTGAGGGTCGTCTTGAAGGATTTCCCAATCCTCGGGGCCGACTCGGTCGAGACGGCGCATGTCGCGACCGCCGCCCGCATGCAGCTCTCGCCAGCGAAATTCTGGGAGTTTCACAAAAAGCTGCTGTCCACGCGCGGCCATATCGGCAAAGCGCAGGCCGTCGCCGCGGCGAAGGAGGTCGGCGCGGACATGGACCGGCTCGAGAAGGACGCCAATAGCGCGGAGACTCAGGCCGCGCTGAAGGAAGTGGCGTCGCTTGCCGAGCAGCTCAAATTCGACGGCACGCCCTCTTGGGTGATCGGCAAGGAAGCGATTGTCGGCGGCGTCCCCTTCGCCCAGCTCAAAGCGAAGATCGACAATATGCGCAAATGCGGCAAAGCCGCCTGCTGATCACTTGGCTCTGGACCGCGAGCCTTCGGGCTCGCACAGACTGCTGAAAAAGTGGCGTTGGCGCCCTCGCGCCTCAAGTCGCCAGCTGCGCAGGCGCGAGCCTTCGGGCTCCTCTTCTCGGGCGCGCCTGAAGGCGCGCGGCCCGATGGACGCGGATCCCGCCAGATGGGCTTTCTTTACGGGTGCAATGCGGCTAAGAGAGATCGCGCTTCGCCATTTCAGGCATGAGATCGTTCGGGAAGGCAATGTCAGCCGTACACGTGCTCAACGGCCCAAATCTAAACCTTCTCGGCACACGCGAACCCGCAGTCTACGGCGCCGCGACCTTGGATGACATTCGCGCCCGGTTGGACGAACGCTGCACTGCGAAAGGCGTGACGCTCGTCTTCAAGCAGTCGAACTTCGAGGGTGACCTCGTCACCTGGATTCAGGAGGCGGGCGCGGCGGGCGCCCCTGTCATCCTGAACGCCGGAGCGCTGACCCATACATCCATCGCTCTCTACGACGCGATCAAGGGCGCGCAGGCCTCGGTTATAGAAGTGCATCTTTCCAACGTGCATGCACGGGAAAGCTTCCGCCATCATTCCTATATCTCCCCCGTCGCGCGGGGAGTCGTCGCGGGCTTCGGCCCACTCTCATATTTGCTGGCCCTAGAGGCCGTTCTCGAAAACATCTGAGAAAGACCTGGAAAAAACCATGGCGCGCAAAGCACAGCCCACCAAGACTACGCGCGGCCGCCGCTCTACGGCCGCCGCCGCCGTTCGCTCCGCACCCAGCGCCGCCCCCCCTGGTCCTGCGCCCCTGATCGACCCCGCGCTGCTGCGCACCATCGCCGAGCTCGTCGCCCAGAGCGACCTTACGGAATTCGAAGTCGAAAAGGGCGATCTGCGCATTCGCGCCGCCCGCACGCCGGCGCCCTTGGCTCCCGCGACGGTGACCATCGCCGCGCCTGCCGCGCCCCATGCCTATGCAACGGCGCCGGCCACGCCGGCGCCGGCGCCCAAGGCGGCGCCTGCGCCGGTCGAGGAATCGCTCGCCGATCACCCCGGCACGGTCAAGTCGCCCATGGTCGGCACCGCCTATCTGCGCCCGAACCCTGACGCCAAGCCCTTCGTCGAGGTGGGCTCGCGCGTCTCCGCCGGCGACAAGCTGCTGCTGATAGAGGCGATGAAGACCTTCAACGACATTGTCGCGCCGAAATCCGGCGTTATTACCGCCATCATCGTCGAAGACGGACAGCCGGTGGAATATGGCGAACCTCTTCTCGTGATCGAATAAGGCTCGCGGGATGTTCGACAAGATACTCATCGCCAATCGAGGCGAAATCGCGCTACGCATTCTCCGGGCCGCTAAGGAGCTGGGCATCGCCACCGTCGCCGTGCACTCCACGGCGGACGCGGACGCCATGCATGTCAAGCTCGCCGACGAATCCGTCTGCATCGGCCCGCCCGCCGCGCGCGAGTCCTATCTCAATATTCCGGCGCTCCTTTCGGCTTGCGAGATCACCGGCGCCGACGCCGTCCATCCCGGCTATGGCTTCCTTTCCGAGAACGCCCGTTTCGCCGAGATTCTCGAGGAGCACAACATCTCCTTCATCGGCCCCAAGTCCGAACATATTCGGCTGATGGGCGACAAGATCGAGGCCAAGGCGACGGCCAAGCGTCTCGGCATCCCCTGCGTGCCGGGCTCCGACGGCCCGGTGCTCTCCGAGAAGGAAGCGCTGAAGGTCGCGCAGAAGATCGGCTTTCCCGTCCTGGTGAAAGCGGCTTCGGGCGGCGGCGGGCGCGGCATGAAGGTCGCGCGCGACGCACATGATCTCGGCGTCGCCATGGCGACCGCGCGAACCGAGGCCAAGGCCGCTTTCGGCGACGACACGGTCTACATCGAGAAATATCTCGAAAAGCCGCGCCACATCGAAGTTCAGGTCTTTGGCGACGGCAAGGGCGAAGCCATTCACCTCGGCGAACGCGACTGTTCCCTGCAGCGCCGGCATCAAAAAGTCTTCGAGGAGACGCCCTCCCCCGCGCTCAACGACGTCCAGCGCCGCGAGATCGGCGAGGTCTGCGCCAGGGCGATGCGCGAATTGCAATACGCCGGCGCGGGCACGATCGAATTTCTCTACGAGAACGGCGCATTCTATTTCATCGAAATGAACACACGCATCCAGGTCGAGCACCCGGTGACGGAATCGATCACGGGGGTCGATCTCGTCTGCGAGCAGATCAGGGTCGCCGCCGGCTCGCCGCTCTCCATGAGGCAGGAGGACGTCCAGTTCTACGGCCATGCGATCGAATGCCGCGTGAACGCCGAACATCCTTTGACTTTCCGCCCCTCGCCCGGCCGCATCGCCTATTACCATCCGCCAGGCGGCGTCGGCGTGCGCGTCGATTCCGCCGTCTACCAGGGCTATTCCATCCCGCCCAATTACGACTCGCTCATCGGCAAGCTGATCGTCCACGGCCGCAACCGCACCGAGGCGCTCATGCGCTTGCGCCGTTCGCTCGACGAATTCATCGTCGACGGCATAGACACCACGTTGCCACTCTTCCGCACGCTGGTGCGCAACGCCGACATCCAGAACGGCGTCTACGACATTCACTGGCTCGAGCATTTTCTCGCGACAGGCGGCATCGAGCCGGGGTTCTAAGGCGCTTATCGCTCGCATGAAACGCCAGGTCAGAAATCTGGAGCGCGATTCCTGACGCTCGCGCAAGCGAGCGATCGGGAATGCGGAACCATAACAATGCGCTCTGGTTTATGGCCCGCCGAGAATGACGGCCTCCCGGAGAGCGGATTGCGCAGCGCCCGCTGCATTTTCCGAAATTCAGCGCTATCCTTCCTCGTATGTCCAAGCCCGGCGCGTCCTACGCCATCACGCCGCAGCTTCTGCTGCGCGCCTATTCCATCGGCCTCTTCCCCATGGCGGAGAGCGCCGACGACGATCAGCTCTTTTGGGTCGACCCCGAAAAGCGCGCCATCTTTCCGCTGGACACCTTTATTGTCTCGCGTTCGCTCGCGAAGACAGTGCGCTCAGATCAATTCGAGGTCCTGGTCGACCGCGACTTCGATGCGGTGATCGAGGCCTGCGCCGCGCCCGCTCCCGACCGCGAGAAGACCTGGATCAACGACGAAATCCGCCGCCTCTATCGCGCGCTTTTCGACATGGGCTTCGCCCATACCGTCGAATGCTGGCGCGAGGGCAAGCTCGTCGGCGGCCTCTATGGCGTCGCCTTGCGCGGAGCGTTTTTCGGCGAAAGCATGTTCCATCGCGAGCGCGACGCTTCAAAGGTCGCGCTCACCCATCTCGTGGCGCGACTGCGCGCCGGCGGCTTCCAATTGCTCGACACGCAATTCATGACCACGCATCTCGCATCATTGGGCGCGATCGAGATTTCGCGAGAGGCCTATCATCGCGAACTGGAAGAAGCACTCTGCGTCGCGGCCAATTTCTACGTTTGGGGGCCGCAAGAAAAAATCTCCGGCCGCCAGACGCTCGCCGCGCTCGACGATTGACCGGATCAGAACGGTAGAAAGCCGCCGCCCGGCGGTGGATCGACCGGCGTGGGGCCTTGATTGGCGGGAGCCGACTTCCTCTTCTTTTTCTTTTGCGGTTGCGGCTGAGGCGGCGCCTCGGCGGCGCCGGCGTCGGGCGCAGGAGCCGCTTCCATGCCAGGCTGTGGGGGAACCGAATCGGCCGGGCCGATCGGCGCATTCTCCACCGGCGCCGGAGCCTTTGGCTCGACCTTGCGGGACTTCTTTTTCTTGCCGGTTTCCGGCGCAGGCGCGGCGGCGGCGTCCGCGGGCGCCTCGGCGGCCGCGACGGGCGGCGGGACGTTTTCCTTGCCGCCCTTGCAATCGACGAGCCACACGTCATAGACGGGATGCTCGACGCCATGCAGGCCGGGGCTGGCGGCGAACATCCAGCCGGAGAAGATGCGCTTGGCTTCCTGCTTCGTATCGGGCCTGGCGTCGGCCTTTGCCTCTTTGAGCTCCAGCCTCGCCTGTCGCTCCTGCCTGGCGACAGTCTCGTCGACCTCGACGAAACTCGTCGTCTGCGGCGCCTCGGTCTGGGGTCGCGTGTTGCAGACGCGCGGCGTCACATTGAGCGAGCCGAACTGAACGGTTTCGTCTATGGCCACATCGAAATTGATGATGCGGCCGGTCGTCTTGTCGAGACCGGCGAAAACGGCGGTCGGATGGCGGATCGGCTCGGCGCTCGCGGCGCCGAAGAGCGCCGCGGTGAAAGCGCCGAGCGCCAAGCCGTAGCGGAAGGTTGAAGTCATCATGTCACCGCGCCGCAGGGGCGCCCAGAGGAAAACGCGTCGAAACATAAACAGGCAAGAAAGGCGTTTCCGTGGAGGGAGGGCGATCAGCCCTCCGGCCGCCAAGCCACGTAATCGCCGCCCGTAGGGGTGCGTTCGGCGGTCGAGAGCTGCGATCCCGGCGGGCGATAGGCGAGCGGCGTGCCGGTCATGTTCGGCCGATGCGGCAGCTCCCATTCCTTTCGGACATAGTCTTCCTTGGTCGGGGGCGTGTCGACCGTATGGTGCAGCCAGCCGTACCAGCCCTGCGGAATGGCGGAGCCCTCGCAATAGCCGTTGAAGATCACCCAGCGGCGCTCGAAGCCGAGCGCCTTGTCCTTCTTGCCGCCGCGCCGGCGGTAATAGACATTGCCGAATTCGTCCGTCCCCACGCGCTCGCCAAAGAGCGCAGTATAGAAGCTCGTGTTGAGCGTCGCGCGATCCCACCAGGTGAAGAAGCGGGTGAAGATGGACATGCTGGCTCCAGCGTCTTGTCGGATTTTGCCTCTTATGGCGTCGGCGCGCGCCGGTGTCCAGCCTTTCCGGAAAAGGTCACGGCTCCAGGGCGATCGAACGAGGCGCTTCGCGCCTTTGCGGCCCGCGAAAGCGCAACGATCTCGTCTTGTTATCGTCGCGAATCGCGCGTACGATCCCCCTAAGTGCCGATTTTGATTCGTCGAGTCAGCTTTCGCGGACGCTGCCGAGGCCGCGCATCGTGAGATCGCGACAATGGATCGGGACACGATAGGCGATTTGGCCGAAGCCACCCCCCTCGATGACCACGCCTCCGAGAATCCCGGCGGCGCACGCACGGGGACCCGGAGCAAGACGACCGCCAAGCGCGCCTTCGTCGTCACCCAGGGCAAGCACCGCTTCTTCTCCCTCGTGCTGCCGAGCGATCTTCTCGCCCAAACCTGCACGGTCGAGCCACGCGCCGAGAATCCGATCGACGGCTTCCAGCGCCTTTTGGACGAGCGCCGAGCCAGATCTATCGCCCGCTATATCGACGCGGGCTTCGGCACGGTGCCGGGCGCGGTGGTGCTTTCCGCTCAAACGCGCGCGCATCTTGCCTACGAAGAGGACGAAGGCGCGCTCTCCTTCCGCAACGACCCGAGAGCCTTTCTCATCATCGATGGCCAGCATCGCGTTTTCGGCTTCAAGCTGGCGAAATCCTCGGTCAATGTGCCGGTCGTTATCTACGACAAGCTGACGCGCGCGCAGGAATGCCGGCTGTTCATGGACATCAACACCAAGCAGCGGCCCGTCCCCAACGAGCTCCTGCTCGACATCCGCCGCCTTTCCTCAGTCGAGACGGAGACGGAGGCGCTGATGCACGATGTTTTCGATCTCTTCCATTCGCACGAGGACTCGGCGCTCGCCGGCTTCCTCATTTCCGCCGAACGCAAGAAGGGGATGATCTCCCGCGTGACCTTCAACTCGGGGCTGCGCTCTATCAAGCATGCCTTTGTCGGCGCGCCGGCAGAGGAGGTCTATGCGATTCTCAACGCCTACATCCGCGCCTGCCGCCATGGCTTGGGCCTGCACGCGATCGACGAGAACATCGCCCATCCGGCGCTGTTCAAGGCGCTGATGCTGCTTTTCACCAATGTCGCCGAGCGCGTCGCCGACCGGCACAAGGGTAAATACAGCGTGCGCAATTTCGAGGAGGTGTTGATCCCCTTGTTCAGGCGCCTGAAGAAGAGCGACCTCCCGCGCGCCGGCGCGACCCACATCGTCCTGCACGAGCACTACAGCAAGACGCTAAGCGCCGGCTTCATGCTCAAGCAGTGGATTTTCACCTGAGCCGTCCGCATGGCCGCGCATCGTGAGGCCATGCTCGGTCTTCTCCCAATGGAATGGCCGGCGCCAAAGCTCGAAAAAGGCCCGCCAGCAGGCGATGCTGAGCATCAGAAGCCAAAGCGGCAGATGGAGCGCCGCGCCGCCAAGGCCGCCTAGCCGGCGGCGTCTCATTCCGAGCAAAAGCGGCCAAAGCAGCGCCGCAGCGCCCGAAATGGCGAGAAGGCACCAAAGCGTGCTGCAGCCTGTCTCGAACGCCGTCTTCGGCGTCAGAAGCGCGCCGAAAAGAGCGTCATAGATCAGACGGCACATCAGCAGAGGGCTGAGCAACGGCCCCAGAATCCCGCCAGCGAAAATGGCGAGCACGGAAAAAGCGCGCTTTGCTCCGAGGTCATCGAAAAGTCGCGCGGGATGGCGGCAATGGACGATGGCTGTCTGCATCCAACCCTTGAACCAACGCGTCCGCTGCTTGACGAGCGCCCGAAAGACCGCCGGCGCCTCCTCGAACGTATGCGAATCGAAGGTTCGCACCGTGAAGCCCGCGCGTGCGAGGCGCAGGCCGAGATCCGCATCCTCGGTGACGTTATAGGCGTCCCAGAAGCCGATCTCGCGAAGCGCTTCTATGCGGAAGTGGTTCGACGTGCCGCCAAGAAAAAGCGGCAAGCCCAATCGGGCGAGGCCCTTGTTGTAGACGTCGAAAAGCGCCGCATATTCCAGCGCGAACATGCCGGTCATCCAATTGAGCCCGCCATTGTCGATGACGAGGCTCGCCTGCAGGCACGCCGCGCTCCGGGGCAAGGATGCGAAATGTGCAGCAGCGCGGCGCAGCTGGCGGGCATCCGGGATGTCTTCCGCATCGAAAACCGCGACAAGCGCGCCGCGCGCCAAGGGCATGGCGATATTGAGCGCGCGGGGCTTGGTGCGCGGCCCCCCGGCAGGCGCAACAATGATCTCATGCGGCGCGCGGGGCGGATGCTCGCGCAAGGCCGCGCCGGTCGCCTCGTCATCGGCCTCGATAACAAATTTGACGTCCAGCTTGGCGCGCGGATAATCGCGGTATTAGGTAGCAAGCACACCTAGAAGCGATTTCAGTGGCTTATCAGGGTTGATCGGAGTTTCTCGACTCTAGGGATAGGCGCGGTTAGGCTCCCTCGTTCTTATTTGGAGGAAGCAATGTTTAGAACCGTCCTTATCGCGATTGCCGCCATACTCGGAACTTCCGGGGTGGCGAGCGCCCAAGGCTACAACTACGGAACCGGATCGAACTCCAGCGACCACTACGTGAGCGGCCATTACAACAGCAATGGCGGCTACACGCAGCCGCACTACCAGACCAATCCAAACGGCACGACCCACGACAATTACGGGGCAGGCGGCAACTACAACTATCATACTGGCCGATATGGGCGTGGGTATTGACTTAAGCGCGCCAAACCACAGCCATTCGCTCCAATTCAAGCCGCTGTTTTTACAGCGGCTTTTTCATTGTCCACAGGAATGGGAGCCATTCATCATTCCCAGTCGGGATAAATGGGGTATGAGTCCACTCGGTCACAGATAAGGATGCGATTCGGTCTTGCGCGACATTCGAAACGATCTACGGGAACGTCTGGCGAGGCTTGATGGCGCTCAGGGAGATGTAATCGCGACCTACGAGGAAGAACGACAGCGCATTGACGATGCGCGCAGGAAAGCCATCGAAAAGATTGAGAGCGAACGCGCGGCCATAAAAAAGCTGCTCGAAATAGAAGAGGCACGCGCAAGCGCGCTGCCTTCTTTCACGTCGCGTTCAGAGCCAACCGTTCCGTTGGCGGACTTCCTCCTTGTCAAAGTTCGAACCTCTGGACGCATAAGCAAGGACGAGCTTCGCGCGGCGGCTGAGGAGGCGGGTTACATGGACAAGCGGGCCTTTCACACAACCCTTATGAACATCACGAACGGAAGGCGACTGCATCAGAATGCCGACGGTAGTTACGTGCTCCCCCCGATGGGGAGTGGCGCTCTTTTTGAATCATCTCTGACAAAGGAGGAAGACATGCGCTTCAATTGAAAAGGGCCCAGACGAATGAACGTCTGAGCCCGATTCCGGGGATGGCAAAGTGCGGGCTGCCGGCTACCCACCTGTCGGCCCGAGGGTGCAAGTCCCTCCATCTCCACCACTGGGGACGGTTAGGCCGGTGCCAGGGAACGATTTGCAGCGTCTCCCCCTGGGGTTCGACTCCCCCCGTCTCCACCGTTTGCCTAGCAGAATCTACCGATTCTGTCCACTACGCGCGCATATCACCATCCGCGTAAAGGACGCCATATGCGCCGTTTTCATCCTTTGGGAGAAACCGAATCCCGCGCGCCTCAAGCGCAACTCGAATTGCCGTTAGGTTATTCGCCATCGGGATGCGGCGCCCGGCTTCAAAGTCACGGACCGTCGAAACCCCGACGTTCGCGGCTGTCGCCAGCTCGGGTTGCGAAATATCAAGAAATGCGCGAGCGGCGCGGCATTGTCCCGGTGTCATGCGCCGAAAATAGCGACGCCAATAAAAAGCGTCAAGGTCATCATTTTGTGTTGACGCCATCGCTTTCGTCACTTATCAATGAGGTCAATGGAAAACGTTGGACCTCAGACTATGGCGCAGCACTTCCTCCTTTCGACCGCCGCCCGCTCGCTCTCGCTGGCGAAGGTCGCGCGCATGTCCGAGGAAGAGGCCCGCGACGCTTTCCGCATGATCCGTTGGAGCGCCACGGAAGGCCAGCCGGTCTGCCCACACTGCGGTTGCGCGGCGGTTTACGCCTACAAGGCGCGCCCGATCTTTAAATGCAAAGCCTGTGAGGGCCAGTTCTCGGTCACGTCCGGGACCATCTTCGCCAACCGCAAGCTCCCGGTCCGCGACTACCTCTTGGCCATCGCGATCTTCGTCAACGAAGTGAAGGGCAAGAGCGCGCTGGCGCTGTCCCGTGACCTCAACGTGCAATACAAGACGGCTTTCGTTCTCGCCCACAAAATCCGTGAGGCGCTCGCTGCCGAGGTTGAAACCGTTACCCCTGCGGGTAACGTCGAGGTGGATGGCTGCTACGTTGGCGGCTACATCAAGCCTTCCAACTTCAAGGAAAACCGCATTGACCGCCGTCTGGCCAAGAACCAGAACGGCAAGCGCCGCGTCGTGGTCGTGATGCGCGAGCGCAACGGCCGCACGCTCCCCTTCGTCTTCAAGACGGAAGGCGAGTCAGTCGCGAAGATAGCTGAGCGCGTTTCCCCGAACGCCACGGTTCACGCCGATGAAGCCGCCCATTGGGATAAGCTCCATGCCATCTTCCTGACGAAGCGCATCAATCACCAACACGCTTATTCGGCGGAAGGCGCTTGCACCAACCAAGCGGAAAGCTTCTTCTCCCGCATCCGCCGCGCCGAGATGGGCCATCACCACCACCTGAGCGGCCCGCATCTCAACGCTTACGCCCGCGAGATGGCTTGGCGCGAGGATCACCGCCGTGTCTCGAATGGCGAGCAATATCTTATGGTTGCATCTGCGGCACTGGCGCACCCCGTGTCGCGCCAGTGGAAGGGGTATTGGCAACGCGCGATTGTGAATGTCGCTTGATGACAACAAGGGAGAGAAAAGAAACGCATTTTGGAAAATAATAATGCGCCCCTCGATTGATTTCGGCGCAACCCATGCTGCATAACGCTCTTCATGAGGCGGCCAATCGCAACGATTCGCTTACGATGGGCCCCTAAAGGTT
Organism: Methylocystis sp.; assembly: GCA_036560425.1. GTDB lineage: Bacteria > Pseudomonadota > Alphaproteobacteria > Rhizobiales > Beijerinckiaceae > Methylocystis. The sequence continues at coordinate 3,201 of DATBRF010000040.1, read as the reverse complement.
GACAAGTTGCACAATAGGCGTTAGGTAGCCCGAAGGGCCATGTGCGCCTATTTCCAGTTTTTGCGTGTGCCTTTAATCAATGGCACGATTTCTTGGAGCGGAACATGAGCACGACAAAGGAAACCAAGCGCGCGAATGCCACGGCGTCCGCCCAGGCTGTCGTACGCATGTACCCCGCCAATTCGCTTAAAGAGCAGGTGCGCGCGCCTCACGATAATCTGAGCGCTTTCAAAGTGCTAAAGGACAAGTTCCTTACTGAGAAGTAAACGAGCCGCGCTAGGACCGGATAAAAGGCCTTGCTATTTGCGAGGCCTTTTTTTATGCAGCATTTTCCTGCAGCGCCGTTAAAAAAGCGACACATGACAGACTTTTTCTCGCAGCTTGAAGACCCCGAGTTCTTTTTGCGGTTTGTCGGGGGACATTTCGAATCGGCCCCATCCGCAGTGCTCGAAAGGTTCCCTTGCACAAACACGGTCTCAGAAGACCGCATTCGTCTCGCACATGACAACTATCTGCAGCTGATCAAAACATACAAAGTATTGTTACAATCAGAAAACCCCGACCATTATAAGAGGTCTGGAGCGCTTTTGCATTCATTGTATCAAAATCAGATTATTACTGCGCTACAATTCGAGAGCAATGGAGTTGGCGAATGGGAGGAGATTGAGGCTGAGACTCCGCTTGGCTATTCCCATGCAGACGCTCAGGATATGGTCGGAATCGTTCGATTCTACAATGATTATCATAACGAACTGCTTTCTTTTGACCTGTCGTACTTATGTTGCGCTGCCTATGAAGACTCTCCGCGAGAGTACGACTTTAATTTCTTGGAGAATATCTGCCATTATCTATGGAAAAACAGAGACTTGAATGTAGACTCATGTTCTATGATTTTTAGGGCATTGATGCACGGCTCCTGAGCTAGGGCAGCATCTACCCCATACCCTCACCCCTTTCCGCTTCCCCGCGCCAATGACTCGTCCCCGCTTCTCCTGCATGCGCATGGCCTGCACGATACGGAAAGCCACCGCCCTTCGGAGCACGGCGTCGCCTTCGTCCATGCCCTTGGCCCTGATCACGGCTCGGGCCAGCTCGCGCGTATCCAGCCCTTCCGGCGCCGCCGCTAGGGCCTCATGACATAGCCGCCCAATCTCAAACCGCTTGAAGATGCGGTTTAGGTCCATGTGGACCGGGAAGACCTCTTGCTCGCCGTTTAGCTCGAATAGGCGGAGCGTGGCGTTGATGTGGGCGAGGTCGCGGTGGAGCGCCTCGGTCTTCTTCTCATAGGCGCGGATTGCGGCTTCCATCTGGTCGCGTTTCCGTCGGAGTGTTGTCAAAATATGGGGGTCTGCCATCCCGCCATTCTGGCGGACTCCCCCAAAACCCGGTAGATTCCGCTAGGTGTGCTTGCTACCTAATACCGGATAATCGAAGCGATCGAGCGCGCGCACGAGCTGCGGCGCCACCGCCGCTTCCTTGTAGAGGGCGATCACCACCGTATAGACGGGAAGCCGCGCATCCTCGAGCCACCGCTCGTCCGCCTGCTCATCAAGACTTGCGGCGCAAGCGGCAAGACGCAGAACGACGCTCGCAAGGAAGGCGAAGGCAAGAGCGAAGGCGGCCGCGAGATTCGCGGTTTCGAAAGGGGCAAAAAGACTCGCGACGACTAAGAGCAGGGCCGCCGTCCCCCCGGCGAGCAGACCGCGCCTGAGCGAGCCCCGCACGCAAAGATCCTGATCGACTTGCTCCGCCGAGTGACTTGCCGCGCGAACCGCCTCCTGTGGATAGACCGCGCCTAGCGCCTCGGAGAATCGCGCGCGCGTCGTCACGGCGAAGAGCGGTCGTGTTCTCGCCGCCCGCGAGACGCTCATCAAACGAAAAATTTGCGTTCCGGACGGCGCGAGGAGCCACCGGACGCCGTCGCCGCGATCCTGCAACCGCGCATAGCCGAGCCCTGCCGTCGACAGCGCGCCCGGCGCAAGTTCGATGTCCGACGCCAGGAAGCCCACCCCGAGATGTTCCGCCAGCGCGCGATAAAAAGAGTCTTCGTCGATGACGCCCTCGGCAAGGAGCGCCGCGTCAGCTGAAACGCCCTGCCGTCGCGCCAATTCGGCCGCCTCGCTCAAGGCCTCGACCGAAACGCCATGGTTCGACAAGAAGGCGATTTCGACCGGCGGCGATCGAGGCGCGGTTTCCGCGGCGCGCGAAGCCCGCTTTACGGCGGCGGGCGTCTGATCGAGAGGAGGCCTGCGACGAGGCGCGCGTTGACTTCCGCCTACCCTCGTAGCTGCCTCAACAGAAAAATGGTCGACCGACGCCGGACTCATGAATTAAGACTCCAAATATGAAGCAAAACATTAAGCAACGCTTAAGCTTGACTATCAGCCAGATCTGCCGGTTGAGCAAGAGATTTGATTCGGCCCTTTCTCGGCGGCTGGCGGCGCCCGCGCTCGCGATTTTGGCTCTCGCCTTTGCCCCGCTGGCCGCTGGGGCCGAAACAGCGTCCATCTCGCCGCCGTCCCTGTTCGATCCGCATCATCCGCTGCAGAAGCCCGACCTCTCGCGGATAAAGCAGATCCGCTTCCTGACCGAAGACGATTATCCGCCGTTCAACTTTCTTGTCGCCGACGGCCAGCTCGCGGGGTTCAACGTTGATCTCGCCCGCGCCATTTGCGGCGAACTGGAATTGCCCTGCACCATCCAGCGAAGAAGCTGGGATTTGCTTATCCCTTCTCTCGACGACAATAGCGGCGACGCCGTCGTCGCGGCGCTCGCGATCAACGAAGAGACGCGCAAGAAGGTCGATTTCACGGCGCCCTATTTCTTGACGCCCGGGCGTTTCGCCACGCTATCGGACACGACGCTTTCCGCCGCCACGCCGGAGTCGATCGACGACCGCAAGGTCGCGGTCATCGCTGGCTCTCGCCACGAGGCCTTTCTCGAGACCTTTTATCCGCACGCCGAGCGGGTGGCCCTCGAAACCCATGCTCTCGCCCGCAACGCCCTCAAGAAAGGCAAGGTCGCCGCCTATTTCGGCGATGCGATCGGTCTGTCTTTCTGGCTGAACGGGGCCGAGGCCGATGGCTGTTGCAGCTTCAAGGACGGCCCCTTCACTGATCCACGCTATTTTGGCGAGGGTCTCGGAATCGCCGTGAAGAAAGGAAACGAGCCGCTGCGCCGCGCGCTCGATTACGCCCTTGC
>DATBRF010000039.1:0-27332 GCA_036560425.1 Methylocystis sp. | reverse complement strand
CATGACCGTCGCGGAACATCGCGATGAGATGAAGGCCTTCTATCGCTCGAGGACAATCGGTTCCACGTCGTGAGCATGCTCGAGAACAAGGCGCGTTTCCACGAATTCGCGACAGCCGCGAATCTGCCGACCTCAGCTGGCTTCGTCATTTCATCCGCCGCCGATCTCAGCGGTCTCTAGAACGCCTTTCCTTGCCGCTCACGATAAAGCCTGCGCACAAGTGGCATGTCTATTTTGGCCGCACCGGCGCATTCACATCGCGAGGACGCATGACGAGGCGCGTCGAATCTGCTCGAGTCTCATTGAGATTATCGACGGATGTGTCGCCCAGGAGTGGCCACCGGAAATCTTTCTTTTTTGAGATCCCGGGTCTCATTCGCTGAGCCTTTGGAGTTAGGCGAAATGAGTGACACAAGTTTAGCTACCGCATCTCCGGTTCAATACGGAAGACATCGTCTCGAGTTCGCCTTTTACATGTGAAATTTTATGCTCAAAATATGTCTCGGCAGCAACGGTATTTCCGCCAAGAGTGGCCAAGGGTAGCCCGAGCGCTAAAAAATCGATTAAATATCTCGAATGGTAACCTTGGAGCTCTGTGTACAGATTGGCGAGATCGGTTTCCGCTCGCGCGCGTTCTTGGAGTAGTTGTTCGCAGCTTAGGCGCTTATAATTTGCTTCGGGCACGTATGCAGATGGGATATTCGCCAGGCTTTGGGCATGGGCCGAGAGAGTCAATGGCAGCAAAACAACCAGTATTCTTGCGGTGAAGCTGAACATGATCTTTCTCACCCTTGTCTGCTATGCTGGCGCACTGGCATCATGAAGATAAACCCCCGATTTGCTTTCAGTTTTCACCCCGCCATCAGCTCAGTCCAAAAAGCTTGGAAACCAGCTGGAGTTCACAGGCCCATTGATGGTTTCGATCTGGGCGTTCGTTGGAGCGCCTGGCTCACTTAAAGGCAAATCGCGTAAATTCGCGTCTTTCCATCCGCCGCCGAGCGCCATGAACAAGCCGACCACATCCGCAAGGCGATTGCCTTCCGCCTGGACTCTTGCAACCGAAGCCGTGAGATAAGCCTGCTGCGCATTCAGCAACTCGATCAGGCTGATGCTCCCAATCTTGAGTTGCCCTTTTGCAATCGCTAAGCTTTTTCGGGCGGATTCCTCGGTAAACCTTGCAGCTTTCACTGCCTTCGTATCGGCCTGCAAGGCGCGCAGTGCGTCGGCGACATTCTGGAACGCCAAAATGACGGATTGCCGATATTGTGCATCCGCCAGAACAAGACCCGCTTCAGCCGCCTTTTGTTTGTTGAGCAGCGCGAAGCCATCGAAAATCGTGTGCGCGACCGAACCGGCAAGGACATAGAAACCACTTGCCGGCACAAATATTTTGGCAAGGTCGAATGCGCTGTAGCCGAGCTGCGGCGTGAGCGTGAGGCTGGGTAAGCGCGCGGCGATGGCGACGCCAATCTGCGCCGCGGCGGCATGCATATTGGCCTCCGAGGCGCGGATGTCTGGGCGCTGTCGCACCAGCGTCGAGGGCAAGGTCAGTGGCAGGGTCTTCGGCAGCTGGAGATGATCTAGATTGAACGTTTCCGGAACCTGGGCCGTCGAATATTGGCCAGCCAGCGCCGTCAATAAATCGCGCTGCTGCGCGAGCTGCTTCTCGAGCGGCGGCAAAAGCTGCATGGCTTGGCCTAGCGCCGTCTGCTGCATAAAGAAATCCGCCTGGGACGACGAGCCGACCTGCAGCCTGTTTTTCAGGATCTCCAAAAGCTCCTTCTCTATCACGATAACTCTCTGGATCGCGGCAATTTGTCCTCTCAGTGAGGCTTCAAATACCGCGGCGGCCGCGACGTTGCTTGTCAGCGTCAGATAGACCGCTTCCAATTGATAGCGTTGCTGATCGGTTTGAGCCTCGAGAGACTCCACCGCACGCCGATTGCCGCCCCAAATGTCGATGTTGTATGTGATCGACAATTGTTTGAGAAAAAGTCCATAGGGCTTATAGGGGATTGTCGGATCGCCGGTTGGGTTTGTCGGATTGCCGTTCTGGAAGTTCTGCACGAAGTTTTGCTGCAAATATTGATTAGTTGAATTGAACGCTGCCGTCGGCAAAAACGCGCCTTTTTGCGCTTCTGCGTTGAAATAGGCGATTTTGATCGCGGCGTCGGCGGCCTGGATCGACGGGTTGTGTTCGATCGCCGCGGCGATCAATTTATTGAGTTTTTCGTCGCGAAACGCCTCCCACCATCTTTGTGGGACCGAGGCGTCCAACTCGAGGCGCAGCTTGTCCTTTTCACTGCTGCCGATCGACGTCAGCTTTTCGGGCGTGAAGCGGTCGACATCAGGGGGTGACGGCGAAACAAAGTCGGGACCGACCGCGCAGCCGGATAGCGTCAAAAGCGCTATCGCCGAGACGCATGCTGAAAACCGAGTGTAACGGCTCATCTTTTTCATCGCAGCGCCACTCGAATCTCATCGCTTTGGCCGACACCGTTGTTGTTAATCATGAACGCGGCTTTCAATCGAGTGGTTCCCCGAATCGCCTCCAACATGCGCCCGGCTATACTGAGGTAGGAACACTTTGCGCAGCGCCGGCGCGACCACCAGGATCAATATTGGTCCGAACAGCATTCCGCCCACGACGACCGTCGCCAGCGGCCGTTGGACCTGGGAACCGACCCCATGTGAAATGGCGGCCGGAAAAAGTCCGACGCCCGCGGATAGGGCGGTCATCAGCATCGGCCGCATGCGCTGTTCGGCGCCATAAAAGACGGCCTCTCCGAATTCCATTCCTTGGATCGTGAGTTCCCGGATGTAGGTGATGTTGAGGATGCCGTCCATCACCGCGACGCCGAACAGCGAGATAAAGCCGATTGCTGCGGAGACGCTGAAGTTCAATCCGGAGATATAGAGTGCGATAATCCCCCCGCTGATGGCGAAGGGAATGCCGCCGAAGGCGAGCAAGCTTTCACGGAACGAATTGAACATCCCGTAAAGCAACAGGAAGATCAAAGCGAGCGTCACGGGCACGACGACGAACAGCCGCTTTTTTGCCTGCTGGAGATTCTCGAACTCTCCCGCCCAAAGGATCTGATAGCCTGTCGGCAGTTTAACCGCCTTGGAGACTCGCTCCTGCGCTTCCGCGACGGTGGAGCCGAGATCGCGCCCTCTAATGCTGAATTTGATCGGAACGTAGCGCTCGCCACGCTCTCGATAAATGAATGAGGCGCCTGTATCGACGCTGATGGAGGCCAGCTCCTTCAGAGGCACGTAGGTGTTCGGGCCGCCGTTAGGATTGGCGTACGCCGCCTTGACGTTGCTGATGGCTTGGATCGAATTTCGATATTTCGGCGCCAGCCGCACCAGCACCGGAAATTGACGGTCGCCTTCTAAAACGCTCGTCGCGACCGCCCCTGCAATCGCCGATTGCACGACCGTATTGACGTCGCCTGCGGTCAAACCATAACGCGCCGACCTGGCGCGGTCGATAACGATATTGAGATTGGGCTGGCCAAGAAGATGGAAAACGGCAAGATCCTCGATGCCGGGGATCTCGGAAACCACGTTTTTGACCTGCTCGGCCAGAGATTCGAGCACGTCGAGGTCGGGGCCGACGATTTTGATGGAATTGGCGCCTTTGACCCCCGAAAGCGCTTCCTGAATATTATCCTGAATATATTGGGAGAAGTTGAAGCCGACGCCAGGAAGCTCGTTCTCGAATTCCTTTTCCAGCGTCTCTGTGAGCTTTTCCTTGGTGAGGCCCGCGGGCCATTGATCGAATGGCTTGAGAGGCGCAAAGAGCTCGACGTTCGAGAAGGGCGAGGCGTCGGATCCGTTATCCGGTCGGCCATGCTGCGAGACGACCGTCGAGACCTCCGGGTGACGCAAAAGGATTTCGCGCATCTTGCGGGTGGCGCGGTCGCCGGCCGCAAGCGACGTCGTGGGCGGCAACGACGCCCTGATCCACAGATTGCCTTCTTCGAGGGTGGGCAGGAATTCGCTGCCGAGCCGTGTCGCGATCAAACCGGCAAAAACAAGAAATGCGGCGCCGCCAAGGATGGCGAGTTTGGTATTGGCCAGCGAAAAGCGCAGCGCCGGCGTGTAAAGCGACCGAAGCCAGCGCACGACCAGCGTCTCGACTTCATGTACCTGGTCCGGCAGAACGATCGACGCGAGCACGGGCGTCACCGTGAAAGTGGCGATCAGCGCGCCGACGAGCGCATAGGCGTATGTGCGCGCCATCGGACCAAAAATCTGCCCTTCAACACCGGTCATGGTAAACAGCGGCAAGAAGGCGGTGATGGTGATGGTCGCCGTGAAAAAAACAGCCTTATCAACCTGCAAGGCGCTGACGAAGATCAGTCTCAGGCGGTCGGTCCAGAGTTCGGCGACACCCTTCGTATTCGCCGGCGAAGTCGGATTGTAGCCCCAGAACCCCTCGGCCAGGAGCTGGAGAAGCACGCTGCGCTTCGCGCGCGACGCCTGGAAATTTCGGAAAATATTCTCGACGAGAATAACGGCGGAATCGACGATAATGCCAAAATCAACCGCGCCGACTGACAGCAGATTCGCGTCTTCGCCCTGGAGCACAAGGACGATGATCGCGAAAAAGAGCGCAAATGGAATATTCACCGCAACGATCAAAGCGCTGCGCAAATCGCCGAGGAAGATCCATTGGATCAGGAACACAAGTATCATGCCAAAATAGAGATTATGCAATACTGTATGCGTCGTAACGTCGACGAGCGACCCACGATCGTAATAGGGCTCGATCCGCACCCCTGGCGGAAGCGAGCCGTCCGAATTGATTTTCTTTATCTCGGCTTCGACCTTGGGCAGCATGTCGTTCGTATGCTGCGTGCGCCCCATGAGCACGATCGCGGCGACGACGTCGTCATCATTGTCTCGACCAGCGACGCCGAGCCGGGGAACAAAACCGACGGAGACCTTGGCGACGTCACGAATTCTCACGGGCACGCCACCGGTCTGAGACAGGACGATATTCTCGATGTCCTCAGTGTGGTATCCCGACGTGATGTTGGCGGCCCCGCCGTCGTTGATCAGGCCGATGCCTCTGATGTTGACCGATTGCTGACCAATCTGGATCTCGCGCCCCCCGACATTGATATTCGAATTTCCAATCGCGGTCACAATCTGAGGGATGGTAAGATTGAAAGCTTCGACCTTTTGGAGATCGACGTCGACGTCGAATTCCTTGGTCGTGCCGCCCCATGAGGTGACTTGCACGATTCCGGGAATCGTCAGCAAGCGCCGCGCGATGATCCAGTCCTGAATCGTGCGGATATTGCTCAGGCCGAAATTCGGAGGCGCCTTGACCTGATAGCGAAAGATTTCGCCAGTGAGGCTCGACTGCTGGATCTGAGGCGTGACATTGCCGGGCAAATTGACGTTCTGCTGAAGATTCAGGGCGATCTGCGTCTTGGCGAAGTAATAGTCCACTCCATATTTGAATGTCACTCGAACGAAGCTCAACCCATAGAACGACGTCGAGCGGACGTTGACGATGCCTGGAGTGGAATAAAGTCCTATCTCCATCGGGATGGTATAATACTTCTCCATCTCTTCGGCCGAGAGGCCCGGCGATTGCGCTGAAATCTCCACGATCACCGGCGCGGGATTGGGGTAGGCTTCGATATTGAGTTGCGAAAATGCGACAAGGCCGGCGATCGCGAAGGCGATGACGCCAATGACGACGATGGCGCGCCGGGTGAGGCCGAACTCTAGGATGGACTTCAACAAAGCACGATCTCCGAAGCGGTCTTAATCCGGTTTGGCCATGGAAATGAGATTGCTGAGAAAGACGGCGCCGTCGCTCACAACAAGCTCATCCACTTTGAGCCCCGAAAGGATTTGGACGAAACCGTCTTTCCGCTCCCCAACTGTCACAACCCGTCGCACGAACCGACGCCGATCGGTAGTCACCCAACAAATCATTGTTCCGTCGCCCTCGCGCACGACAGCGCTCTCGGGCGCCGCCGTCGATGTTACCGGATCGCCGATGCGGATCACGAAATTCGCGAACATGCCGGCGCGCAGGAGATGTTCGGGATCGGCGATCTCGCTGCGCACAAAGAGTCGGCGCGTCGCGGGATCAATCGAGGCGCCGAGCACGGTTACCTTGCCGTCGAAGAAGCGGCCGGGATAAGCGGCGACGCTTGCTTTGACCTCCTGACCGACGCGCAGGAGGGGCGCTTCGCTCTCGACGACATTGGCGACCATCCACATCGTCGAGGTGTCGGCCACAACAAAGGGCGCCGGCGCGACGCCCGGCTGAACCAGCTGGCCGGGAACCGCCGCGCGCGCGGTAATATATCCAGAAAGCGGGCTCTTGACGACGAGACGCGGATCGGCAAGACGCTCGGCGACGATCTTGTCAATCTCCTCGGACGTTTTGCCGAAAATCCGCACGGCGTCCCTGGCCGCCTTCAACGCGCCTTCGGCCGACTGCTGATCCGAGGTCGTCTGATCGACCTGCTGCTGTGAAATGCCGCCGATTTTGACCAGCGCCTTGGTGCGGCCAAGTGTGCGGTTTTGCAGCGTCAGCGCGCCCGCGGCGGCGATGAGATTCGAGGCCGCCGCCAGCAAATCCGGACTATCGATCGTGAAGAGAACTTCTTCTTTCTCGACCTTGTCCCCCACATTCAGCGAGGCGCTGATGATGCGGCCTTGGTAGGGCGTGAACACCGAGACAAGCCGATTCTGATTAAAATCGATATTGCCGACGGCCTGCCTTTCCTGCGGGAAGGACTCCGTCGACGCCTTCTCGATTTTCAGCGCCCCCACCTGGGACTCATTGAGGTCGAGCGCGACGGGCCCTTCTTTGGCCGCCTGCTTGTGTTCCGGGCGCCCGTTCGGAGCGGAAGCGCGGTTCGGCAGGAGCAAGAGCGCGCTAGCGGCGACTCCTAAGGCGGCGAGCGCGATAGCGGCGCGTCGCCGCGATTGAAATAGCGAGAGGGGGGGAGGCAGCATCGCACACGTGGGGTTAAATAAGCTTAGCCGACCTAGATCGAGAATTATGGCGCCTTTGTGAATTTCCCCTGGTTGCCACAATGGTGTCCCAGGAAAATCAGCCAGGAATAGACCGTAGCGTTTTCGTTTGGTCCACTCCCTTGAAATCAACGCGCAGCAGCAGAATATTGGTTGGTGTAGAGCAGCCTAGTTGCTAAACCGCCCGTAGGAGGCGGAGCCGCATGAAACTTGTCACTGCCATAATAAAGCCATTCAAGCTGAATGACGTTCAGAACGCGCTCTTCGCCATGGGCGTTCGCGGAATGACAATCACTGAGGCGAAAGGCCATGGCGACGCGAAAGGACACTCGCAAATTCTAGGCGCAGTGGAATATGTCGCTCACTTCGTGCCAAAATTGCAGGTCGAGGTGATGGTCCCCGACAATCTCGCCTCCTTGGTCGTCAAGGCGATAATGGAGGCTGCGCGGACGGGTCAGCGAGGGGACGGCAAAATTTACGTGTCCTCACTTGACGAGATTTACAAAATCAGAACCGGGGAAACTGGAACGGCTGCGCTCTGAGTCCTGAAAGACCGGCGGCTTATCAAAGCTTCCCCAAATACGGGAGCAGTCGCAATAATTGCGACGTCTTCCAGCCGCCTGACGCGTGCAGCTCTGTGCGGGGAAAGATGAGCTCCGCGATCACGCTGTTCAAGCCAGTGATCAAGTTTCTTTTCGGAAGACCGCGCGGCGTTCCTGGGCGCCAAGGCAACAGCCCTAAAAACAAGTTTAAACGGCCCCAGCCTGACCTGCGGTTGGCGTTCCGACAGGAGCTACAGCCGTAGCGCCATCGTTAGCGATAACATATCGGAAAATGTCCAGAAACATAATGGACCCAGACTGCAAGTGATGGTTAACCGTCACTCCACATTGTCGACATCCGACTGCGTCGCCTTCGGGCGAACACAAGCATGGAGACAATAATGTCGCTGTCGGCGCTTGGTTCGAACTCGCCTCAATCGATCTTGCAATTGCTTCATCAGCGACGTGACGCGATGAAATCTATGGTGTCCGCTGTACAATCCGGGGACATTTCCGGCGCCCAGAGCAGCCTCAGCACCTTCCAACAAGACTCCCAGGCCGTCAACTCAGCTTTGGGAGTCGACCCCGGCTCTGGCTCTTCCGATCAGAGTAAGTTCAAGACGGACATGGCTGCACTCTTCTCCGCCGTGCAGGCCGGAAACCTTAGCGGAGCCCAATCAGCCTTACAGGCGGTGCGGCAGGACCGCGGAGAGGGAAGCGGGACGACCGATTCTACCTCTTCGTCGAGCGTCGTTTTGCAGTCTTCTTCCCCTTCGAGCGCAACATCGACTTCATCGGGTTCCGACGCATCCGCTAAGACGCTCCTGTCGGACCTGAACTCTGTCCTATCCTCCATCCTTGCGGGCTCCACCGGGAACGCCCAATCGGCGGCGGGAACGCTTACCAACGATATTCAAACCTTGACCGGATCTCAGACGACTTCTTCGTCCGACTCATCGCCTGCCCCAGGCTCGGGCGTCGGTGCGTTTCTAAATGACTTGCAATCCCTGGCTTCCGCCGCCGCATCAAACGACTCTGCCGGGGAACAGCAAGCGGCGCAGAACCTAGTCAATGATCTTCAGAACGCCAGCTCAGGGCCCGGGCGCATCGGGGGTCATCACCACCACCACGGCGGCCATCGCACGGATAGCCAAGGAAGCGGGTCTTCAAGCACGCCCGCATCTCCTGCTTCGTCCAACAGCGAAACATCCTCATCCAACACAATCGCTGGCTTGGCGCAAACCGCCTATAACGAGATCGTGCAACTCGCAAATCAAGGGTCGGCGTCGGCGAACGCCACCGCCTCCTGAAATCAGCTTGATTAAGGGAACCGTAACGCGCGCCAGCCGCGCGTAATTAACTGGACCATCGAGGGGGAAGGGAATGAAACTGAAGAGAATGTTCGCCATATCTGCTTTGGGTGGTTTTGCCCTTGCTCTTGGCGTTGCGATTGCCTCCGCCCAGGGCGTCTACGTCGACCGACCTATGCCGGCGCCGCTTGCAGAAACAATTCCTGTCGCTCCTGGCTCCGCCTATAAATGGGTTCCCGGTCATTGGGTATGGCGCGGGGCAGACTGGTTTTGGATGAATGGCCATTATGTCCAGGGGATCGCCGTTCCGCCTATGCCGGCCCCCGTGATGGAAGTTCGACCGCCAGCTCCATCGCCTCAGCATTACTGGGTGGGTGGTCATTATGGCTGGGAGGGTGACCGCTGGAACTGGCGACAGGGCGCTTGGTATAGGCGTTGATCCTGGAGCGCATTCCGCAAAAGTTGACAGACTTGCGATAAGAAGGCGCTCCAGATTTTTGATTTAGCGCGATTTCTTATCGCTCGCATGATTCCATGCGAGCGGAAAGCGCGCTGGCGCAGGTGGCGCACGCGCCGGACGGAGACGCATGCTACCGTGGCCATCGCGGAGTAAATAGCTGCGATTTGTCTCTTCGGGCGAATGACGAGGGAGCGGGAGACTCTCGTTTGTCGTTCGATCAGAGCGCATGATGGAGGAAAGCCACCTGTTTCAGGCGGCCTTCCAGCAGCACCGCCGCTTCAAGGGGGAGTCGAGCCTCGATCAAAAATCGAGTTCAGCGTAGTGGCGAAATATCCCTTGTTCGTTGAACGCCGTGCGGCGTCCACTTTCGATATAATCGCGAATCCGCTGTCGCGCTGCGATTTTTTGGCGGAGCGCAGCCACGCGAGGCGCCGTGACGAGCGCGGTTTGCATCGTTCTCGGAAAGGCGTAAAGCAAGCCTTCGACGAGCTGAAACAGCGAAAGATCGGCGTATGTGGCGCTATTGCCTACGAGGTAGGCGTCGCCTTGGGGGTTGCGAGCCAGAATGCGTTCGAACCAGCCTAAATATTTCGGGATACGATGTTCGCGAAAGTGCTCCGCGCGGCGTAGCGCCTCGGATTTTTGATCCTCATAATAGAGATGAGCGCCCATGGGATGGTGGGCGTCATGGGCCTCTCCAACGACATCGGCGACCGTCAATTGAATTTGATGCACCCATAGCCTTTCCACTTCGTTCCGAGGAGACAGGCCAAGGCGGTCCCCAAGATACATCAGGATAGCCGCGGTTTGAGCGATGACCAGGTCTCCCTCACGCAAGAACGGGGGCGCAAACGGGGGGCGCACGAGGTCGCCCCTTTCGATAAAGGTCATCAGCTTTTCGTCGCCGTTCGACTGAGCGGCGATGTCGATATAGTCCGCCCCCGCATCTTCCAGCGCAAGCCGCACAAATTCACCGCGGCCCTGAATGCCGCTCCAATAGTAGAGCTCGTAGGTCATGAGCCGCCCTCCGCCTCGGTCCCGGCTGAGTGTGCGAGGTTGAGAGTTAAGGCGCTATCGCGCTTTCCGCTCGCATGGAATGCTCCAACTCAAAACATATGGAGCGCATTCTTATACGCAAAAGTCTCTCAACGGCCTTCAATGAATTCCTGCAATTCGAGCGGCTATAGGCGCGTCACCCCTCCAAGCTGGCTGACTCAGCCGGAAGCAACTGACTGACATCATCGCGGGATCAGATATGGGAAAAGCAAGCGCAATTCTATTCATACTCGCGGCCTCCGTTCCTGGCCCCGCGGCGGCGCAGGGGGATGATGTCTGTCCTTGGGGCGGCGACAGATCGCAATCGCTCCGATGCTTCGAATGCATGACGCGGGTTTGGACCGGCCAAAATTGGCGCCTGGTCAATACCTGCAAAGACGAGGCGCCAAGCACCGGCCCGTCTCGAGGGGCGCGACATCCAGCCTATCGCTGAATAAGAGCTGCCTGACTCGCCGTCCGAAATGGACGAAGTTTCGGGATGGGAAAACGCCGGAACGACGACGGCGTGATCGGATCGAACCCGAATATCACAGCGGCGACGAAGCCCTCGCTCGAAGCGAGGCGGGCCCATTCGTCAACACGCTGGACGACAAGGATTATGGCGCCAAGCGCTACGCAGCAGGGCTCATGAGAGCTATCAACAATTGAGCCCCGGCCGTAAGGCCGGGGCTCTTTTCAATTTCGTGTTTGTCTAGCTTAGTACTTCGCGAGCACCGGCGTCGGCGCCGTGCCATCGAAGGGATAGTAGCGAATGCTCGTGAAGACCATGTTCTCGGCCGCGTGCGGCGTCCAACCGAAACCGGGGAACCCGCTTCTCACAGTATAAGAATACTGCAGGCCGGTTCTGATCTTGCCGGCCGGGCCGTGATACAGCGTATGCCAGAGACCGCCAGTGATCTGACGAAGCGCCTTGTTCTGGCTCGAGCAGGGGAAGATCGAGGTGTTCGCAGCCACCATGGCCGCGGCGACCGCGTCGTTTTCGAGACCGCAACCAGAGTTGTTGTAGAACCAGTTGCCATAGCCGCCGACGAGGAGCGTCGCGGGGGCCTGGAAGCCCCATTGCGGCTGCTTGCCGGCGAACTCGCCGCCCACAAAGGCATAGACATCCGTTTGCGGCGTGGCGTGCAGCGTCAGACCGGCCATCGCAATGCGCTCGGAAATCCACTGCGGCGCGCCGGACAGCTGGAAGGTGGCGTCCGGCAGGCCGGCCGAGCCGTAGCGACCGATGCCTTTGCCGATCATGCCCGAGAACTGGAAGTCGAGCAGCTTCGGCCAAAGCTGAACGACGACGCCGCCGCCGCCGCCGCCGCCCCATTGGCTATGCGTGCCCCAATAGGAGCGGCCGGTCGCGTCGCGCAGGATGCCGAAGCCCTCGACATGGATCTTGCGCTCGGCGAGCTCGCCGTCCCAAGCCACCTTGCCGATGACGTCGGGGATGCGGTTGAAGGAGTAGTTGTTGGAGGGGTTGAACAAGCCGCCGCCGACCGCAGGCGCCAAGAGCACCGGCGAGCCAAAGAGCGGGATCGCGGTGGCGGTCGTAACGCCAGGAAGGACAAAGGGAGCGGCAAGGGTCGGGCCCGGCGCGGCGAAAGTCGTTGCGCCGCTCTCGACCGCGAGCGAGGCCCAGATCTGCTTGTTGAAGTCCTTGGTGATGCGGAAGCCAGCCTGACGGGCCCAGTTGTAGCCGGGCATGTATTGGTGGTCGATGACCGGCGGCTGCAGGGACGTATCCGGACGGATGCCGACCGAGTTCAACGTCACGAGCGACCACATCTGACCAGCGGCGACATGCAGGCCCCATTCGTCGAGATCGACGTTGCCGTAGGCCTGACGCAGGCGCAGGTTATAGGAGTTGGAGCCGTTCGAGTTCGCCGTCTGCGCGGCGCCGAGGAAGTCGACCTCGCCATACGCCATGATGTGCGTCTGCTTGTCGAGATCGGCCTTGATCATCATAGCCGGACGCGACGGACGCGCGCTCGCGCGCCATTCGGTCGTGTGGTAACCCGGCTGGAACGGGTAAGGAATATTCTGGAACGGCGTGTTGATGTCAGCGCCCATCCAGTGGTCGCGATAGACGCTTTCCGCCGCGAAGAAGCCGGCGGGCGTGATTTCGAGACCCTTGAAGTAGATGTGATCAGGACCAAAGCCCGGCGTCACCACGGCGGCCTGAGCCACATGGCCCGGGTGGCTCTTTTCAGCCTTGGCGGCGCGCTCCTGCTGGCCGACCTTGGCCTCGAGCTGCTTCAGCCGCGCCTTCAGCAGGCGGATTTCTTCGCTGGTGCTGTCAGCGAACGCATTCGTCGCCGGCAACGCCGCGATCATACCAAAAGCGGCGACGCCGAGCGCCCGCCAATCAACCTTGTGTCGCATCTGTTCCCCCAATTGTTAGGCACAAGTCGATGAGCGAGCTTTTCGGCATGGCTTATGACAGTCCCGTGTCAGCCGGCGGTTTCTGCCGAGCCAGGGGAGAAGAAAAGCCAACAAAAAACGGAGCGTTGCAGATTTGCCACTAAAACTGTTGCTGCTTTCCCACACTGCGGTGTCATATTTGGTGTTTTTCCAGCGTGATCGGCCTTCTGGAACGTCTATCGTCTCCGATAAACGCGTTTCTTCGATGGGGTTGGAGGCGCGCCGAATTTGTCCGTCACGGCTACGGGCGATTTGGCCTAGGGAGATGAACTTGCCGACGGCATGGAAACTTCCGAGCCCAAGAGCTTTTCGCAAATTCCCCCATCCACCCTTTTTCACCTGGGAAAAAGTCGTTGGGCCGCTAGGTATATTGGGTAACCGCGCAATCATTAGCCTTTGAGGTCTTCGAAAGGCTCATGCTGGCGGCCCTGAGGGCTGCGCACAGATCTCGATGACTACGACCGGCGGCGGCTGTCAGGCTGGAAGCGTCGGCGACGTTCTCGCCGGCGGCGGGCAGACGCGGGTGCGGCTCATGCAACGCTTCCGGCGCGCCGGGAAAGATTTTTTGCTTGCAAGCCACTGAAAAACGCGCAAGCTTCATAAAACAGTCACAAAGGAGTGATGGAAATGAAGAGTTTCGCTTTAACCATCGCTGGCGCCATCGCTTTGACGGTGCTTGGACTCGGCGCATCCGCAATGGCGGAAGACGACGTCTGCCGTTGGGGGGGCGACAATGGTGAATCGCTGAAGTGCTTTGATTGCCAGAGGCTCGTGCTGGTCGGACGCGAATGGCGTTGGGTCAACACGTGCAAGTCGCAACCCTATGCAGTCATCCCCGGTTACGAACGAAACTGAGGCGCGCAGCGGCGTTCCAGTGGGGAAACGAATGAGGGAGCACCCTCGCCATACACGCGGAGCCGATGCGTATTGGATGGCCGCGACGGCGAAGAAATTGGCGGATCGGGGTTGAGCCGAGTCCTCGAGCAGAGTTCCGATCCTCCGGCGACCGGCTGCATGGCGACGACACGCCGGTCCCCGTGTCGAAGCGGGGGAGGGGAAGCGGCGTTGTGGGCGGCGGCGCGGATGCGCCCAGGGTCTGGTTCGCACCTGTGATCGATTGTGTGCCGGCGAAGTCGTAAGACAGCTTGTAGAAATAAGTGCCGGCCACCTTGCCGAGTACTTCGAGATGCGCCTGACGGATGCCAACTTGATTGCTCAAGCCATTGAGCGGCTCGGTCATGCCGCCCCCGTCCAAAAACACGATCTTTCGACTTTGAAGCTATAAGCTTTGTCCTCCGCCTCAACCAAAAGCCCGCTTTTTAAACTGACGAAAACAGGAGGTGGCGGCGGAGGGGCGTTTGGGTCAATCTTCCCGTCAGCCACGTTCACCACATTGGCGGCCTTTTGCGCAGCCACCTTTGCGTAAACCCCCAATTTCTTTGCCGGCGATTCAAGGCGACGATGTATTTGTAAAAGCCAATTTTTTGTCTGCTACCCGGCGTAATGAATCCGGGCCCGCAATCATATCGACGACATCCTGCACGGAAAACCGGCGGTCTGGACAAGAGCGCCGGATTTCGAGAATGCGCCCTGAAGCGCCATCACAGATTTTGACGCGAAGTCGATGGCGTTTGTGGATTGCAGCGACCAGCGTCAGCCTGAGCCCGGCGCCCGGCCGCGCCACGCCGTTTTTTCCTTGGGACGATGCGGGAGGATCCCAGGCGTTGATGCGGTCGGCTTCGTTTCCTTATCCTGCATTGCAAACCGTTCGTTACGGCGCAGCCGCGAGCGCGCATGGGTCGCCTTTTTGGCGACCATGCGCGCCTTTGCCGTAATCAGAATATAAGACGGCCTCCAGCGCCGAGCACGCCGCGTCCTGCTATTACTTCGTGACGGGCGCCGCAACCGGGCCGTCGAAGGGGTAATAGCGAAGACTCGTATAGACCATGTTCTCGGTTCCTCGCGGCGCCCCGCCAAAGCCGACAAAGCCATCCCGCACCGTGTAGGAATATTGCGCGCCGGCTCTGACTCTGCCGAAGGGGCCCTGATACAGCGTGTGCCAGATGCCGCCCGTAAGCTGACGCAGGGATTTGGTTTGGCCGGCGCACAAGCCGCCGATGGCGACGTTCGCGGCCACGCCGAACGCGGTCGGATTCAAAGCGTCGTTTTCAATCCCGCAAGTGGCGTTGTTGTAAAACGGATTCCCGTAGCCGCCGACGAAAAGGGTGGGGCCGACCGCGGCCCACTGAGGCTTCTTGCCGGCAAATTCGCCACCGGCGAAGGCGTAGACCTCCGTCTGGGCTGTCGGATGCAGCACCAAACCCGCCATGGCCAAACGCTCGGAAATGAGCTGCGGCGCGCCAGAGAGCTGATAGGTGGCCACTGGAAGCTGACCGGCGCCGTAATTGCCGATGCCATTGCCAATCATGCCGGAGAACTGGAAGTCGAGCAGTTTCGGCATCAGCTGGACAACGACGCCGCCGCCCCCGCCGCCGCCCCATTGGCTATGATTGCCCCAATAGGCGCGGCTGGTGACGTCGCGTAAAAGACCGAAACCCTCGACATGGATCTTTCGTTCGGCGAATTCGCCATCCCAGGCGACCTTGCCCATCATGTCGGGCATGCGGGTGAAGGGATAGGGGTTGGAAGGGTTGAAGAGACCGCCCACCGCGGGCGGCGATAGGAGGATCGGCGCGCCAATCAACGGCAGAGCCGTCGTGCCGAGAATCGTAGCCCCTGGCGAGACAAAGGTCGCGGAGCTGCTTTCGAGCGAGAGCGCGGCCCAGAATTTTTTGTCGAAATCCTTGGTGATGCGGAAACCAGGGACCCGCGCCCAAACATAGCCGGGCAAATATTGGTGGTCGATGGTCAAGGGTTGCAATGAGGTATCTGGCTTGATGCCCACGGAATTCATCGTCAGGAGCGACCACATTTGGCCGGCCGCGACATGCAGCCCGTATTGGTCGAAGTCGACGTTCCCATAGGCCTGACGCAAGCGGATATTATAAGAATTGCTTTCGTTTGAGTTGGCCGTCTGCGCGGCCCCGAGGAAATCGACTTCGCCGAAGGCCATGATATGCGTCTGCTTGTCGATATCCGCCCTGATCATGAGATTGGGGCGCGTTGGACGGGCGGTGGCGCGCCACTCCGTTTGATGCGCGCCGGGGATAAAATCGAAGGGAATATTCTGGAATGGCGTATTGTTGTCCGCGCCCATCCAGTGGCTGCGATATACGCTCTCCGCCGCGAAGAAGCCGCCGGGCGTGATCTCGAGCCCCTTGAAGTAAAAATGATCAGGGCCCGGAAGTCCTGCGGCGGCGGCGTGGGGGCCCGCCGGTTGGGCGGCGCGGGCTTGTTTTTCGGCCTTGGTCGCGCGCGCCTGTTGAGCGACTTTGTTCTCGAGCTGCTTCAGCCTCGCCTTTAGCAAGCGAATCTCGTCGCTCATGTTGTCGGCTCTCGCCCCACCCGGCGCCGAGCAGACCAGCAGCCCCACAAGGGCTGCAGCCCCCTGGGCGCGCTTCTTCGAAGATTGGACCATCATCTGAACCTCGAGATTTAACAAGATTGACAAAGGGATGCGACGCGTCCCGCACCCCTTTGTCGCGTCGGCGACCAACGTCTGGAGCCGCTGAAATCGCTATAGGTGCGTTGCCTACAAACGTTTTTTATGGTCCATCGGCGACCCGCTCCATACGCGCTTCATGCAATCGAAGCAGCGTATCGACCGCGCCTCGCCGCCTCCCCACGGACATGCATCGGCGCGCGCCGGGTTCGTCGCGGCGTCGCCAAAGCCGAGCACCCATCCCAGCAGCGCCAAGAACAAAAAGCGCTTAGATTTTTTCATCTGGCCCTCCTGCAGTGAACGCGAGCAAGATTTAACTTCACCCGCGCTAAGCGCTTCGTCAAATGGTCGTATCATAAAAATTTTTAAGCATGAATATATCACTCGCGGTGTTTAGTGTGCGTCATATCTATTTCGATCATTTCATAGAGTGTTGCTGCTTATTTTCCAGTCCATCAGAGATCATGTCTAAACAGGAATGGCAAAAGGTGGCGCGATCGAGCGACAGAACTGCAATGATGACGCTCCATCATGTGTCTCGCAAGGAAATCCGGCGCCTTTCCGCCTGCTGCGCCAAGGCCCCTGCAGGCCTTGGCCGCCCGCGCGGGAGCAACTTGCAAAAAATCGCCTCTGCTCCAGTTCAAGCGATCGAGGGGCCGGCGCGTCATTGCGAGCATGCCCGTCCCTCCGGCGCAAACGCGGCAAATTAAAGACGACGAGGCCTCTCATGTGGCGCAAGGCGGTAAACGACTTCAACGGGCCCAGGAAGCCAGAGCGGCCCAATGCCTATTCTGAAGGCGAAGACGAGGCTCCAAAACTCATCGAAGCAGAGATTGTCGATGTGGAACGGGAGCTTCCCGAGACTGGGAACGAGCCGGTCGAACAAATCGAAACGGACGAAACGGAGTCCCCGGACTTCGAGGAATAATCGCGTCGCATCACCGCGCCCTTGTGGGGCGGAACAGGACCTGAATGAATGCGCTCGTCCTCTATCAAGCTGTTCCTTTGCGGAGATGTGATGACGGGACGCGGCGTCGACCAGATTATGCCCCATCCCTGCAACCCTCGCCTTCACGAGGAATATCTGGTTTCGGCGGAAGACTATGTGAGGCTTGCTGAAGATGCGCACGGCGAAATCCCCAGATCTGCGCCGCTTTCCTATATCTGGGGCGCGGCGCGCGAGGAGCTCGAGCGGGCCGGTCCCGACCTCAGCATCATTAACTTGGAAACGAGCATCACTCGGAGCGAAAGCTATTTCCCCAAAGGCATAAATTACCGAATGAGCCCGGAAAATGCCGGCTGCCTGATTTCTGCCGGCGTGGACTGCTGCGCGCTCGCCAATAACCACGTCCTGGATTGGGGTCGCACGGGCTTGTTCGACACGCTCGAAACCCTCGAACGGCTAAAAATAAAATCGGCCGGTGCAGGCCGGTGCCTGGCAGAGGCTTGGGCGCCAGCCATTTTCGAAATTCCCGGCAAAGGACGCGTCCTGATCTTTTCCTGCGCTTGCGTCTCGAGTGGAGCGCCGATCAGCTGGGCGGCAAAATCCGATGACGCGGGCATCGCATTGTTACCGAGTTTTTCCGAACAAAACGCCTCGCAAGTTATCGATAATATTTCGCGCGTCATTCAGGCCAACGACGTCATTGTGTTTTCCGTCCACTGTGGGCCGAACTGGGGCTATGAGGTTTCGCGTGAGGACAGAAATTTCGCCCACCGATTGATCGATGCGGCGTCGATTTCGGTGTTGCACTGTCACTCCTCACATCATCCAAAAGGAATCGAGGTCTATCGTAATCGCCTCATCCTCTATGGCTGTGGCGACTTTATTAATGATTACGAAGGAATTCCAGGCTTCGAGGAATACCGAGGCGATTTGTCGATGATGTATTTCGCCGAAGTCGAGGCGGGGACGGGGTGTCTTCTTGCGCTCGAGATGACGCCGCTGCAAATCAGACGCTTCCGCCTGAGCCGTCCTTCGACAACAGATGCCGACTGGCTCCAACGCAAGCTCGATTGCGAAAGCCGGAAACTGGGCGCGCGGGTCTCTCCAGCCTTCGGCGGGAGGTTCACGCTTTTATGGGGGAGCCAAACTGCCTGACGCGCGCGTGCGACGGCCGTTCCGAGCGTGCCGCCGGCGCTTGTATTCGACCGCCGGCCAAAACTGCAACAGAGCGTAGCCTATTGCAGACGTTCGCTGCTTCGCGCAGCTTATTGCTCACCTGCCTTTGGAGCGCCCATCCGGAGATCTAAGGGGGATTTGACGGGCAGCGGCATCCTCCGATAACCTACGCTGAACGCCATGGGGATGGGGTCCCCCAAAACCGCCTTTTCAGGCTGATGACTCCTGCAACGCCTATTCGGGCGAGCGGGGAGTCGTAAATGCGCAAAGAGCCATCGGCCGCTTTTGCTTGCGCTTTGGTTTCTCGAAGCCAGTCTTCGCGCAAGGCGGGAGAACGCCCATGACGGGAATCTGGGCGCTTGCGGCTTTGTGGCTCGGGCTCGCTTTGATCGCGAGCCTAATGTCCATATGGCTGAAAATCGCGACTGCTTTATCGGAAATCGTCATCGGGACGATCGCGCAACTTATAATCGGCGCGGCGATCGGCTCCGCCGTGCTTGGAACCGATGAAAGCTGGATAAAATTCCTCTCGGGCGCGGGCGCGATTGTGCTGACCTTCTTGGCCGGAGCCGAGCTCGATCCCGTCGTATTTCGCACAAAGTGGAAAGAGGCCGTCGCAGTGGGTTTGGCGAGCTTTTTCTTTCCCTTCATTGGCTGCGCCGCGGGGGCGCATTTCATTCTCGGTTGGGAAATTATGCCGAGCTGGTTGGCGGGGGTAGCAATGTCCACCACCTCGGTCGCCGTCGTCTACGCTGTTATGCTCGAATTCGGCTTCAACGCCACGGATTACGGCAAAACCGTCTTGGCCGCTTGTTTCGTCACCGATCTTGGCACAGTGGTGGCGCTGGGCCTTCTTTTCGCGCCATTTACCTTTAAAACCCTTGTTTTCCTGGGAGTCGGGACCGTTGTCTTCATTGCTTTACCCTGGATTACGCCAAGAGTTTTTAGTCTTTACGGCAATAGGCCGTCTGAGCTCGAAGCAAAATTCCTCCTGCTTTGCCTCCTTGGGATGGGAGCATTGGCGACTTGGGCGGACAGTGAGGCCGTCCTGCCCGCCTATCTCATCGGTATGGTGCTCGCAGGCACTGTAGGAAAGGACCATGCCTTAATCCGGCGTCTCCGCACCTTGACCTTCGGACTGCTCACGCCGTTTTACTTTATTCGCGCTGGCTCCTTCGTGTCGGTCCCGCAACTTGCGGCCGCGCCGGGGGCATTTGCGTTGCTGCTGGCAGTGAAGATCGCTGCGAAAATGATTGGCGTATATCCTGTAACCCGTGTCTTCGCCTCCCCCAGAAGGGAAGCCATGTATACGACCTTGCTCATGTCTACTGGGCTGACCTTCGGGACGATATCGGCGCTTTTCGGACTCTCGCACCATATCATCGACCAGGCGCAATATTCCGCGCTTGTCGCCACCGTCATCGCGAGCGCTGTGATCCCGACCATAATAGCAAACTCCTTTTACATGCCTCGTCACCTTCTGAACGAACCGACGGCAAGAGAGGCGACGAGCGGAGAAAAGGGAGTGTTGTCGCTTCCCGAGGCGGCGAGCGGGGCAGAGTGACGGAGGAGGTTTCTGTGTTCAGCAAGATTCTCCACGCTAATGACGGCTCGGAGCACGCCTTTCACGCACTGGAGCTGGCGATCGCTATCGCGAAGCAAAACGGCTCCGAACTTCACATGATTTGCGTCGAGGAAGTCGACTATATGCCGGAGTTAGTGGAAGACGTTCGGGAGGAGGTCAAAACCCAGGGGAGGCGCTTCCACGCCGTGCAACAACGCGCACAGGCGAAGGCTGAAGAACATGAGGTGAAGCTCCGAACGCACATCGTCGCTGGTCACCCGGTGCGAGACATTGTGCTGTTCGCCGAGACGCTCGGCGTTGACCTTCTCATCATTGGAGCGACGGGTCACTCCGAAATTTACGAGCGGTTGCTTGGCAGCCGGGCGGATCGAATAATCCAGTTAGCTTCCTGCCCGGTTCTGGTGGTGAAGTAGCCAGCGTTTTCGAGTCGACCGGGTGGCGGGGACGAGTTCGTTCACTTTTTCGAATGGATACAGAGTCAGCAGCGCCGGGTGCAACACAAATGAGCAACGAGATGATCAGGTATGTTTGGGTATCAATAGGCGGAGCGCTTGGCACGGCGGCCCGTTATTGGTTTTCCGGCTTGGTGGCGAACCATTTCGGCGAAACCTTCCCCTGGGGCACGATGTTCATCAACATATCCGGATCGTTCGTTATTGGCTTTTTCGCGACGATCACCGGCCCAGACGGCCGTATATTTGCCTCAACGGAAATGCGCCAGTTCGTGATGATAGGCCTTTGCGGCGGCTATACGACCTTCTCCTCTTTCAGCTTGCAAACGCTAAATCTTGTTCGAGACGGCGAGACGGCCTGGGCTCTGGCCAATATCGGACTATCCGTCGTCCTGTGTCTTGTCGCCGTGTGGATCGGACATGTCGTCGCAACTCAACTCAACCAACTCCAAGGGTCTTGATCATGACTGTCGAGCGCGACGCTGTGCTTCTCCGCATCTTCATCGGTGAGGACGCCAAATTTCATGGCAAGCCGCTCTATGAGCAGATCGTCTTGAAGGCGCGAGAAGCCCGCCTCGCGGGCGCCACCGTGCTGCGTGGCCCGCTGGGTTTTGGCCACTCCAGCAAGCTTCACACGACCAAGATCTTGAGGCTCTCAGAGGATCTTCCGCTCGTTATCGAGATTGTCGACAATGACGAGAAGATCAAGGCATTTCTGCCTATCCTAGAAGAAATGATGTGCGCGGGGCTTGTCACAATGGAAAAAGTGGAGGTGCTCCACTACGGCAACCACGTAAAGCGGAAGCCCGACGCCTAACGAGCGTGCGCCGGGGCTTAACTTTGCGCGAGTCGAACGACAGCCAGAATTGCATCAATTCAGGCGTTTGAAAACCGTTTTACGGTCCCTTGGTGGTCCCTTGGGGGAATCCCGTTACCTTGAAAGGGACGACGCTATGGGCTTTTTTATTGTGTGGCTCATGCATCATTTTTCTAATTGACCGAAGTTGACCGATTGACGCCGGAAGGATGGTGCTGATAGGAAGAGTCACACATTGAGCCGCAAGCGAGGCATTCGCTTGCGCGCCGAGGGGATGGGGTGCCCCCTTAACCGCCGCAAAGGCTGATGACTCCTTCGATCGTTACCGCGATCTCACTGATCGCGCGTGCAAGAAGGAGGAGTATTAGCTATGAACCAAGATCTCGCCGTCTTCATTGTTCCCTTCGCCCTCATCATCGGGTGTGGCTTTCTCGCGGCTGGCGGCCTCTATTTCATCAACATTCGCTTCCTGAAAGATGCGCGCTACGCGGTAGGGTCGCTGATCGCTGGCGCGGTCATTCTCGGCGTCCTCGAGATCGTCCTCTACGGCAGCTCTGTCGGCTTCCTGAAAGAGCAGCAGCTTAAGACGTCCTTATGCGAGTTTGACTCGGAAAACGCGCACCCTGAAGCGCGCCAGGGCGCTAATCCGGAAATCATTCACCGCGCGATCATGAATTGCATGAAGGAAGCGGGCTACGAATGGGAGGGAAGCCATCGGAATTGCAAGGACGCGCCGGTTGCGACCAACGCTTTTTGTTACAATCCCACAAGCTCGTTTGACCGGGCCATCACGACCTTCCAGATGAATTTTGAATAACTGAGGGGGCAAGAGCTGAGGAACGCGCGTCCAATTCCACTCTGCTGATGGTTGGATTCGGCGTTTGCAGGAGCGCATAAATCGCGCGGACCTGTTGGCGAATGTAGCTGATCATCCGCGCGTGAATCTCTGACACTTTAACCGGCAACACCAGACGTCGCGCCTAGGAAGGCGCGGCGTTTGCGCATCTTTTATCGAGTCACTGCCGTCGCCGCTCCTCGCGCATTGCTCGTCCGATGCCCGAATTGAAACGATGGTCGCAAGTCGCGCTTGCGCCTGCGGAGACAAAAAAGATCGCCTTCGGCCTCGGCGCAGACGACTTCGCCTATTTGTATGGGCGTTTTGAGAGCGTGGTCGAATAGGGCGAATTCGACATCCAGCTCGGTCGTGTCGCCGTTTCTGGGTATGTCGACAGGGTCCGCAGAGTGTGGGTTAAATGGTAGCGGAGCAGGGGGCGAGGCCTTGGTCAGCCCGGCTCCGTCCTTTGCCGGGGAAACTTCAAGCTTGACTTCTTTTTCCCGCCGCGCTTTTTAATTGGCCCGATGGTTCCCTTCGGGGATCAAAAGGGAACTCGGTGCGCATATGCGCAAAGCCGAGGCTGCCCCCGCAACTGTAAGCGGCGAGCCTTAGAGCCAGAAAGCCACTGGGGAGCCCTCCCTGGGAAGGCGGTTCAAGGCGATGACCCGCGAGCCAGGAGACCTGCCATCGTTCGTGGTCACGCGCGAGAGCGTCGGGCGGGGTGCACCGAGGCGGTCCAAAACTGTCGTCTCGCGCTTTAGGCGCGCATTGGCAGGCCAAGACCAATCGCAGTGACGGCCCACGTTGCTGCGAGTCCAACTCATGCAGTTCGATTGTCTGGCTGGCGCCAACCAAGGCGCCTTGGCGCGCGCGTCGCGCTATGTCCTTCCGTGTCTCTTGCCCTTCACGCTCTCATCGGCCGCCTTCGCCCAGCAAGCATTGCCGTCGATCGACATAGGCCGAAACTCCGCTTCCGCTTCCGCTGCCGACGCCAACAATTCATCCGACCAGGAGGTTGTCGTCACGCCCGACCGCGTGGCGGAGCCTAAGTCTCGCACGGCCAGCTCCGTGTCGGTCGTTACCTCGACCCAGATCAACAAGTGGGCGTCGCTCGGATTGGCCGACTCCTTGCGCGGGGTTCCCGGCCTGGACCTCTACGAGTCCGGCGGTCCGGGTGCGCAAACATCCGTTTTCCTGCGCGGCTCCACGCCTGGTCAGACGCTTGTCCTGATCGACGGCATCCGCGTCGGCGACGCCTCGTCGACGGATGGCTCGATCGATCTGGGCAATTTCGCGGCGACGGACGTCGACCGCGTCGAGGTCCTGCGCGGCCCCCAATCGGCGCTCTACGGCTCCGACGCCATGGGCGGCGTCATCAACATCATCACTCGCAAGGGACAGGGGAAGCCGGGCGGGTCGGTGATGCTCGAAGGCGGCGCCTATGGAACGGGGCACACGAGCGCGACATTGTCGGGAAGCGCAGACCGTTTGTCCTATTCCTTCTCCGTCGACGCTCTCCATACGGAAGCTTTCCCACGCTACGGCTATCGCATCAACAGGCCCCTGACGATCGGCGACGGCGTCACGCCGCTGCCGCCTCTTCCGCCAAACGATCCGACAAACCGTATGGGCGCGACGGCGCGTCTCGGCTTTGAGATCACCGACACGCTCTCGGTCGAAGGTGGGTTTACGGGATACGACAACGCGATCCGCTTCGATAATCCGTACGCCTTCAATAAAGACAATGTCTACAATCCGGCGAACCACAGCCATGCGACTTTCGCCCAAGGCTATGTGCGCGCGGACGCCGATTTATTCGACAAGATGCTGCACAACCGGGTCGCGCTCTACGCCAATGAGACGATGCGCGATGTTTGGCAGACTGAGTCCTGCTTCGATGCGAATTTCAACGCCTACACGTGTCGCCTCGGCTTTCGCGGCGACCGGCGCGGCCTCGAATATCAAGGCGACATGAAGCTTGGGGCGTTGGGTCTCGTCACCTTCGGCATGGCGAACTGGACCGACAACGCGCATACGTCGCAAAGCGGCCCGGTCCTGCCCGACCCGACTGTCCCGAACAGTTTCGTGCAGGCAACACATTCCGGCTTCGCGCAACATCAGTTCACGTTCTTCGATCGGCTGGACATCACTTATGGCGGCCGCATCGACTCGGTGCAGGGCGGCCCGACGTTCGATACATGGCGCACAACGGCCGGCTTCCGCATCGACGAAACGGGGACGAGGTTGCGCGGCTCGGCCGGAACCGGCGCGAAAGTCGCCTCGCTCTACCAGCGGTTCAGTCAATATGGCGACCCAAATCTGAAGCCCGAGCGCAGCACGGGGTTCGACGTCGGCTTCGATCAAAAATTACTCGGCGATCGGGTGACGGCGTCGGTCAGCTTCTTCGACAATCGCTTCCAGAACCTCATCGAGTTCGGCTCCGTCTCGAGCTGCACCGCCACCCAGATGTTCGGTTGCTATTACAATGTCGGGCGCGCCGAGACGAAAGGCGTTGAATATGCCGGGGAGGCCGAGATCGTTCCCGGAGCGCTCAGAGCGCGCGCAAGCTATACGCACCTCGTTGCGAAAAATCGTGAGACCGAGCGTTCTCTCTTCCGTCGTCCGCCCGACAAGGGAATGGCGTCCCTGATCTTTACGGGAATTCCTGGTCTGGAGTTCGAAACCCGTCTGTTGGCGGTCGGCGAAACGCCCGACTACGACTATATCGACGCCAAGCGCGTGACTTTGCCTGCTTATGCGCGGGTGGATCTCTATGTGAACTACACGTTCGACGAGCGCTTCTCGATTTTCGGACGCATCGAGAACGCCAACAACGTCTACTACCAGCAAGTCTACAACTACGGCGCGCCAGGACGCTCGGTCTATGGCGGCATGAAGTTTACGTGGTGAGGAGACGCAAATGACGATAGGTCTTGCAGAGATTGCGCCGACTCGGGTTCTCGAGCCCGACGGGACGCCACTCGACGTTTTTTCCCTGCCCACGGATCAGCCGAGCCTCGAAGTGCTGCTGCGCGATCTCTTCGAGAACCATTGGCGAGAAATCACTTTCGGCATTCTCATTCAGGGCGCCGCCTGGGAGATGAAGGCTGATCGCGCGCCGACGCGGATCGGCATGCTCGATGGCTATCTGACGGTGGCTTTCGGCGTCCCGCATTTTCATGTCTGCATCGGCGAAAACAAAGGGCCGCGCAGCCGGCCGACGCCGCCGGACGTCGCGCGCCATCGGCGCACGGCGCGGGCGGAGATGTACCGCCGGATCGGACGCTCCTGCGTTCCGATGTCATGGGGCGTCCAGCTCTTCAACGGCGCGAACGAGCAGCAGATCACGGTGCTTCTGCCGAACCCGTTCCTTCATCCGGAAACGGACAAAATACTGAAGGAGCCGGATTGGTCCCGTCTCGCTTTGTGGGACAGGCTTCGGGCGCGATGGTTCGGCCTTCACGACCCCGATCCGGTCGACCGCTCGGCGAGCCGTTTCACGCACGGCTGATTGCACGACAACGTCCCGGCGGCCGGTCACAGCAACGACCGCCGGGCTTCATCCTCCTCGTCAAGCAGAAAAAGCTGAAGACGAGCGGAGCTGATGGCCGGAGAGGTTTCAGCCATCGACAACCTAGGGAGACTTGATATGGCCGCATTTGATTTTGGCTCCTCGCGTATAGCGTCTTCTCCTTCGCGCACGGCGATTGGCGTTGGCGCGCTGACTGTCGCAAGCGTTCTGACGACGGCAGGCTTCGCCTGCGCGTTTCCTCTCGCCGCTTTCACGGCGATCGCCGCCATGTCGTTCGGCCGCCGCGAGGCCTTAGCGGCGATCGGCGCCGTGTGGCTCGCAAATCAGGCATGGGGTTTCACCTATATGCACTATCCGATGGATGGCGAGACCTTCGTCTGGGGCGGGGCGCTCGGCGTCATCGCCGTGCTTTCGTGCGAGAGCGCAGGGCTGGCGGCGCGGCGGTTCTCAGGGGCCGTTGGCGCTTTCCTCGCTTTTGTCGCGGCTTTCCTTGTCTACGAAGGCTCGCTCATTGCGATCGATCTCGTCATCGGGCAAAGCGGCAACGACTATGCGCCGGCGACCGTCGCGCGGATTTTCCTCATCAACGCTTGCGCCTTCGGCGGTCTTTGGGCGCTGAAGACAGTCGCCGCCAACACCGTGATCGGCCGTCGGCTCTCGGCGACGCTCGCGCCCCGCTGCGCCTGAACACCCTCTGCGGAGCGCTTGGCTTCAACCAGGCGCTCCCCCAACTCGCTCGATTTGCCGATTTGAAATGACACAGACGCCGTTCCGGCTCGATTTGGCGCCACCCTTCCTCATTGTTCGATTCGAGAACCGGCAACGCACCTTGGGATGGTCGATAACCAAGCCCGGCTTCGCCTGGGCGCGAGAGGTCGTATGGCTCGAGGTTCGCGACGACGATCTGGGGATTCATGTAGACCCCCTCGATTTCGTGCGGGCGAGGCTAGCGCCGCGGGGACTCGCGGACGCCGCCGCCTTCGTGACCTCTCGCGAAATAGCCCGCCACCATCTCGCACAATCACGCGTTGGCGGCGCCACCGTTACCTGTCTGACGACGGTCGGTCTGACCAACGGCGAGTGGGTTGGAACGCGGCGAGGGCGACGCGACTCCGCGATCGGAACGATCAACACGCTTGTTCACGTATCGCGCCCGCTCTCGGCTGGCGCCTTCGTCGAGGCCGTCTCCATCGCGACGCAGGCGCGAACGGCGGCAATCATGAAGACCAACGATCTTCGCGACGGGCCAGCCATTACTGGCACAGGGACGGATTGCATCCTCGTCGCGGCGCCGGAAGGCGATGCGCCTGAAACATGCGCGGGCCTCCACACCGATCTCGGAGAGGCGATCGGCGTGGCCGTATATGACGCGACATATGCGGGCGCGACGGAGTGGAGCGCGGAATCCAAGCTCAATGCGTCAATCAGTGTGGAGTAAACTGTGGCTGCAAGACTCTATACAAAGAAAGGCGACGCCGGAAAAACGAGCCTGTTTTCAGGCCGCCGTGCGGAGAAGTTCGATCCGCGCGTCGCGGCAGTCGGCGATCTCGAGGAATTGTCGGCGAGGCCTCGGATTGGCGATGGGTCGCCTATTCGCCCGCGAACGAGCTGCTGCGTTCGGTTCAGCGCGCGATAA
>DATBRF010000038.1:0-20723 GCA_036560425.1 Methylocystis sp. | reverse complement strand
CGGCCGTCTTGATAAATGTGACAATCGCCCCGCGCGCCGTCGCGATGGCGTCGAGCACCGCCGCGCAGCGCGCGTCGGCCTGCGGATCGCCGCCGCGCAATGCGGTCTCATAGGCTTCCGCGGCGTCGCCGAGCCGGAAGGCGCCGACGGCTCGCGCCGAACCTTTCAGCGTGTGGGCGAGATCGGCCCGCGATCCCGCGTCTCCCTCCCGATGGGATTCGGAGAGACGCGCGGCGGATTGGGCCGCCTGGCGGTCGAAAAGCGTCAGCAATTCCAATTCCAGCGCCCGGTCCCCGAACGTCTGCCGAGAGAGATGGGCGAGATCCAGCGCTGGAGCCGCACCGGCGGACTCCCGATCGTCGATACGGTTAACCGCCGTAGAATCCGGCATACGCTTTCCACCGCTTTTTTATAATCGCGCGTCGACGCCCTGAAATCGCCGCGCTTACAGTGCGATGCTGGCGAGGCGCGGGCAACCGTTCAGGCGCTTTGAATAAGACTCGCCCGCAGTTCTGAAACTGACGTTAACGAAGTTTCGGATTACCGCCGAGCCCTGTGTTTCAATTGCAGGTGAGGGGCTGTAATGTTTGGTTAATCCTTTTTTGGCGCCCGTCGGCGGGGCGCCGCAAGGGAGCGGCGCGCCTCGTCGCCGCTCGGAGTAAGTGACGATGTCGAAATCGGGCAAGATTCAGGATGCGGCCTCCGCCGCTCTGTCCGCAATCGAGGAGGCGCTCGATCTGGGCGCGCCTCCGGCGGCGGAAAGCGGCGCAAAGAAGACGGAAACGACCGTCGCCGCCAATCCCCTGCCCCCTCCGGCCGCCGGCCCGGTGGAAATCGCCCAGCCCGCATCGCGCAAAACCGAGCGAAGCGAAACGCCGAAACCCGCCCCCGTCATGCCCGCCATCCCGCCGGCGAACGACGACCGCCGCACGGTGGGAGAATTGCGCGCAGCGCTGCAAATCCAGCCCAACCGCGGCATATTGGCGATAACCTTTGCATCGATCGCGCTTTGGGCGGCCAGCTGGACTCTCTATATCTTCTTTCATCGGGGAGAAATCCTCGAAGCCGACGGCTCTTTCCTCGCGCCCAAGCCGCTTCTGGCCATCGCGGCGCTTCTGGGCCCGACGCTCTTCCTCTTCATTACAGGACTCATGGCGCGCCGCGCGCATGAAATGCGCCTCATCGCCAATTCGATGACGGAAGTCGCGATCCGTCTGATCGAACCCGAAACCATCGCCACCGAGCAGGTCGTCTCCTTATCTCAAGCGATCCGCCGGGAAGCCGCCTCCATGGGCGACGGCATCGATCGCGCGCTCGCGCGCGCCGGCGAGCTCGAAGTCATCGTGCGGACGGAGGTGAGCAACCTCGAGCGCTCATATTCAGAAAACGAACGCCGTCTTCGCCAGCTCATCGACGAAATGACGCGCGAGCGCGAGGCTATCGTCGTCAACGCCGACAATGCGCGCACCGCCCTCCTCGGCGCCCGCGACGCGCTTTCCCAGGAGCTTGCCGCGACATCGGCGCATCTCGCCGAAGCCGTGAGCGAAGCCGGAACCCGCGTGACCTCCTCGTTGGGCTCGAAAGGCGTAGAGATCAAGCTCGCCCTGGAAAAGGCGGGCGACAATTTCGAGACGACGCTCGCCGCTCATGGCGAGAGGGTCGTCGGCATTCTGGCAGAGACCGGCGACATCGTCGCCCATAAGATCGCGGACGCAAGCGACGACGTGACCCGCCGCTTTGCCGCGGGCGTGGACGAAGTCGACGCCAAGCTGCAAACGACAAGCGAGGCGCTGGCCCTCAATTTCGGCGTGCGCGGCGCGACGATTCTCGAACGCTTCGAGGAGCTTGGCGCGCATTTCGCGAATTCGATCGGCGAACAGAGCGACCGGCTGGTCGTCCGCCTCGCGGAGACCGGCAGCGTCATCGAGGAAACCATCGGCGCGCAGGGCGGCGCCCTCGACAGGTCGCTGGCGCAGACGACCGACCGGCTGGCGACGAGCGTCTCTCAGCAGATCACGCAAGCCAAATCCACCTTCGAGGACGCCGAGGCCCGCCTCGTCGCTCTCATGGAGGAGACGAACGCCAAGGCCCATGAGGCGGTCGAGACGCGCGGGAAGGCCCTGCGCGACTCCCTCGCCCTTAGCCTCAACGAGACCGCCGCGACGCTCGCGGAACATGCAGAGGGGCTGCAGCAGCGCTTCGTTGGCGCTGCGAGCGACGCGGTCGCCGCGCTTGCCCAACATAGTGACCGCGTGAACGAGACCTTGGCCGAAAAGCTCGAAAATTTCGAACGCGGCGTGCTCGAGCGCGGGGAAAATATGATCGAGCGCGTCTCGGAACGCGGCGGCCAGCTGGAGGCGACCCTCACCGAGCGGCTCGCCGCCTTCGAGGACGCGGTCGTCAGGAGCAGCGCCGACGCCGCGATGCGCGTCGCGGAACAGGGCGATTCGGTCAGCGCGGCGTTGAACGAGGGCCTTGCGGCCTTCGAGAATTCTTTCACCCGCCATGGGGAGGAAATAGCCGCGCGCGTCGCCGAGCGTTCCGCCGAAGCTTCGGCCGCGCTCAGCGAGCGGCTTGCAGCCTTCGAAGAGGTCGTTTCTACACGCAGCGAGGAGGCCACGGCGCGTGTCGCCGAACATGGCGAGCGCGCGGCAGGCTTGCTGACGTCGCGTCTCGAAGCCTTCGAGAACGCGATTTCTCGCGGGACCGAAGACATGGCCGCCCATGTCGCCGAACACACCGGGCGCGTAACCGCCACCTTGTCCGACCGCCTTGCCGAGTTCGAGGCCGCCCTCACCCAACGAAGCGACGACGCCGCAACGCGCCTTTCGGAAGATGGCGCGCGCACCGCGGCGACCATCACCGAGCAGATCTCCAATTTCGAGACGATCGTCGCGCACTATGGCGAAGAGCTGACAGCGCGCGTCGCCGAGCATGGGGAGCGCTCGAGCTCGGCCCTGGCTGAGCAGCTCACCGCTTTCCGGGAAGCGGTAGAGACGCAGACCGAAGCGGTCGCAGCCCGCGTTGCGGAGCATGGCGATCGAGCGCTGGGCAATCTCTCTCTGGGACTGGCGTCCTTCGAGGACGCCGTCGTTCAGCGCAGCGAGGCGATCGCCGCCCGCCTGACGGAGCATGGCGGACGAGCCTCCGCTCAGGTCGCCGAACAGATTGCTTCCTTCGAAGCCACCGTGGTTCAAAGCGCCGAGGCGGTTGCCGCCCGTCTGGCCGAACAGGGCGGCCGCGCCTCGGCTGAAGTCGCCGAACAGATCGCGGCGCTCGAGGGCGCCATCCTCCAGGGGACCGGCGCCATCGCCGATCGCCTGGCTGAGCAGAGCGGCCGCGCCTCCGCAGAGATCTCCGAACATATCGCGGCCTTCGAAGCAACAGTCATCGGCGTCGAGAGCATCGCCGCCCGCCTGGCTGAACAGGGCGGCCGCGCTTCGGCGGAGGTCGCCGAGCAGATCGAGGCCTTCGAAGCCGCCATCGCCCGCAGCGGCGCGGACCTTGCGTCGCGCGTCGCCGATCATAGCGAACGCGCCACCACCGTTCTTGCCGACCGCCTGGCCGCCTTCGAGGAGAGCGTCTCCCGTAGAACCGCGGATATCTCAGCGCTCGTCGCTCAACATGGGGAAGGCGTCACCGAAGAAATCGCCCGTCAGCTCGCCGCGCTGGAAGAAACCGTCGCGCGCAGCCGGGAAGAGATCGCGGGGCTGGCCGCGGCTCAAGGCGAACGCGCCGCGTCGGAGCTCTCCCGCCAGATCGCCGCGCTCGACGAGACGGTGACGCGCAGCAGCGAGCAGCTGGCCGCGCTGGTGTCGACGCATGGCGACCGCGCCACCGGCGAAATCGCGAGACAGATCGCCTCCTTCGAAGACGCCGTCACGCGCAAGAGCGAAGAGGCGGCGACGCGCGTCGCAGAACAAGGCGACCGGGCGCTGAACAATCTCTCCCTCGGCCTCGCCTCACTGGAAGACGCGATCCTGCGCCAAAGCGAAAACGTAACCGCGAGCGTCGCCCAACATGGCGACCAGGCGGCCGCCGCGATCAACGACGGCCTCGCCGCCTTCGCGGAAGCCATGACGCGGCTGAGCGGCGAGGCGGCTGCCCGCGTCGTGACGAAAAGCGACGAAGTCAGCGCGGCCTTCGCGCGGGGTCTCGCCGCCTTTGACGACACCTTCTCGCGCCAGGGCGAGATAGCCCAGCGCGTTCTCGATCAAACGGCGGCGAGCGGCGAGACTCTCTCAGCCCAGCTGCGAGCCTTCGAGAGCGCCGTGCAACAGGCCAACGCCGAGACCGCGGAGCGCCTCGCGGAGGAAAGCGCCCGTATTTCCGGAGCGCTGACGACCGGGGTCGGCTCCTTCGAGAACTCGGTGAAGCGCCACAGCGAGAGCGTTTCGGCGCTGGTCGCCGAACATGCGAAGCGCGTCGACGAATTGCTCATGGAGCGCATGACCGCGCTGGAAAACGCGGGGCTGCTCGTCGCCCAGACGATGGAGGAAACGCGGGAGCGCGCGCTTGAGGCCTTCGAGGTCCATGGCGCGACGATGCGCGAGAATTTGCAACGCAGCGTCGAGGAGGCTGCAACCGCGCTAGCGGAAAATTCGGAAACCTTGCACGACCGCTTCGCCATGACGGCGAGCGACGCGGTTCTCGCGATCGCCACTCAGGGCGAACGCCTCCACGAACTGCTTGCCGGCCACGGCGAACGCATCGTTTCGTCTCTTGGCGAATTCGAAAACGCGTTGCAGCGCGACGGCGGCGCCCTGGCGGAGCGCGTCTCCGAGCAGGCTGCGCGCTTGAGCCAGGATGTCGCCGAACGGCTCGCGACAGTCGAGGAAGTAATCGGCGGACGCGGCGGCGAGCTTGTCGAGAATCTGGCTGCGCGGACCCAAGACGCCGACGCGCGAATCGGGGCGCAGGCTGAACGTTTCGTCGCGAGCATCGACGATCGTCTCAACGCCATCGACCAGACGATCGCCACGCAAGGCGGCGCGCTCGTGCAGCGCATCGCCGCGCAGACCGAGGATTTCGCCTCCCGCATCGGCGACAATTCCCGCAGCTTCGCGCAGGAGATCACCGCGAGCCTGAGCGCTCTCGACGACGCTGTCTCCTTGCGCGGCGGGGCGCTCGTCGAGCAGATCGCCGCGCGCGCCAACGAAGTGACCGCGCGGCTAGGCGAGACCTCGGCGCAAGTGGCGCAGGAGATCGACGCCAAAGTGGGCGCAATCGAACAGACGGTCAGCGCGCAAGGCGACGCGCTCGTGCAGCGCATTGCCGCGCAGACCGAGAATTTTGTCGCGCACATCGGCGACAATTCGCGCGCCTTCGCGCAGGAGATCGACGCGCGCCTGGGCGCTCTCGATGACGCCGTCTCCTTGCGCGGCGGGGCGCTCGTCGATCAGATCGCCGCGCGCGCCGATGAAATGACCGCGCGGCTCAGCGAGACCTCGGAACAGATCACGAAAGAAATCGACGCCAAAATGGGCGCGATCGAACAGACGGTCGGCGCGCAAGGCGACGCGCTCGTGCAGCGCATCGCCGCGCAGACCGAGGATTTCGCCTCCCGCATCGGCGATAATTCCCGCACCTTGGCGCAGGAGATCGACTCGCGCCTGGGCGCTCTCGACGGGGCCATCTCCGCTCGCGGAGGGACGCTCGTGGAGCAGATCGCCACGCGCGCCAACGAAATGACGGCGCGGCTCGGCGAGACCTCGAAGCAGCTCGCGCAGGAGATCGACGCCAAGGTGGGCGCGATCGAACAGACGGTCGGCGCGCAAGGCGACGCATTGATCGAAAGGCTTGCCGCTCGAACCGACCAGCTCGCTTCGCGAATGGACGAGCGGTCACAGCAGCTCTCTTCCACCTTGGACGCGAAGCTGGAAGCCATTGATCAGATTGTTAACGCTCGGGGCGACGCCTTTATCGGCAAGTTTGCCGAACAAGCAGACCAGCTCACGGCGCGCATCGGCGACAATTCGCGCCACTTCGCGAATGAGATCGATGTGCGTCTGGAGACGATCGACGACGCCATCTTGGTGCGCGGCGGCAAGCTTCTCAGTGAATTGGACGCCACAACCGTCACTGCTTTTTCGCGGCTCAGCGAGCAGGTCGGCAGGCTCGCCGGCGAGGTCAATTCGAAGCTCGACGCCATCGACAGCGCGATCGGCGAAAAGGGCGAGCAACTCGTCGAACGGCTCGGCGCGCGCGCCGACAACATCGCCGCTGTCATGTCGAACAAGATCGAAGCCTTCGAGAACGTCAGCGACGCCCGCACCCGCGAAGCGGCCCAGCGCATCGAAGCGCTCGTCGATAACATGAACGCGGGATTTGGCGTCGGCGGACAGAAGCTCAAGGAGTCGCTCACAGGCCACGCGCTCGAAATCGCCCGCGTGATGGGCGAAGGCGGCCGCGAGGTCGTCAAGGCGATCGACGAAAAGCTCAAGGATGTCGATTCCGCGCTCGTCACCCGATCGGCCACAATTGCCGAGACGATTTCCGCCAAGGCTGCGGAAATCAACGACACGCTCGGCGGGCGCACGAAGGATCTGGCGCAGACGCTCGACGGCCGCATCGAGCTGTTCGAAAAGAACGTCGTCGAGCGTCTCGGCGCGGTTTCCACGGAAATCGACGAACGCGGCCGCAGCGTGATCGAATCGATCACCTCTCGTCTGCAAGATATCAACCATACCCTCGCCGAGGCGCGTCGCGAGCTCGACACCACCATGCATGCGCGCACCGGCGATCTCGGCCTGGCGCTCACCCAGCGGGTCGGCGAGATCAGCGCGACGCTCGACCAGCGCCTCACGCAGATTCAGACCGCGCTGGACGAGCGTATCGAGCAGATCGAAACGACCTTCGGCGTGCGCGGCGGCGCGGTGACGAAGGAACTGGCCGGCGTCGGCGAGCTTATCGCCAAGACGATCGAGACGCGCGGCGCCGCAATCGTTCGGCACCTCGGAGACAAGCGCGACGAGCTGGCTCAGGCGATCGACCAGTCGACGTCGTCGCTGACGGAGGCGCTCGACTCCGGCGCGCAGACCTCGATCGCCGCCCTCGTCGCGATGAACGACAAGATCCGCGCCGAACTGCCATCGCTGCTCGACAAGCTCGCGCAGACCAACGGCTCGCTGCAGTCCATCATCGACAAGAGCGGCGGCAATCTTGTCAATCTCGAGCGCGAGCTCGGCGCGCGGGTCGGCGAGTTCCAGGAAGCCGTCCGCGCCGTCTCCGCCCAGGTGCGGCAGATCAGCGAAGTGGCGGGCGGCGCCGTCGGCAATGCGCATGAGATCGTCGATGCGCTCGGCGAACGCCAGCAGGCGCTGGCGAAGAGCGCCGAGCAGCTCGCGCAAAGCCAGCATGCGCTCGACTCCGCCTTTGACGCCCGCCAGCGTTCCATCGAAAACGTCGTATCGCTCATCGAGGGGAAGCAAAGCGAGGTCGAAAATGTGTTGGTGACCTTCACGCAAAAGATGGAGGACACTTTCCACGCGATAGAGAGCCGCTCGAAAGAGATCGGCGACACGCTTACGGCCTCCACCGAGGAGACATCCAATCTCGTCGGAGCGCGCTTTGCGCACATTCGATCGGAGGCGGAGAGCCAGCGCGCCGAAACCGAACAGACGCTGCGCGCCGCTTTCGGTCAGGCCAATCAGGAGATCAACCGCCTGTTCTCCGAGGCGCATTCGCGCTTCCAGTCGACGGCCGACGAAATCCGCGGCCTCTCGCGCGAGATTCATCGCGAGCTCGAGGAGACGCGCGAGGAAGTGCGGCGCGGCGCGGCTGAACTGCCGCGCGAGACGGCCGAACAGGCGGCGGCGCTTCGCCGTGTCGTCGGCGATCAAGTGAAGGCCTTGAACGAGCTGACCGACATCGTCGCGCGCTCGGGGCGCGTCTACGACGTCGCCGAGCAGGCCCCGCCCGTCGTCGCCCGCAGGACCTTCGAGCCCGCGCAGCAAGTTGAAGCAACCAAGCCGCGCCTCGCTGCGGCCCCGCCGCCGTCTCCAGCGCCCGCGCCCCGCGCGGCGCAACCGGCGCGTGATGCGCAAGGCGGCTGGCTGACGGACCTTCTCGCGCGCGCCTCGCGCGAGGACGCGCCACAAAAGCCAATGCAACCCGCCCCTGCCCCGGTGCGGCCGTCCCGTCAGCAAAGCCCCGGCGCGCTCGACAGCCTGACGGTGGATATCGCCCGCATGGTGGACAGCGGCGCCGCCGCGGAGCTCTGGCGTCGTTATCAGCGCGGCGAGAAGGGCGGCCTTTTCGGCAGGCGTCTCTACACCGCCCAAGGTCATCAGACCTTCGAAGAAATCCGCCGCCGTTACAACGTCGATCCGGATTTCCGCGCCACCGTCGACCACTATGTGCGGCACTTCGAGGAGCTTCTCGTCGAAACGAGCCGCGGCGATCGCGAAGGCGCGAAGGCGCTCGATCTGCTGACCGCAGACGCCGGCAAGGTCTACACCATGCTCGGCCATGCCGCCGGGCGGTTCGATTAACGGGGCTCGCGAGCGCGGGATAAAGAGCCCGCGCTCGCCAATATATAAGCGTCCAGCCGAGCCTCGGGCCGGCGTTTTGGCGTAAGCGGCGCCGTGAGCCGGAAAGCTCTCATTTCGGGACCGGTGTTGCTTCAAGCCACCCTATGATATAGCAGGGGCTCGACACGAAACGCGACGCGACGCCGCCTCCGAGAACACGCCATGAGCCAGAAGCCGATCAATTACCTGCACCTTTCCACGCTGGTCGCCGTTGCGATCCTCGTCGGGACGGAGCTCGTCGGCGCCTCCTGGGCGGCCGGCTGGGCCCTGGGCGGCCTGTTCCAGCTCGACCCCATGATCAGCCACGCGCTCGAGGCAATTTTCGCGCTCCTCGGCCTCGTCGGCCTTTATTTCTTCATGAAGACCGCGATCCGCAATGAGCCGATCCGCGGCTGAGGCAAGGCCCCTGCCCCCGCGCACGCCCGGCGTCTTTGCCCAGACTGCGCCGCATTGCGCCGCCATAGGCTCTTCACCTTCGCCGTTTGAGGATTATCGGATGATCGAGAAGCAGGACCGCCGTTCCTTCCTGAAAGTCGCGGCTGCGACGGGCGCGCTCGGCGCCGTCGGCGCCCGGCCGGCCGAAGCGACGGCGTCCCGCGTCTCCAACGTCAAGCTCAGCGAACCCGCGCCCTTCTCATACGACGCGCTGAAGCAGGAAGCGCAAAGGCTCGTCAAGGAGCCCTATCGCAAGCCCGATATCCCCGCCCCCGAGATCACCTCGCAGATCGACTACGAGAAGTGGGGCCATATCACCTACAATACCGACCATGCGCTTTTCGCCGACACGAAAGAGCGCTTTCCGATCGAGTTCTTCCACCTCGGCATGTTTTTCAGGAAGGCCGTGAAGATCCACGTCGTCGAGAACGGCGAGGCGCGCGAGGTCCTTTACGACACGAGCTATTTCAATATGCCGGAGGATTCCATCGCGCGGAAATTGCCGCCGGGCGCCGGCTTTGCGGGCTTCCGCATCCAGGAATCCAAGGAGGGTTCGCTCGACTGGAGGAAGAACGACTGGGTTGCCTTCCTCGGCGCCTCCTATTTCCGCGCCATCGGCGAATTGCGCCAATACGGCCTCTCGGCGCGCGGAGTTGCGCTCGACACCTGGCAGGCGGGCGCGAGCGAGGAGTTTCCCGACTTCACCCATATCTACATCGGGCCCGAGACGCAGGACGGCGTCGTGCTGCATGCGCTGCTTGAAGGCCCGTCGATCGTGGGCGCCTACAAGTTCCTGATGACGCGCGGCAAGGGCGTCGTGATGGACATAGACTGCGCGCTGTATCTGCGCGGGAAGTTCACGCG
This sequence comes from Methylocystis sp., assembly GCA_036560425.1. Classification (GTDB taxonomy): domain Bacteria; phylum Pseudomonadota; class Alphaproteobacteria; order Rhizobiales; family Beijerinckiaceae; genus Methylocystis. The sequence goes on along the minus strand of DATBRF010000038.1, from coordinate 10,893 downwards.
CTTCGGTATCTCGCCGCTGACCTCGATGTATTGGTTCTCCGAGACCGCGAAGCCGACCGCCATAGACTGGCGCCCCGAGGTGCACGACTCGGACGGCCTCAGCATGTGGACCGGCGCGGGCGAGCGCCTCTGGCGCCCGCTCAACAATCCCCCGCGGGTGATGGCCTCGGCCTTCGGCGACGATAATCCGAAGGGCTTCGGCCTGATGCAGCGCGACCGTAATTACGACCATTACGGGGACAATGTCTTTTACGACCGCCGTCCGAGCGTCTGGGTCGAGCCCAAGGGGGATTGGGGCAAGGGAGCGGTGCAACTCATCGAAATCCCGACGGACGACGAAATTCACGACAATATCGTCGCCATTTGGGTCCCGGAGAAGCCTGCCGTCCCAGGCGCGAGCTTCGAATTCTCCTACAGGCTGCACTGGCTCGCCGACGAGCCCTATCCGACGCCGCTCGCGCGCTGTGTGGCGACGCGGCTGGGCAATGGCGGCCAGCCCGGCAAGCCGCGCCCCAAGGGCGTGCGCAAGTTCATGGTCGAGTTTCTGGGTGAGCCGCTCGCCAAGCTCCCGTTCGGCGTAAAGCCGGAGCCCGTGCTCTGGGCCTCGCGGGGAAGCTTCTCCTATATTTACACGGAAGCGGTTTTTGACGGCGTGCCGGGCCATTGGCGTGCGCAATTCGATCTCACCGTGGACGGGACAGACCCGGTCGAGATGCGCCTCTTCCTGAAAAACGGCGATACGGTGCTGACGGAGAACTGGCTGTATCAGTATCACCCGTTCTGAAACGGGTGGCCGGATCTGAGAGCCGCACTCTCGCCTCGCGAGATCGGCTCGTCGCCCCTGATTGCCGAGCGATCAGCCTATACTTTTTTGGTATGAAGCTTCGCGCAGCATCCTCATCAGTTCAGCGGTCGAGTCCCGCCACGTGACCTTTGGGACTTTTGCAGCGACCTGCCCGCCAGCAAGAAGGTCTCGAATACAAGCCTGAAGACTCTCGGGCTGGGCGACCCGGAAGTAGCGGACGCCCTCCCCGCCGATCTCGCGGAAAACGTCGATATCGCTTGCGATGACCGGCGCGCCGAAATGCGCGGCCTCGACGAGCGGGAGCCCGAAGCCTTCCGCGATGCTCGGGAGGATTACAGCGCGCGCTTCACGGTACAAAAAGCTAAGATCTGCGTCGGTGGCGTTCTCCAACCAGAAAAGCCGCCGCCCTTTTTCGGGATGCCCACGCAACCTCGCTTCAAGGGCGGAAGCATTCCATCCACGCCGGCCTACGATGATAAAGTTGGCGTCGAGGCCCTCCGCCCAAAGCCTCTCGAACGCCTCGAGGGCGATGGGATAACCTTTGCGCATCTCTATCGTGCCGACGCTGAGAAAGAACGGCGCGCGCCTCGTCAGCAGAGCGACCGCTTCGGCCGGGGCGGCATGTTCCCTTTGCTCAAAATCTGCGCCCAGCCGCCACCACCCAAGCTTCATTCCCGCACGCGGCGCATGCGACGCGCACTTTGCATATTCCTCGAAGCTTTCTGCAGAACTCCTGGATACAGCCACGATCGCATCGCACCTCAACAAGACTTTCTTCGTCCAGACGTGGAAATTCGCGACAAGACCCTGCGTGTAAAGCGCAGGATAGGTCAGAGGAAAAAGATCGTGAAGGCAGCCGACGATCTTCCCGCCCTTCGCCTGGAAATCGTCCAATACGGAGAGATAATCGTCGAGCCGGTTCCAACCGGCATCGGGCAGGAACAAGATATCGCCTTCGCGAACATCGATGCCTTCGAGTCGTTCACTGCCAGCCGCCATCAGGCGGCCTTCCCGAACAGCGGCCGGATGGGCCAAGCCAAGCGCTGCAGCATTGGTCGCAAGCTCTTTTACGACGCGCTGAATGCCTGTCGCCTTGCTACTAATCAAGTCGGTTGCATCTATGAAAATCCGGCCGTCCTCCCGCTCGGGTCCGACGTAGATCGGAAAAGCCAGCTGGGGACGAGCAGCGGCGCCGTCGATTTTCAAAATCCTGGATACTGTCCAATAAAGCTCACGAAGACGCCTGTAGACAACGCGCGTGTAGGGATCCATCTCGAAAGCGGCGGCGAAATATTCCTCCTGGATTACCTGGCGTCGAATATATCCGTCGATTCTATCCTGATCGCCAGAATGGGTCATTTCGCGGTCGCTTGGTCCTTTGGAATTTGAACCCATTTAAAGGCATTGTAAGTTCCGATCAATCAGCCCCGTTGTGACTTCTGCTTCGCGCCGGTGAGATTTCCAGCAGCAGCTTAAGCTCTCCTGGAACAGGCGCTCATCGCTTCAGGGCGTTTGCAGGTCCCATATTGAATAAGCGCAAATACGGTGTATTGCTCGCAGGCACTTTGCTTTCTGCGGCGAAGGGCGGCGCGCGGCTGTGGGATCTACGCGATGACTTCCGATTTTTTTCGTACAACCAGCACAGAGCGTTATCACCAATGGATTCTGGATTACGAGCAGGAGTCTCCGCGAGGGATTGAACTGCTCATGCGGGCTGCCGAGTTGGCGCCTTTTCAGCCAAGCTTCGGAATAGTGCCGATCTCAGCGGACGCTATCACATCCCAGAAATTGGCGGTCTTTTCGAGTGCGCTCCAAGATCAGCTCTATGGCAACTGGCGGATTTTTTCGCCGGACGGCATGCAGAAACCGCTTCTCGAAGCTGCGGCGAATACGGATTTTGTCCTGCCTTTGCCATTGGATGCGAGGCTGCATCGCGAGGCGCTGGCGCGCTTTGTGCTCGCCCTCGATCAGGTCGCAGACGCAGATATTCTCTTTGCCGACGAGGATGTCTTGAGGCGCGGCGAGCGCGCCCAGCCATGGTTCAAGACCGACTGGGACGAATATTTTATGCTCGGCAAGAACTGTGTGGGGGTTCCTGCAATCTATCGTTCTGAGGCAGTGCTGCGGATGCGCACGCAGCCAGCTCGAAGCACGACCGTCGATAATTTTCTTTATGCGCTTGCCTTGCAGGCCAGCTTAGCGACTTCACACGAGCGAATTCACCACATTCCGGCAGTGCTTTGCCACCGCACCGCCCCACCCGATTGGGATCGCGCTCAGGCTGCGGAAGCTGTGCGCGAGCATCTCGCGCAGAGAGGTTGGGATGTTACCCAAATAGGTCCAGCGCCGCTCGCGCCACAATACAATCAAATCCGGTTTAGCCTGCCTACGCCGGGGCCGATGGTTTCGATAATCGTTCCCACCAAGGATCGAGCGGAACTTATCGGCCCCTGCATCGAGGGCCTCTTGCAACGCACCGATTACCCTTCACTCGAGCTCATCATCGTTGACAATGGCACGACTGCAGCCGACGCGCTCGATGTTCTTGAGGCGGCGCAAAAGGACGCTCGCGTTGTCGTCCTGCGGGACGACGGAGCGTTCAATTTTTCGCGCCTCAACAATGAGGCGGCGAAGCATGCGCAAGGCGAAATTCTACTGCTGCTGAACAACGACACCAAGGTTATTCATTCCGATTGGCTGATGGAAATGGCGTCGCTGGCGTCGAGGCCGGATGTCGGAGTCGTTGGCGCGAGGCTTCTTTATCCCGATTTGCGTGTCCAGCACGCGGGAGTGTGTTTTGGCGATAGCCCCGGGCCTTACCACAAAATGCGCCTCGCCGCGCGTCATGAGGCCGGGCCCGATGGGGAGCTGGCGTTGCTCAGACGCTCATGGGCTGTAACGGGCGCTTGCCTCGCCCTTCGGAAAAGCCTCTATTTCGAAGTTGGAGGGCTGGACGAGGAAGCCTTAGCGGTCGCCTTTAATGACATCGATCTTTGCCTCAAGATCGCTGAAAAAGGATTGGCGGTCCTCTGCACGCCTTACGCTGAATTGCTGCACTTCGAGTCGGTTTCTCGTGGCGCGGCGACGACTCCTCAGCAGGCCGAGCGCGAATTTAGAGAACTCGCAGCTTTTTGGTCCAAATATCGCGCGTTGTACAAAACGCCCGATCCTTATTACAACCCGCAAGTGGAGCAAAGAGAAGGATACGTGGACTTCGCGCGCCCCCCGAGACTGAGTCGCTTTCGGCCGAGTTTCGGAAATCAGACTCTGGCGGCGCCAACCTATTGACGCCTCCCCGGCCGGTCTTCGAGATAGAGTCGAATGTCGGCAAGCAATCCCCCGGTCTTCGACCGCGCCGGGAGAGACTGCGGCCCGGGTTGTTGCTCGGCTTCCGACATGCGCGCGATAGCCGCGGCCCAGAGGGTCTCATCTCGAGGCAAATGCTCGGCGAGACCAGCGCTTGCCTCGACAAGCGCCGCCGCATCGGCGGCGATGCACGGCCGCCCGTAGCCGACTGCTTCTGTTACGGAAAGGCCCAATCCCCCTTCAAAAGACGGGTAGAGGCTCGCCAAGGTGTGACGATATAGCCAGGCCAATTCCGAGTCGGTGGGATCCAAAAGAAATATCGCGACTTTTTCCCAGTCTGGATCGGCTTTGAGAATTTGAATAAGGGGGAGATCACAGGTTCCCGCAATCACGAGCAGCGGAAAGTCTGCGCGTTCCTTTCGAAGTCTCGCGCAAAGTGCATAGAGCCAGAGGACGTGCTTTCGCGCCCGCAGGCCTGACATGCAAAAGAGGAACGCTCTACGTTCAAGCTGAAGCTCCTGTAGCCGCGGCGAAAGTTCGCCACTATCTCCACGCAGGGCTGCGTTTGCGAGGCAATGACGCTGCAGTCGTCCGTCCGCCGTAATCCCGACTTCAGCAAAAAATTCCTTCAAGCGATGAAGAGTGGTTTCGTTGGGCGCGATGATCAAATCGGCATGCTGACCGACTCCGGTCAAGAAATCGCGATAGACGACATAATGATGGACCGGCAGCAGTGATGGATGATCGAGCGGCAGCACGTCGTAAACCAGGCTGACCAGAGAAAAGCGATGCCCGCGGCGCAACTCGCCCAAAGCATTCATGTCTACATGCCCCCAGCTTGCTCCCGGCAGAACGAGCGCGTCGCCCTCCTTCGGCGTAATCGCTTGCCGGGCATCTCTTTCGAGCGGTGTGAACGGCCAATAGGCCGCGCCGCGCTCGGCCGCCCAATGTAAAAAAAGCTCCCGGCGCTCGTCCTCGGTCTCAATTGCAAGCGTTTGACCGATGCGGCGGCGCAAACCGGAAGGAAAAAAATCGAAGGTCTTGGCAAAGGTCCATGTCAAATCGCGCAATGATTCCGGCGGGAGCGGCTTTGCAACAAGAGAGGGGACGACGACCTCGGCGACAACTTTTGCAGCCCGCTGAATGTCTTCAAAGGCGACCGGCGATCGCCAAGGCATGGTCGCCCAAAAAGGGATAAACTCACTCGGGTCGGAGAGCCCGTTTCGAGCGGGAACAATGTCCCCGCCGAGCACATTGACAAGCAACCCCGAACCATCGCCTAACTCGGACGCGAGCATGCGCGTGACTCGGGAAAATTTGCCGTATCTGACGAGCTGCGCCGTCGTCGTGTCGATGAGAAACCTCATGGCCGGACTGCTTATGCTGGCATTTGATCGAACTCGAGCACCTTCAAGAAAAGTTCCATTACCGTATCCTCGCCGAGATTCTCAAGTATATGCTCACGCGCCTTTCGGCCGACCTCGGCCGCGTGGTCCTCGTTTTGGAAAACCCGCCGCATCATGTCCGCAGCCATCTCGAGGTTAGGCTCGGCCCAGACTTGGCCTTCCCAGGAAAAATAATCGTTTTGCCCGACGGCAACCAATTCATGCTCGACGAGAAGTGTATTCTCGTGATTGGTGAAGTCCATGTTCCCTGAGTAATTCGTGCAGATCACAGGCCGTCCGGCAATCATCGCCTCTGCTATGTTCAGCCCAAACCCCTCGGCGCGATGTAGCGATACAAAACAATCGCACGCGTCGCGCAGCAGTCGCATATCGGCGAGGCTCAGCACGTCCCCAACGAGAATGATCCGATCATTTCCGGCTATGGCGTCTCGCAGACGCGCCTCTTGTTCCGGGTGATGGGCGGCGCTGTGATATTTCAGCACGAGATACGGGCCCTCGCGGCCGTCGCCGAATGCGGCCCTGAAGGCCTTGACGACGCCAAGCGGATTCTTCCTGGCGAACCCTGAGAGAAAATCGAATACGGCCAAGAAAACGAAGCCTGACTTCGGAAGGAAGTCAAGATGTTGACGGGCAACGTTCGGAGCGGCATGACACCAATCTTGAACGATAAGCGGAATGATGAAAACCGGTTTGTCGGTCGCTGTGGCGAAGGATTTTGCCGTAAACGTAGAGGATGTCCAGATTTCGTCGACGAGATCATAAGCCGGTCGCCACTCTTCCGGCGGCACCGCGAGCTCCCAGTGCCAAACACCGATTTTGTATGTATCCGACATGAGCTGTGATGGAAAATACAAATTTCCATGCAACAACTCGGGTGGGTTGATGACGACAATATTGCACCCCGCCCTGATGCGCGGTTTGTCTGCCTGGTATGCGACACTGTCGCGGCCAGGGAGAGGGATCGAATATCGCAACGTATTCCGGCGACGCTTGAACAAAGCATCGGCATATCCTCGGGCTGCGGTTCCGATGCCGATCTCGGAGTTGAGAAAGCCCCAGACCGCGACCACGTCGCGTTCGACAAGGCCTCGGATGAGCGGAGTGTAGTAGGCAGGTATACCGGGCCCTCGCAGTCGGGACTGGCGCAGCACGGACCGCGCTGCTCCGATTAAAACAGCCAAAACGTTCATCAAGAGTCACTCTTAAAAGTCTTCCAGAAGCGAAGATGCGAAGCCCTGTTTCGTTTGCGAAACGCGAGCCAACGAGCCGGCCCAGTGTGAGCAACAACTCGGCCAGAGGTTTCAACAAGAAATGTGGAAGATAGCGATACCAGGACAAACATCAAGCTCTGATTGCTTCAACCGTTTCCTGCTGGCTTCTAATTACCTGCTGTGACATGAATGCAGTTTCAGCCAAGTTTGCGTCTCGAGTAGGATAATATCTTTTTCTGGGTCCAGCAACTTGGAGTGCGCCCTGTTTTGACCGGACACCGGGCATAGCCGATAAGGCACAGGCGCAAGCCTATGAATGCGACTATGACCAATGTTCCCCAGCTCTCCGACATGCCGCTGCTCTCTGGGCTGCGCGCCTCTCCTCATCGCGCCGCTTCTGCGCCTGCGAGCAGGGCTCGCCTTGCACGGCCGACACCCTTGCGCCTGTGTGCCAACGTCTATAATAAACTATATTATGAGCCTAACCACCCCGATCACCTGTTCGCATGGGACGAACGCAAGCTGCCCCCGCCAATGATCCGGGTCCTCCCAGCGCCAACGCCAAACACACTTACGAGCGTCAATCGTTCATTCCACTGTCCTTGCTTAACTCAGTAGGCCGAAGTGATGACGAAAAGAATCGAGAAATGCCGCGTCAGTGGATCGACCAATCTAATCTCTGTTTTGTCACTTGGTGATCAGGCTTTGACAGGCGTATTTCCCCGCGATCGCGCAACACCGGTGACTGTCGGTCCGCTCGAACTCGTTTGGTGCCCTGATTCCGGTCTGCTGCAACTCGCACACATCTACGAAGCCAACGAGATGTATGGCGACAATTATGGTTATCGCTCCGGCCTTAACCAGTCCATGGTGCGCCATCTGACCCAGAAGATCAAGAATCTCGAAAAGGCGTATGACGTTTCGCCCGCCGACGTGGTTCTCGACATCGGCTCCAACGATGCGACATCCCTGAAGGCCTACACCACCCCTGGCTTGACCCGGATCGGCGTCGATCCGACCGGCGAGAAGTTCCGGGCGTTTTATCCGGATGACGTCAAACTCGTCCCCGACTTTTTCTCAGCGGCGAATTTCGAAAATCATGCGGTTAAGCGTGCCAAGATCATCACCTCGATCGCGATGTTTTACGATCTGGAAGATCCGATTTGGTTCGCCCGAGAAATCGCAAGGTGCCTGGCGCCTGATGGGATCTGGCACTTCGAGCAGAGTTACGCGCCTTCCATGCTCAGATTGACGTCCTACGATACAATCTGCCACGAGCACGTCGAATATTACTCTCTAGGTGTGGTGCTCAAGATTTTGGAGGGCGCAGATCTCGAGATCTTTGACGTGCAGATGAACGGCGTAAATGGCGGCAGCTTCGCTGTTACAGCTGGGCATAGCGCTGGGAAGTACAAGCGTAACAGAGCAGTCATCGATTGGCTGCTCGATCAGGAAGGGAGAATGGGGCTGAATACGCCACGTCCTTACCGAGATTTTGAGGAGCGGGTCTACCGCCATCGTGAGGATCTGCGTCGCCTGCTACGCGCCCTGAAAGACGACGGCAAACGCGTGCTGGGCTACGGCGCCTCGACGAAAGGCAACGTTGTGTTGCAGTTTTGTGGGATTGGAGCGGATTTGGTCGAGGCGATAGCCGAAGTGAATCCGGACAAATTTGGCTGCTATACACCGGGAACCCACATTCCGATCATCTCCGAAGCGGAAGCGCGCGCCATGAAGCCCGATTATTTCCTTGTACTTCCTTGGCATTTCAAGGACGGAATTCTCGCGCGCGAGCAGGACTATCTGGCGGGCGGCGGGAAAATGATTTTTCCTTTTCCCGAAATTGAGATTGTATAATCGCGCCGCTAGCGAGACCAGGGCGCATGAAAATCACATGCGCGACGGAGCAGAAAGCATAAGAAAAATATGGACAACCACAATAATGCCGAAATCCATGATGTAGCAAAATGCTGGTCTTGGAAAAAGAGCCACCATTCTCAACTTAGATATCCTTTCCGTGGCGCGAGCAAGATCAAAGAGAACTATTCGCAGGCATTCCAAGATTTGTTCGTGCTTTCAATGCTGGATGGCGTACGAAGCGGGACTTATCTAGAGATCGGCGCTCAGGAGCCATGCTCAAACAACAACACCTGTCTGCTTCATCGAGAGTTCGGGTGGGGCGGATTGAGTATCGAGTTAGATCCTGTCCATCTATCAACATGGAAAAAAGAGAGACCAAGGAGTAGACTTCTAATTGCTGACGCCTTGTCGCTCGACTACTCTGGCATTCTTAGTGAGCTGGTGGAATTAGGAGCCAGAAAATCTGGTTTGCCCAGCCTCTTTTCGAAACTATTTCCTTCAGGACAGAAACCAACAAATAGGATCGACTACTTACAACTAGATATCGACCCTAGCATAAACACTCTCGGAGTCCTAAAATTACTGCCCCTCTCCGATTTTAGATTTTCAGTCATCACTTTCGAGACGGACGTCTATACGGGAGACCTTAGGGCTCAGGCCGAGAGTAGGGCTTTGTTGCTTGACCATGGATATAAATTGGTGGGCGCGGATGTGTCAGTTCTTTATGAGCCCGTGTCGCCACGACCCGTCCCCTTTGAGGATTGGTGGGTTGATCCACTAATAATCGACGACAAAAAGATCACGAAGCTTTCCTCGCTGGCTCATACGGCCGTCTGCCCTCAGGACATCATATTCGAAAGGTAAATAATCGTGGTGAGATGGCAAGCGACACACTGCGCGAATACACTGAATGTCTGCCTCGGCCACAAGCCCTTTCCCGACAAATTCCGCCATCATGTCGACGTGATGTTGTCACCACGACCACTTCTGTCACCCTTTCAAACGGTTGTCGTAGATGACAATAAGTTCGGGCAACACGGCAGCTCCTTATCTGAGTACTCTCAGCTTATCTGGCTATACGATCATTTCTCGAAAGTAATCAACGACTATGAATACGTGCGCATTTTCCAATATAGGCGCTTCGTTTCCCCCAATGATATTGGGAACGTATGCAGCCATCCCTGGGCGAAATGGACCAAAGCTCGCGATATTTCCCGTTATGATGACGCATTTCGCCGCGCCTGTTCAGGCGAAATGTTTAATCATCCTTTTGGTTTTCCTGAAACCGTTCTCGGTCAATATAAAAATACTCATATTGAAGATGACATCTTAAATTTTGCTAGATTCTTGGTGGAAAGTAACAAATTTTCTCACTCTGATGAATCTGCTTTTTTAAACAGCGTAAAATTGATACCGGCTTGTAATATGGGCGTTTTCAAGACCTCTACTTTGTTATGGCTCCTAGCAGAACTAAAGGATGCATCACAGTTTATGAATACAAAATACTTCACCCCTAGACCCGGATATCAGAGACGGGTGACAGGTTTTCTTTTGGAGCGCCTCAACAGTTACTTGCTATTGAACAAGTATAGCGGCCATCGTCGTTATGGATTTCACACGATCATCGCGGATGGACCAAATATAGAAACCACTACAAACATCAGCGGCTGATTGAACGCTTTCGGAAGGCCACGCCGAAGTGCGCGAGACCAGATAGGGCGTTGGTCGAAAGGGCGGCGAAATGCGCTGCATCGGGGGTATAAGAGGAGCGCGCACGATGCCCCAACCTCTTGGACTAAGCGGTTGATGCTTGCAAAACAAGATATCAGATTCTCCGTCGCGCCCATGATGGATTGGAGAAAAAAAGACGTTATTTCAAATGCTTGAACTTACGCGTGTGCAGTTCGTGTGCACCGACTGTTCGGTTTTTCTTCTTCCACGATAACGCGCGCAGTAACGCTCGATCTTGCGATCGGATCGATCGAGGTAGCATCGAACTGTCCCCACTCGCGCCGAAAATATCGTCGTCCGCCTCGGATCGAGCTCAGCTGATAAAAATGCTCGGCTATTTCAGCCCGATTGAGTTCGAAAAGAAGGTGGGGCAAAATTAACTCGGCGTCCACGAAACCGGCAGCAGCTCAGACCTTCTTCTCCTCGTTGAAAGGTAAACGTCCGGTCAGACGGCCTTTGACTTGAAGGCGTCGCCCCACGGCAGAAGATCGGCGATTTTCTTGGCGGGATGGTCGGCAATACGAGCCAGGGCGGTTCTCAGATAGGCTTCGGGGTCGAGGCCATTGAGTTTGGC
>DATBRF010000037.1:0-34894 GCA_036560425.1 Methylocystis sp. | reverse complement strand
GGATTCGGCTCAGGCTAACCACTACCGCAATCTGGCGACGCGGATCCACGCCAACCAGGGCAAGGGCATTATTCCGACGCCGATCACGATGGACGAGCTCGAAGACATGCTGATGGAGCACGGCATCATGAAGGCGGTCGATGAGAGCCAGATCGGCAAGACCGCTGCAGAACTTTCGGCAATCGCGTAAGGCCTCAATGCAAGAGCGTCGACCTCCCCGCTTGCGGGAGGTCGATATTGCATTTCCAACGGACGGTGACGTGACGGTGCGCGCCTCTTCGGACATCGAGACCAGCGGCGGCTTCGCGTCTGCGGCGAGGTCCAGCGGACGAAAAGTTAGCGGCGCTGCAACCGCCTATCGCCACCTAACCGGGGTTTTGCCGGAGGCTGCGGATATAGAAGACGATGCGAGTTTCGACCTCCACGTTTTGGCCTCTATCCTTGCCATCGCGTCTAGTGAGAACAGAAGCCTGGCGTCGCAGGTTGGCCTGACGGAAACTGAACTCAGCGATCTCTTCTTTCACTACTTCGCCGCGCGAAGCATTGAATCGTCCGGCGAAGGCGCGGAGCCCCTCGTCGACGCCGACGAGATAGAAATGGTGCGCGAGCTTCTTCTGGCCAACCGATCGAGCGAGGGAGACTGCGGCCGGTGGCTCGCCGGCATGATCGCGCGACGCGCCATGGAGCCCAACCATCTTTGGGAAGACCTCGGGCTTCGCGAGAGATCGGAATTGACGCGGCTGATCGCGCGCCATTTCGCGCCGCTCGCCCGACGCAACAACAAGAACATGCGTTGGAAGCGGTTCCTCTACCGCATGATGTGCGAGGACGACGGCTTGGTCATGTGCAGCACGCCGGTGTGCTCGAACTGCGCCGATTACGAGCTCTGCTATGGCGCGGAAACAGGGACCAGTCGCGTCGCGTCGGTAGCGCAACCGTCCCCGACGCCCGCCGCGCAGACCGTGTAAGGTCATTCCACCAGATTTTTGTCGAGTTTTCGACAATCTCATAATCTGCTCGCCAGATAGGCGCTTTTTGGCGGGCCGCCGAGATGGCATGTCGATTGCTTATTTACGAGCATAAGAGAGTTTTGCTCGGAGGTTCCAATATGATCACGGTCTCGCAGGCAGCCATCGCCGCGGTAAAGGATGTGATGGCGAAGGCCGCTCAACGAGAGGGGGGCCTGCGCATCTTGGTCAAGGAAGGCGGCTGCGCCGGCTATCAATATGTCGTGGATCTCGATCCTCAGCAGAGAAACGACGACATTGTCATCGAAGTCGGCGGCATACGCGTTCTGATTGATCCGGCCTCGCGCCCGCGCCTCGAAGGGATGACGCTCGGCTATCGCCAGGATCTCACTGGTTCCGGCTTCACCTTTGAAAATCCCAACGCCAGGTCCACCTGCGGCTGTCAGAAATCCTTCAACTGAATGGAAGGTCGGGACTGTGTGAAGCGGTTGTGCGGTTGTTCCTTCGTCGCAGTGGAGCGGGTGTCTAGGACGCTCGTATGAGTCGATGACATATATGCCCCGAAAGCGTTTGCCTGGTCGCGTCGCTTCGCCGAAACAGAGAACGCTCGATGTCGTGTTGAACGACACCACGCTGCGGGACGGCGAACAAGCCCCAGGCGTCGCTTTTACCTGCGAAGAGAAGCTTCAGATCGCGCGGGCATTGGCGCGCGCCGGCGTCACCGAGCTTGAAGCCGGAACACCGGCGATGGGCGAAGTGGAAATCGCGATGATTCGGGCGATCGTCGACGCCAAATTGCCGCTACGAGCGATCGCCTGGTGTCGGATGCGCGTCGAAGACGTCGACGCAGCGCTGGCGTCCGGAGTCACGATGGTCAATCTTTCCGTGCCTGTTTCCGACACGCAAATCGGGGTGAAATTGCGTGGCGGCCGCGCTCAGGCGCTGGAGATGACGCGGCGCGTCGTCGCTTACGCGCGGGATAGAGGGCTGGAGGTCGCGGTTGGTGGCGAGGATTCGTCGCGCGCCGCGCCTGAATTCTTGATGGAGACGATGGCGGTCGCGCAAGCCGCCGGCGCTCGCCGATTCCGGGTCGCCGATACGTTGAGCGTCCTCGATCCCTTCAGCACGCACGAGCTGATCGCCAAACTGCGCGCGGCGAGCGACCTCGAAATTGAAATCCACTGTCACGACGACTTGGGTCTCGCCACGGCCAACACCCTGGCGGGCATTCGGGCAGGGGCGACGCACGCGTCCGTCACAGTGATTGGACTTGGCGAGCGCGCCGGCAATGCGCCGCTGGAAGAAGTCGCCGTGGCGGCGCGTCAGTTGAACCAATATGAAACCGGCGTCGTCCTCACGGAATTGCCCGATGTCGCGGCGCTCGTCTCCGCGGCGGCGCGGCGGCCGATCCCCCTGAACAAATCCATCGTCGGCGAGCATGTCTTCACCCATGAATCCGGCATTCATGTCGATGGGCTGCTCAAAGACCCACGCACCTATGAAGCCTTCGATCCCAGCATGCTCGGCCGCGCGCATACGATTGTGATCGGCAAGCATTCCGGTTCGGCGGCTGTCACGGCGATGCTCCGGCAATTGCATTTGCCGGTCAGCGCTGAGGAACTTGGCGAGATCGTCTCCTGCGTGCGCGCCCATGCGCTCGATCACAAGGGTTCCGTCAGCGGTGAGGCCTTGACCTCAATCTGGCGCAGCGTCTGTGCGAGCGGCGACGCGAGAGGCATGTGAGGCGTCATGCTCGAACGAGTCGCCACGATCTCGAACGAAGCAGCGCAAGCCCCGGCGGCGGGCGAGCCGACGCGCTTGCAACTGATCCGAGAGGACTTGGCGTGCGTTGCGACGCGCGACCCTGCAGCGCGCGGACGTTTTGAGACGCTGCTAACATATCCGGGGTTGCACGCCGTCATCTGGCATCGCTTCGCCAATTGGCTATGGGTCAACGATCGTCGTTTCGGCGCGCGACTGGTCTCCTGGTTCGCCCGTTTCTTGACGAATGTTGACATTCATCCCGGCGCAACGATTGGCCGGCGCTTTTTCATCGATCATGGTGCGGGCGTGGTCATCGGCGAGACCGCGGTCATCGGCGACGACGTGACGCTTTATCACGGCGTGACGTTGGGCGGCGTGTCTTGGTCGCCTGGCAAGCGCCATCCGACCATCGAAGACGGGGTGGTCGTAGGCGCCGGCGCCAAAATACTCGGCCCCATCACGATTGGCCGCAAAGCGCGCGTCGGTGCTAACTCCGTGGTGATCGAAAGTGTGACGCGCGACGCCACCGTGGTCGGCATCCCGGCGAGGGTCGTGCATCGTGACATCGGTCGCTGCAGTTTCGACGGCCGCATCAACCTCAACCACCATCTGATGCCCGACCCGGTGGGCGAAGCGTTTGCGGTTTTGCTTGACCGCGTCGAGTTTCTGGAAACGCGCGTTTCTCATCTGCAGCAGCGTCTGCGCGATTACGAAAGAAGCGCCAGAGCGCCAGATAACGCGGCGTCCGACGCCGGACCGCCGTAGATCATATGAAGGAGACCGAAATGTCCGAGCCCGCCATTCTGGAGCAATTGAAAAAGGCGTCCTGCGCCGAGGACTTCTTCGCGCTGCTCGGCGTCGACTATGAGCCGAAGGTCGTCAATGTGGCGCGCCTGCATATTCTTAGACGCATGGGGCAATATCTCTTCAGCGAGGATTTATGCGAGCTAGACGACGGCAGGGTGACCCAGCGCTGCAAGGAGTTTTTGGAGCGCGCCTACCAGGACTTCTTGAAGTCGACGCCGATTGATGAGCGCCTGTTCAAAGTCCACAAGGACGCCGTCAAGCCGCCGCCGCCGCCGTCATTAGTGCAGCTGAACGTTCTGAAGTGAACGCTCGGGAAACCAAAAGGACAGCCCAATGCATATCGTCGTCTGCATGAAGCAAGTGCCCGATTCGGCGCAGATTCGTGTTCATCCGGTTACGAACACGATCATGCGCCAGGGCGTTCCGACGATCATCAATCCGTATGATCTCTTTGCGATCGAAGAGGCGCTGCGGTTGCGCCAGCAATTCGGCGGCGAGGTCACCATCCTCACCATGGGCCCGCCCTCCGCCGAAGACAGCTTGCGCAAGGCGCTGAGCTTTGGAGCTGACCGCGCCGTGCTGCTAACGGACCGCTTCTTCGCCGGCGCGGATACTCTGGCGACCACATATGCGCTCGCGACGGCGATCCGCAAGATCGGCAAGGAATTCGGTCCGCCCGACATCGTTTTCACCGGCAAGCAGACGATCGACGGCGACACGGCGCAGGTCGGGCCGGGCGTCGCCAAGCGACTCGGGCTGATGCAACTCACCTATGTCTCGCATATAGACAAAGTCGATCTCAAGTCCGGCACAATTGAGGTTGAGCGTCGCAGCGAGGGCGGCGTGCAGAAGTTGCGCAGTAAAATGCCCTGCCTGATCTCCATCCTCGAAGGCGTCAATGAAATGCGCATAGGTTCTCTGACCGACGCGTTAAAGGCCGCGCGGGCGACGATTATCAAATGGAGCGCACAGGACGCCGGCGTTGAAGACATCGCCAAATGCGGGCTGCGCGGCTCGCCAACAATCGTCAAGCGCGTTTTTGCGCCGAAGCCGCGTGCGGAAAAGGCCGAATTCATCGAACTCGGCGACAAGCCGGGAGACGCATTCATCGAGGAATTGTTTAAGCGCCGGCCGAAACTCGAAGCCGAGCTCGAGCAACTGACGCGCGGATATTGATCTCGAAACAGGAGCGCAAAGGATGAACGACACGGCAAAGGCTCCTGCTTCGGCGGGACGCGCGGCGGCCAAGAAGGAGCTGCCTGAACATCTAAAGGCCTATAAGCACGTTTGGATCTTCATCGAGCAGGAGCGCGGGCAAGTCCATCCCGTCTCGTGGGAGCTGATGGGGGCGGGACGGATTCTCGCAAATAAGCTCGGGGTCGATCTCGCCGCGGTCGTCGTCGGCGCGCGCAACGAGGCGACACAAGCGGTCGTGCGCGAAAGCTTCAACTATGGCGCCGACCTCGCCTATCTCGTCGCGGATGACATCCTCATGGATTACCGCAATGAGAGCTACACCAAAGCGATGACCGATCTTGTCAACACCTATCAGCCGGAAATCCTGCTGCTCGGCGCGACGACGCTCGGCCGCGATCTCGCCGGATCGGTTGCGACGACTCTGCTGACTGGCCTCACCGCCGATTGTACGGAACTCGACGTCGATGCGGAAGGATCACTCGCCGCGACGCGTCCGACCTTCGGCGGCTCGCTACTCTGCACGATCTTCACGCTAAACTATCGTCCACAAATGGCGACCGTGCGCCCGCGCGTAATGCCGATGCCGGAGCGATTGGAAAAGCCCCTCGGCAGGGTCGTCGAACATCCGCTCGGCATGGTCGAAGACGACATTGTCACGAAAGTGTTGTCTTTTCTGCCAGACCGCGATTCGACGAAATCCAACCTGGCTTTCGCCGACGTGGTCGTCGCGGGCGGCCTCGGCCTCGGTTCTCCGGAAAATTTCCAACTGATTCGCCAGCTGGCGGCGTCGATCGGGGCCGAATTCGGTTGTTCGCGGCCTCTGGTGCAAAAGGGCTGGGTCAGCTCGGACCGGCAGATCGGCCAGACCGGCAAAACAATCCGACCCAAGCTCTATATCGCTGCGGGCATTTCCGGGGCGATCCAGCATCGCGTAGGCGTGGAGGGCGCGGATTACATCGTCGCGATCAACACCGACAAGAATGCGCCAATCTTCGATTTCGCGCATGTTGGGATCGTCACGGACGCGGTACGGCTTTTGCCTATCCTCACGGAAGCATTCTCGAAACGATTGTCTCCGCATCAGCGCGACCGTCTAGCGAGCTAGAGGAGAGACGAATGATCGACGAAAGATTCGACGCGATTGTGGTGGGCGCCGGTATGGCCGGCAACGCCGCCGCATTGACGCTCGCCAAGAGAGGCCTGAAGGTGCTGCAATTGGAGCGCGGCGAATATTCCGGGTCCAAGAACGTGCAGGGCGCGATCCTCTACGCAGACATGCTGGAAAAGCTTGTTCCCAACTTTCGCGAAGACGCGCCGCTGGAGCGCCATCTGGTTGAGCAGCGTTTCTGGATGATGGACGACAATTCCCATACGGGATTGCACTATCGCTCAGACGAGTTTAACGAGGAGCGTCCCAATCGTTACACGATCATTCGCGCGCAGTTCGACAAATGGTTCTCAAAGAAAGTCCAAGAGGCCGGCGCGGTCGTCCTGTGTGAAACCACCGTCCTGGAGCTGTTGCAGGACGCCTATGGCAAAGTCATCGGCGTTCGCTCCGACCGCATTAGCGGCAAGATAGGCGCGGACGTCGTCGTGCTGGCGGAAGGCGTCAGCGGGCTGCTCGGCACAAGAGCCGGCCTACGCAAGATGCCGGACAAGAACAATGTCGCGCTCGCGGTAAAGGAAATGCACTTCCTCCCGCAAGAGACTCTGGAAGCGCGCTTCAATCTGCGCGGCGACGAAGGCGCGGTCATCGAGGCGGTCGGCACCATCTCGCAGGGCATGACGGGGATGGGGTTCATCTACACCAATAAGGAGTCAATCTCGCTCGGCATCGGTTGTCTCGTCGCGGATTTCGAGAAGACCGGGCAAACCCCCTACGGGCTCTTGGAAAAGTTCAAGCAGCACCCGTCGGTGGCGGCGCTTATCGCCGGCTCGGAAGTCAAGGAATACGCGGCACACCTTATTCCAGAAGGCGGCTTCAAGGCGATCCCGCAGCTCTATGGCGACGGCTGGGTTGTCGTCGGCGACGCCGCACAGTTGAACAACGCCGTGCATCGCGAAGGCTCAAATCTCGCGATGACTTCCGGGCGGCTGGCCGCGGAAGCGATCTTCCAGATCAAATCGCGCCGCGATCCGATGACCAAGAAGAATCTTTCGCTTTACAAGAAGATGTTGGACGAGTCCTTCGTTATGAAGGATTTGAAGAAATACCGCGACATGCCGGACCTTCTGCACATTCAGGCGCAGAACTTCTTCCTGACCTATCCGCAGCTCGTCTCGAAGGCGATGACGAATTTCCTGCGCGTCGACGGCACGCCGAAGCGGGAAAAAGAGAAAGCCACGTTCCGCTCCTTCCTTACCGCGCGTTCGCCCATGGGATTGGTCGGTGATGCGGTGCGACTGGCGCGCGCTTGGCGATAGTTGGTGGCGAAACCCTCTAGCAACGGAGAAGGGCAATGAGCGCAGAAGCAGCCGTCCGGGTCGAGGACAAGCTTTACCTCAATCGTTATCTCGTCGACTCCGGCCGCGCTCACATCAAGGTGCGTCCGCACGCCAAGCCATCGGCGGAGTTACTCAGCCTGCTGAAGCTCTGTCCGGCGCATTGCTATGAAATGAACTCGGCCGGACAGGTGGAGATCGCGACGGACGGCTGCGTCGAATGCGGAACCTGCCGGATCGTCGCAGAGCCAAGCGGCGACATCGAGTGGAACTATCCGCGCGGCGGCTATGGTGTGCTGTTCAAATTCGGATGAGCGGTCGGTGCCGAAAAAACGGCAAGGTAAGGCGAGAATGAAATTCTGCATGATGCCCGGATCTCCTCCACGGGCATACATATCCTGCTGGAAGAAATCGGGCTCGTCTTCGAGGCCTATATCGTCAATCTAGTCAAGGGCTGGAGCGTTACACCGGGCGACAGCCAGACGTCGAGGCGGTCAAGGCGGAATGGCGCGAGGTCGTCGCTCGCGCGTTAATCGCGGTCGATAGGGAAGCTTGCGGGCAAGGACTATGTTGCCGGGGACTTTTCGATCGCCGACGCGGCGCTGTTCTATGTCGAGTTTTGGGCTGGCAAGACTGGCATGGCGCTGCCGCGCAATGCCAGAATTACGAACGCATGAAGACGCGCCCAGCCGTACGATAGGTGCTCGCCGAAAAAGGCTACTATCGCAGCTGATTCGGCGCGCTCACTTCAGCTGATAGGCCGCGTGACAGGTGGCATAGTTTTCCACGACGTGCGACAAAGCGGTCAGCGCCGCTGACATGTCGCCTCCGGGTTCCACCGCCGCTGCATCAATGGCGGATGTGCTGGCAGACAATGCATAGCGTAGCAGAGCGCTTTCATCTGCTCCGGCATCAACTCCGACTGATGCATGGCGATGCTCTGGTGGCGCCGTCGCGAGAAAGGCGCCAACGCCGGGCGACTCTATGCCCAGCCGCTCACGCGCGATTTGTCCCGCCCTTGGCGCCGTGCAACCGAGGATTGCTCTTCGGCATTTCTCCTATTCCTGCTCTGCGCTCAATGGCGCTTGTCATGCGCATTGTCCGGATCGTTACGCATCCAATCAGCCAGCTTGGCGAGATTTTCGCGCAGGGCTTCGCGTATGCCGGGGTCTTCGATCGCCGCGTCGAGCGCACTTCTCATGCAGAGCATCCAGGCGTCGCGCTCCGCGGGGCCGATGCGCAAATGCCCATGCCGCATGCGCAGGCGCGGATGTCCTTTCTTGGCGGAATAGTCTTTGGGGCCGCCGAGCCATTCGGCCAAATAGACCTTCAAAATGGCCCGCGTTGGCCCTAGGTCGTCCGCGTGAGCGGCGCGTATGCCGCGCGCCTCCGGTAATTCGTCCATGTTACGGTAAAAGGTTTCGACCAGACGATCGATCGTGTTTAGGCCACCGATGCGGTCGTATATAGATGTCGGATTCTCGAGCATGATCGTCGTCAGGGCCCTACGCCTCAATGATAGGTGGTCTCGGCGCCCGGCAGCGCCCAACAGCGTAGGGGGGCCTTGGCGATCACGCGATAGGCAGCGTCGGCGATGGCGCGCCCACGTTCGTCGGTGCCCATCCAACTGGACGCGCGCCCGCGCGGATCGACCTCGACGAGTTTAACGTTTTGTGGCACGACAACCCCATCGCGCGCAATGCCGCGCAGGAAGCCGTCCATCGGCGCGACGACGCGGTGACCGTCGAGGAGTCCGATCGGGTAATCCTTGAAGATTCGCGCCCCGACGTCGAGCGGCGTGCGCCAAACGCCGGCTCGGGCGGAATAGACGAAGCGGTCGCGACCGACGCCGCCGAGGTAGCGCGGAATATGATCGTTGGATCGAGTTTCGCCGCTTTCCACGAGCTCGCCGGTATGGTCGGGATGCGTCTCTATAGCGACGTCACAGTTCACGCCAGCGGCAAACTGGGGGCCGAGGCCGATGGAGAGACTGGCGATGTTGCGCAGATGGGGCGTCATGCGGCGTTTTTGCATCCGCGCGTCGATCAACACATCGGGTGTGCGGAGCGCCATGAGATCGGTAAGTTGCAGCGAGGTCACCGCGACGACGCCCGTTACCGTCAACACCCGTGCAATTTCCAGCGCAGTCTCGCCGCGGTAGCCCTGAATGCCGTCGACTTCCGTGTGATCATTGAAGAGAGCGTCGTGGAACGCCATACCGCGCCGAATGACCGGCGGGTAAGGGTCGTGACTGAGCACGACGCGGCAGCCCTCCTGCGTCAGACGTGTAGCAACCGCAGAAGCAATCTCATTCGCGCCCAAAATGATCACGAAGGGCACGCGTCGATTGGACAGAAATTCGCGGAATCGCGCGTATGTCATCGTCCCTCCATGGATTGGCGAAGGCAAGAAGGATGCCAACCGCTAGAGCAGTGCGGATCGCCAAGCGAGCTCGTGCCACAAACCCACATAAAGAATTTCCCCTTTTTCAATTTTGGGAAATTTTCTCGTAGTGCTTTCGCGGATCCGCACGGAGGCGCGCGAGATGCTCGCAACCTCCAGCGCGGTGTCCTAACGTCCTAGACCGTCGCCGGCGACAGCCTCACAGCAGTCAGCGCGACAGGATCGTCACCAGACGATCGACGCGTTTGCCGCCCTTGAGGTGCGATGCGAAAATTTCGTTGACGTCCTCAGGTGTCGTGGGGCGATACCAAACGCCTTCCGGATAGACCACCATCAACGGCCCGGCTGAACAAAATCCCATGCAGCCAGCGCTCGTGAAGCCGATCTCGCCGCCCCCGTCGGCTTCGACCAATTTGCCGAGTCTATCCCAGAGAGGCTGTGCGCCGGCCGCGCCGCAGCTCCCGCGCGGATGGTTCGGCGGCCGTTGCGTGAAACAAGCAAAGACATGCCGTTTGTAGAGTTGGGGCAACTCAAACTCTTCTTCCTGCGTCTCCGACATACTGCACCGAGCCTTTGTGATGATTTTCACACGGCCTTGTTCGAGCAAGGCTCCGCGTAACCAAATAGACCAACGACGACGTTGTGACGCTCAGAACGTTTGCAAATTTCGGTCCATAGCCGCCGTCGCCCGCCGTCTGGCGCCTTGCTTGCTGGCCGAATAAACGTCGAGGCGGCGGATCACGCGCCCATGCAGGAAGCTCGCATGGTACCACAAATCGACATGGCAAAACTCTCCGAGCCGAACAATCCCACAAGCCGCGCCAATTTCTCCCCGGGGGCACCGGCGCTTTACGATGAGATCGGTCGTGGCGTTACAAACGGTCTTCGACCAGAAATTCCCGTGAACATTTACGATCTCGGTTCGATCTATCGGATCGACGTCATCAACAGATGCGACATCGGTATCGACATAACGCTGACGGTCGCCGGGTTGTCCGGTCGCCGGTGAAATGATCGGGATGACGCAAAAGGCTGTCGATGCGGTCGACGGCGTCGCCAGCGTAAAGATCAATCTCGTCTTCGATCCGCCGTGGCACCAAAGCATGATGTCCGACGAAGCTAAGCTCGAACTCGGATTCTTTGACTTAGCTAGGGTGGCTCGACGAGCGGAATCTTCGAACGATGCGTCTCATAAATACAGGCATGTTATTCGCAACGGCGTATGCAGGCGTGAGATAACTCCGCCGTCTCTCATTGAGAGCTTTCGCCACCTGCCTGCATATCGAGGCCGTCATGATCGAGCTTACTTCCGGCGACGGACACAGTTTTTCCGCCTATCGCGCCGAACCCACTGAACCTCCGAAGGGCGCCGTCGTCGTGCTGCCGGACGTCTACGGGGTGACGCCACATCTGCAAAGGGAAGTGGACAGCTTCGCTGCTCATGGCTATGTCGCGATCGCGCCGGCGCTCGTCGCTCAGGACGGCGAGAACGCCGGCGGTTCCGTCGCGACGGCCTTGCAAGAGGTTCAGACCGCCGTCGACGCCGTAAAGAGCGCCGGCAAGGTGGCGATCGTCGGCTATGATTGGGGCGGCTATCTCGCCTATGTCTCGGCCAATAATCTCAGCGACGTCGCCTGCGCGATCAGCTATTATCCAGCCGGAATTTCAGAGGAACGTTGGGTGAAGCGAAAAATTCCGACGCTGCTGCACCTCCCTGAGAACGACCCGTCATTGCCGTTGGAAGATATCGTCCGATTTCGCGCCCAGCGTCCCGACGTCAGCGCCTTCTCCTATCCCGACGCCCGCAACGGCTTCAATTTCGACGCCGCCGAAAGCTTCAACGAAGCCGACGCGCGATCGGCGCGCGAGCGCACTTTGTTTTGGATTTCGCAATATGTCGAGGGCCAGAAGCCGATCGCGTTGAAGAACTCCGGCTCCTATGCGCAGGCTAAGGTTGAAAAGAAAAAGAAGAAGAGCAGCGGCGACGACGTGGGTCCGCCCGACCCCTGAGGATGGGTTTCGCCGCGCGACACTGGCCAACCTTGCCGCACCCAATCAAATTTCGGGCTGTCGCGGGGGAGGAGGCCGCGTCAAGGCTTCTCGAGATGATCAAACGCCCCGACCGCTCCCTCGCCAGCACTGCGTGGAGGAAAGGAATTTTAAATTCGGTCTATTGAGCGCGATCCCTCAATCCCGTCGCGCCAGGGAGCCTAAATTGCCTTGCATGTCTTTGCCGAACTCCATGTCGACGGCCGGCGCCATTTTGAGCAGGAGGTCGGCGATGAATGCTTCGTCGTTGCGAGGTTCGTCCAAAACCTCGCGCAGCGCTGGCACACTGTCCTCGATGTGACCTCGCCGGCGCGCTGCGCCATGATGAAGCGGTGATCTCCAGCCAAGGCATGAAATTGGCGATGAAAGCATCGGGATCGACATCATAGACGATCGCCAGATTCATCGGCTTCTTGCGCAGCTGCAATTCCGTCATGTCGGTCATTCGATGTCTTTCCTGCATGAAGACGCATATTTTCCGCTTGCCTCAATCAGACGTTATCATGACCTCGGGAGCGTCGTCCGACTCTTCGAGCCCCAGCCCGTCTTCCTCCGCGAGCCGCACGCCAATGAGGCAAACGTCGCCGTCGTCGACGACGATTTCAATGGGTTTCAGCTTCTTGCCCTGGCAGGGCCCGATGAAGCAATGTCCCGTGTCGAGATCAAACTGCGCTTGATGATGTCCGCAGGTGAGGAAATTCGCTTCTTCGTCGAGAAAATGCCCTACCTCAGCGTCTAGCCGCTCGCCCTTGTGCGGACAGGCGTTCTCGAAGCCATAGAAATTATTCCCCTTGCGCGTTATCAAGATCGGCCAAGGCTTCGGCTCGCCGGTCTCCTCAATCCGCATCAGCACAAATCCGGTGGCGTCGCCGTCCTCGATCTCGCCTGTCTGGCAAATTGCGTAGAGTTCGTTCATCCACCGCCTCCTCTTTTGGCGCGCGCCTTGCAAAACAATGTTACCTCTGCAACGCAGGCATTCTACGGGTGCAATTGACGAGCCATGCGTTGCGCGGCTGGAGTGAAGATTGAAGCCCGTGCGAAATTTGAGCTTCAGATCCGGCTAACAAAGGAGCTACGATCATGACCGTCATCGAACATGATTTCGGATTGGCGAAGCGCCTGACCGAGCGGCGCTTCGGCAAATTGCTGGAGCTAGACGCGCTGCATGAGGCGAATATTCGCGCGAATCCGCTGCCCTATCTCGAACGCGCCAGCGAGCGCATCTTCCGCCTGCGAGCCGCGATGTTCGAAGCGATTCAGGCCGGCAGGCCGGCCACTCCCGGCGCGGCGCCGGGCGTGGAGAATGTCCTGGTCGACAAGGCGGAGTATCAGCGCCTCAAGACCTGTCTCGCCTTGTTAGAAAAAGCTTACGTCGATTATGGAGCGCTTGACGAAGAGGCCTAGAGGGCGCCGGTGAAAAAGCGGCGTCGGGTTTTCCCGAGAACGCGCGCTCTTTGCTTTGGGAACGATCCATCACTTCTTCTTCGATTGAAACATTTTTGCAGAGTTTTATCGACAAACCGGCGACCTGCCTTTTCTGAAATCCTGTTCAGGCGGCTTTAGCCTGAATTGCAGGCTCCCATTTATAATGCCCGGCGCCGTCTTCTGCCTTCATCAAGGAGAAGCCGCAGCCTTTGAGCTCTGCCGCCAGCCCCTGCGCTTCACCGGCTTTCACTTCGACGTAAACTGGCGCACCGCACTTCGATATCGCTTCGATCAACATCTCGCACACGCCGTGCTCTCGATGGCCGGCGGACACCACGGCCAGTGAGGCGTTAATGTGTTTCAGCGTTGCGCAGACCCCAATCATGTTCATCGCGGCGCGCGATCAATGCCCCGACGAAAGCACTACATGATTCGGTCAATGCGCGCTGCTGATCGCTACGAACGACGCATTTCTATGCGCGAGGTCAGCCATCTGTATCTCCTTCGAAGGCGCGCTTGGAATGCTTCACGCACGAACGTTGGCGAAGATCTTGGCAAGAAAGTTGCTCACCTTCGTCACATGTATCCAACCGAGAAGCGTGAGGGAACATGACAGATCAAGGTTTTTTTATCGACTGGGACGGAAATGCGCGCTGCACGAGCGATCCGGGCGGCGGCTATTTAAGCGAAGCCGACACGGTCGCCCGCTATGTGGCGATCATGACCAAGAGCGGCGCGCTCATACATGAAGGCACCTATTACAAAACTCTCGCCGACATCGAAAAGGCGGGCATTAAGGCGTCGCTGGTCCCCGGCTCGCATCCTTGGGGGAGCAAGGCGGGCGGATTTTGAGGCCAACGGGAGCTTCGCTCATGCTGCCGACGACCATTCTGATTGACGAAACCCCGCGCTGCGTCGTACGACCCGTCGACACTAAGGATCTCAACCGATTCTTGCGTAACGGCAAGGAGTTTCTTCTTGCCGAGAAGCCAGCCGGCAAGGTGACGCATCGCGCTGCGACGGAAGCCGAGCAAACGCGGTGGCGCGAAGCTTTCGCTCTGCATAAGGCGTGGGGCGGAGAGGACGAGGCTTTCTTCGGTATACCGCTGCAGGGAGAAACTTCAACGAGACCGGTTTAAAAGCCTTAGACGACCCCCGACCGGCTTTGAGGTTATTCGTCGGCGCTGGGCGCGAGGATGACTTCGGCCGGCGCGCCCGGCCCCTGCCCCTCGACGAGGTCCAATCCTCTGACGTGGCTGTCCATCAGCACCAGGGCCTCGTGCGGTAATTCCGATAATTCCGCGATCAATTCCGCAAGGTTATCGCGCCCCCTCATATTTGCCGTCCGCTTTAGCATTCACCCTGGATGGATCATGATCTCCATCGTTTCGTCGAGATCGTCGTCATCGGGCATCTCTTCCTCGGCAAGTTTCACCCCGCACAGGCATATGTCGCCGTCCATGACGACGAGGGCGACTGGTTCCAGCACTTTATCCAAGCACGGGATTCACATCGTCTTGCATGCCAAGTTCTCCGTCAGGCGTCTATCCGCTCCCCTGCACACACATCGCGCCCAACAGGCAAAAGGCCGGGCCCTGGTAGTGTTTGAAAGACGACGATTCTTCCTCGCGCCGCTTCCAACCTCCGAGCAAGCATTATTCTTGCCGTCTGGCCTCCCCCAAGCATGCTCGAGGTTGACGAACGCAATCAAGACGATCTCTCGCGCCTCGCCGGTTGTTACCTCTATCCGGGACGCAGACGGCGCCGTGCATAAGGCGGCCCAGCAGTGATTTTTCGCGGTGGCGTGATGCGCTGGTATGTGCGCGGCAAGGAAGCCACCCGCGCCGTCAATATGCTTTTTTACGAAAACAAATGGCCGATCCCGAAAAGCCTCGATACGGCGCGAAAGGCGCGCCCGCTTCGCGGAGACTTTTCTGACGTGAAAATCAAGCTTCCCTTCCGCAAGAATCTCCTGCGGAAGGGAATGATTTCAGATCCGCTAGGGTGAATTAGGCCGCCGCAGTCTTCGCGGCGATCCCCGCGCGGAGCTCCTCGAGCTTATCACGAGGGATACGAAACACCCCCCGCCCACCGGAAAGGGCTTGGTACGCGCCGGGCACATTCAGACTGATCCAGTCGAACCAGGCCTGCGCCGAATTCGACGTCGGTCGTTCGCTGATCTCCACGACGCCGCCGTCGGGCGCAAAGCGGACGTGAAGCATGAGGATGTCGGAAGACATTTCCTTACTCCTACCTTAAAAGCCCGACGAGAAACCGAGCAGTTCGACCTTGATATTTTCCGTGCCGAGAATCTTCGCCTGACAGGCCAAGCGGGATTTCGAGCTGACCCCGACGATGGTGTCAAGCCTTTCGTTCTCTTCGCGCGCAACCTTGGAAATACCCTTGCGGCCCTCATGCACGAAAATGTGACAAGACCCGCACTCCGCCTTGCCATCGCACTTGTGATTGATTTCTTCGCCGCTGGACATGATGATCTGCAGCAAGCTCGCGCCCTCCGCGGCGTCCACCGTCTTTCCGGAGGGCATGATAGTCACAGTCGGCATTTCTATACTCCTATGGCTTGAGAGGTTAGTAGATGGCGGCGCCGGCGCCGACATTGATCGAAGCTTCTTTCATCGTCTGCACGATGAATGCAATTTGGCGCTCTTGCAGATGGACGTGGAAAGGCATGGCGACAGCGCGGTCCGAAACCTTTTCGGCGACGAGGAAATCGCCGCGACGATAGCCGTAGTCCAAATAGCGCCGCTGTATATGCAAGGGACTGCTGTAAGCGGCGGCCTCCACCTTTTCGACAAACAAATCCTCGACGATCGAGTCGCGACTGGATTTGCTGAAACGCGTGCCAAGATGAACGACGTAGAGGAACCAGTGCACCTCGTCCACGTCGGGCCCAATGAAAGGATCCTTGATGCCTTCGAAGGATTTGACGTGCTTGAAGTAATAATGTTCGATGAGCTTACGCTTCGCGAGGATTTCTTCCAGCCTGCCCAGCTGCGCCAAGCCCAGCGCCGCACTTATGTCGCTCATCGCAGCTTGATATGGCGCGCTGGAGCTCACCACGACCGACGTTCTTTCGCTGGGTCGGTGCGCGCGGAAGCGCCGCATCGCCACCGCGAGGTCGATGTCGTCGGTGACCACCATGCCGCCTTCCCCGCAAACCAGCGACCCGGGCTGCGAAAAATCGAACACCGAGGCGTCCCCGAAAGTGCCCACTAGTGCTCCCTTGTATCTGGAGCCGATCGCTTCGGTGGAGTCTTCGAGCAGGATGAGACGATCCTTGTCGGCGATTTCACGCAGCTTCGCCCATTGCGCCGGATGTCCATTCGTGTTGCCGCCCACGATTGCGCGCGTCTTATTCGTGATCAACGCCTCGATCTTACTCGTCGCGATCACGCCAGACCAATAGTCGATATCGGCGAAAACCGGCTTGGCGCCCGCAAGGGCGATCGCATGCACGGTTTCGCGGAAGGAATGCGGCGAGGCGATCACTTCGTCGCCTGGGCCAATGTCGTACGCCGCGAGGGCGAGCAGCAGCCCCATCGTGCCGCTTGGAGCAGCCACCGCGTATTTGCGGCCGAGATAGGCGGCGAAGGCGACTTCGAAAGCTTCCATAACCGGGCCGCTGGACAAGCGACTGGAGCGCAACACAGCCTCTACCGCGGCAATGTCGTCGAGCGTGATATCCGGGTCTGAGAGTGGAATCAGATCGCCGCCGGAGGCTTCTACAGGCGCCTGCGTCTCGTCCTCAGTTTTGACGTTTACTTCAACAGGCGCATTCATCATGAAGCCCTCCGAAAGGCGATGATAACGCCGGTTGCGCGCGCGGGGTCATCGGTGACCGTCACGCAATGATCGGCGCCGTCGAGCAGGTGAAGGTCGCAATGCAGAAAGCTGCGGAAAGGCGTTTCGATCACGTCCGATACATCGCAACGCGTCCAGGAGAGATGGGAAAACTTAGCGCGCAGCTCCGACAGCACGGCCGTTTCCTCGCCGCCGAGCAGTATTTCGATTTCCGCCAATTCCACATCGCTGATCGCCATGGTTTATCCTCGTTACTCACTGCCAGAAGCGCCGCTCGGCGTCTTCGGTCAGATGGTCGAGCAACTCCGCAAGACGTGGGAACTCGCGGTCGAGTTCCCATACCCCGATTGCATGATCCTTGCGAAGAAGGCGCCACTTGCCTTTGCGTTCCTCGAAGAGCAGCAAGGCGATGTCGATGACGCCGCCATCGGGATCGACGTTGCGCGAACAACAAGGGCTCTGAATGCGATAGCCGTTCGCGGTCTTGAGCACGAGCGGCGTGACGTAGCGGTAGCGTCGTCGTTGCTCCAGCGCGCGCTGGATGCGCTTATAGTCGAATTCATTTGGCTGAGCCGAGGCAGCGCCGTCGTACATCTTCGTGACTGTCGGCTGCATGCCCACCGTCGCTCCTCTACAAGGGCGCGATCTCTTCCTCGAGACAGCCGACGACGCGGCCGTCGCCGAATTCCACGAGATAGATCGGCGTGTTCGAGTCGGTGTGCGATCCAACTTGGACGATTTCGCCCAATCCGCCGTTCGCGACGAGCAGCGCGTCCGGTTGCGCATCCGGATAGCTCCCGTCATTGAGCAGATCGACGAGAGTTTTCACGCGTTGACCCCATTGATATTTCGGCATTCGTGGTTCAAACACGTTGGCACCCCTCAAGGCAGCGGCAGATCGACGTCTTCACGTCGATTGGCGGAATCGAGCTCCTTGCGCTTCATGCCGACCCGATTGCCGCTTTCGACGAATTCGACGCCATAGATGTAGAATTGTTGGAGAAAAGTGCCGATGCTGACGACGTAGCCTTCTTCGCCTTTCTTGGCGAGAATTTCGCCGATCTCCTTGCCGGCGTAAGTTCCGTCGTTGCGGATCGCGCGCTTCGCCTTCACCTTCTCACCGAAAGAAAAAACCGGCGGCGCGGTTAATTCGCAAACTTCGCTGTCGCGAACGATGTTGCTCATCGCTGTCATCTTCCGTCTGTCGGCCCCGCTTGCGACGACTGCGCGCGTGACCGAGGTTTGCTCTCTTCATCGACGTTGCGGCGGCGGCGTCGAAGCTGTGCTACGGAGCCGAAAAGCAGCATTGTCGCTCTTCCGGACGAGACGCAACATGCGTGCCACCACCGTGGCGTTGAGAAGTGAAACGAAGGGCCAGGTTAGCTGTCAATTTGCCGACAAGCGACGCTGCATGTTTAAAATACGACATCGCTCCGATGTCATTTCATTGCGCTTTCACGCTGGAGGCGTGGCGCCAAGACCGGGCAATTTATCTCTTTCGCCTACGTGCATGAATCATTAAGGCGCTGCGGCGGATTTTACCCCGCTTCAGCGCCCAGGCTTGAACTCTTTTTGGATCCACTCAACGAATCAAGATCTCGCAAGCGCGCTCGATGGGCAGCGCGATCGGGATGATCCCCTGGATTGTGAGGAACTTCAGCTCGTTTTTGGTCAGCATACCCGGACTGACGATTGCGTGATGCGTCGTCGCTGAGCGTTTCATGATCTGCCGAGCATAAGTGCGCAGCAATTGGTCGTGAAAACGACAGCCGACGAACAGAAAGCTGCGCTCGGACCGGCGGTTTTTTACCGATTCGGGCAAAGGCGTCTGAATGTCAATCTCCGTCAAAACCTCGACGTAATCTGCGTCGGAAATTAGAAAATTTTTGGCGGGCGCGATGCCGCCATGCGGCTTGTAGAGGAGAGTCCGCCAGGCTTCGGCTTTTTCCTTGGTGGATTCGGTTCCGTCCGCTTCGTAGAACCGGAACCAGCGGTCCTCGCCGATGCCGGCGCGTGTAATGCCTTGGATCTCGCCCCAGTCGCCGCGGCCTTCGAGCGCTGAACGCATCGTCGCGTCGTACCAGCTGTCAACAATCATCGGCAGCTGCAGCGACGCAAGGTAGGCGTGCAGCGGCGTCGGCGTGATTCGGTCAGTGAAGGCCTCGGACATCAAGGCCGAGACGGTCGAGCGGTGCTTCATGCTCTCTATGTGCTGCGCGCTTGCCCAGGCGTTGCCTTTGGCGCGCTTCGGCAGCGCCACCTTCGTCCCGAAAAACGCGGCGAGCGCCTCGGGCGTCATCGGCGCCTGGGTTGGCGACAGCTGCGTCAGCCCCGGACCAATATAGGGAATAATGGTCCCCGTCTTTAACTCGGCGGCAATTTTGCCGAGCGTCGCCTCAGCATTCTCGCCTTCGAGGAGGACATGGCCGTCAAATGGCGCGTTCATCGCTTTCACCTCTCTTCGCCGCGCTTGCGCGCATTGACCGTTATCGGCAGCGAGGTGCCGGCCGCCATTTCGGGTAGATCGAGAACCCAGCCGTTGGCGATCTTGATCCAGCCGCCCCACAAGCTTTCATGCTCGCTTTCGACGATCGGCTCTTCCAGGTCCTTTTTGGGGACGTAGATCGACAAGCCGGCCTCAGGCGAACGGCGGATCATGATCTTCATTATAT
Organism: Methylocystis sp.; assembly: GCA_036560425.1. Classification (GTDB taxonomy): domain Bacteria; phylum Pseudomonadota; class Alphaproteobacteria; order Rhizobiales; family Beijerinckiaceae; genus Methylocystis. The sequence continues at coordinate 15,345 of DATBRF010000037.1, read as the reverse complement.
CGACTCCCGTTGGCGCGGTGATCGCACCCGCGCTAGTTGGTGAGCAGCCGCGCTCCCGGATGGCGCGGCGCCCCTGCGATCTCCCTTAGCTTCGCGACAATGCCGGGCAGCGTTTCCAGCACAACGTCGACCTCCTCCATTGTGTTTTCGCGAGAAAAGGAAAAGCGTACCGCGCCATGCAACGCCTCTTCCGGCAAGTTCATCGCGCGCAGCACATGCGAGGGTTCGGTCGATCCCGCCGTGCAGGCGGAACCCGTGGAGGCGGCGATCCCGGCGCGATCCAAGTGGGTCAGCACCGCCTCGCCTTCTATGTCGCAAAAGGCGATGTTGGACGTGTTGGCAAGTCGATTTTCGACGTCGCCGGAAATCCAACACTGCTTGATTCGCTGCGTTAGCCCGCATTCGAGCCGATCACGCAAGGCCGCGATACGGGCGGCGTCTTCCTTTAGGCGCAATCGCGCCAATTCGGCCGCCGCGCCGAGTCCCACGATCCCAGGCGTATTCTCCGTCCCGCCGCGGCGCGCCCGTTCCTGATGGCCGCCGCGAACAAACGGCGCGAATTTCGTTCCCTTTCGCACGTAGAGCGCGCCGATCCCTTTCGGACCATGTAACTTATGCCCAGAGAGCGAGAGGAAATCGATCTGCATGGCCTTCAGATCGATCGGAATCTTGCCGACCGCCTGCACGGCGTCGGTATGAAACAAAGCCCCTGCTTCATGTGCGAGGCGCGCCAGTTCCTCGACAGGAAACAGCGTGCCGGTCTCGTTGTTAGCCCACATTGCCGAAACGATCGCGGTCCTCGGCCCAAGCGCAGCGCGAAAAGCGTCGAGGTCAATGCGCCCGCGCCCGTCGACGCCGATAAAATGCGCGGAGACGCCTTGATTCTTCTGCAAATGTTCGACAAGCGACAAGATCGCCGGGTGTTCGACAGCAGTGGTCACGATCTCGTCACGACCCTCATGAGCGGTGAGCCCGGCCATGATCGCCGCGTTATCGGATTCCGTGCCGCCCGAGGTGAAGATGATCTCGTGATCATGCGCCGCGCCGAGCAGCAACTGCACGCTGCGCCGCGCATCACGCACCGCGGCTGAGACCTCGACGCCGAAGCTGTGCGAGGAAGAAGCGTTGCCGAATCCCTCGACGAAAAACGGCAGCATCTTCGCCACGACCTCGGGGTCGGCGCGCGTCGTCGCATTATTATCAAGATAGACGCGCCGCATCGACACTCTCGCTCAATGACGCGCCGCAGCGCCTGGCACCGGCACCAACCTCACGAACTCGCCAAGCTTTTCGATCAGCTTGGCCTGTATGCCTTCGAGCGTCGCGCTGCTCAGCTTGCAGAGCACGCAGGCGCCGGTCAAACGCACCATGATTTTGTTGCCGCAGATCTCGATCAGTTCGCAATCGCCGCCATCGCGACGCAGATTGGGACGAATTTCGTCGATCACGGCTCGAATAATCTCCTCGCGCTCCGGCGACGCAGCCGCCTCGGGCTGGCCGGCTTTTTCGATTGTCTGAGCGTCGTGCGACATCGCTTAGTCCTTCCGCCGCGCTGTCCTGCGGACGCGCTTTCATGAATGGTTAAGTCAGGCCTAAATCACCCAAAAGACTTGCCGCAGGAGCAGCTCGATTGAGCGTTCGGATTGTCGAAGGTGAAACCCGAGCCCTGCACCGCAACGACATAGTCGATGGTCGTGCCGGTCAGCAGCTCATGGCTAGTGTTGTCGATGAACACCTTGATTCCTCCGCGCTCAATCACCGTGTCGTCAGGATTGGCTTCGCGAACAAGGCCCATCTTGTACTGATATCCCGCGCAGCCGCCGGCCTCCACAATGATCCTCAGACCGTCGATAGGATCGGCGGCGCCGGAAATAGCTGCCTGCACTGCGTTTAGGGCGCTGTCTGTAAGGTTGATCATGTCGCTCTTCCAGTGTCGAAATGCGGCCACGTCTCCCAAAGCAATTCATGTGCCGCGACAATTGCGCGTTGAACAGCCTGGAAATCGCGGAATTTCGTCGACGTTTTGTCTTGTTTCGTACATTGCCATCCGCGCCCTGTCGCTTCCTCGTCGTAGCCGTCGCTCGATCGAAGCTTCGAAACTCCGGCGAAGTTTTTGCATAACGCATAGCGTGACGAAGGATCCCCCGCGTGGATGCGGCGAACGGATTGCAAAGCGGAGAACTGCCGATGACGCAAATTGAGAAGACTGCCCTTGCTCGACTGGATCGGGAGGGCCGCCTGCTCAACGCAGTGCTTAAGGGGCCAACCGCCCAGCCGGGGCGTTTCGGATTTCGGGGCGACATCGCGCTCAAATTCCAGGCGCAGGTGGCCGACGAGAAGCGACCGCCGGATTATTGCATCGAGCAGGTGCTGACCTTCGCAAAGGAAGGCGAAGCGACGATCCCAATCCTCGCCGGCTACCTGCATAATTTCGCCTATCTTGAAACGGCGCATGAAGTGGTCGGCGGCCTCCTCTCGCCGACGGGCGCTTACTTCATGTTCTGCAACAATATAGACCTTCTCTCGAAATTCCGTGTCAAACTCGGCGATATCACTTACAATATATTGCCCTGCGATGAGTCGACTGTGTGGAAGGAGATGATGGATCTCGCCATGGTCGACAAGAACGACATCAAGAAGCTCGACACCGGCGGCAAGCTCGACGTGCTGCTCAACGCAGCGCTGAACTTGAACGATGCTTACGAGGTCATCGCCTATCAGCAGGGCGTCGATCGCATGGAGCCGGTCAAGAACCGCAACGAAAACCGCCCGGTTTGAAGCGGTCGCGCCGTGGGCCCCGAGGGCGGTCGATCATGCCGGCGACGACCGCCTCGAACTCCTGTCCATTGCTCTCGGGAAGAGCTGGGTCTTACCCTACCTGAGGTAGCGCCTTCGGCCTAGCTTTCCCTTGGGAAGAGGAGGCGGATCACGTCCGCTTCATTCGCCGGCGCATTCGCCTTCCTCGGCATCTTCGTTGACATCCTCCGCCAAGGTAACGCCGACGACGCAAATGTCGTTGTCGACCACTGCGAGATCGACGGGAATCAGCCCGCGCCCCTTGCATGGGCCCTCGACGCACATGCCAGTGCCGAGTTCGAAGAGGGATCCGTGCTTGCCACACATCAAGCGCAGGCCGTAATTGGGTTCGAGGAAGGTGTTGCGCTCCCAATCGAGATTGACGCCGTCATGTGGACATTTGTTCACATAGCCGAACACCTGCTTGCCCCAGCGCACGACGACAAGTGGGAACGGCCTCTCTTCGCCGTTGTCGAGTCGCACGAGATTGAAGCCCCGCGCCTTTTGGCTGGGAATGTCGCTCATCGCGCAAATAGCATAGACGATGACTTCCGGCGCCGCATCATCCTGCTTGATCGTCGTTCCCTGCTCGCTCATCCCGTCGTCTCCCGCCTCGGCTCCTCGCGCCGCTTCGCCAGCAGCAGTCCGTTCGCCGCGAGCGAAAATTCCCGCCAGGCCGCGGCAATGTCCTGCATGATCACCCGAATGTGGTCCGGCGACAATTTATGTTCGCCCGGGAAGTTGGAAAGGGCGCAGGAAGTCTGGTTGAAGGCGGCCACCTCGTCCATGATCGACTGCAGTAAGTCGCCAAAGGGTTTTTGGATGCGCGGCGTCAGCGCGGCGCGGCCGCGTTCGATCTCGACGTCGTCCATCTCGAAGGGGAGCGTCGCCAACAGGCGCAACGCCTGTTGGAACACTTCCTCCATCGCCCCAAGCACGGCAACCTGCGTGAGATTGTCGCGCTCCTGCGACGCGAGGGCGCGGTTGAGGCGCCGCCGATAATTTTCGAACACCTCGTCGCAGCGGGCGTCCACCCAAGTGGAGAAACGCGCCAGACTCGCCTCATTCACCGACAAATTATCGAAGAGGGCGTCGCCGGAGGTAGCCTTCTTCGCCTCGAGCAACGCCAAGACGCGCTCGATGCGTCGCGCGGCGTCCAAAGCGCCCTCCAGATAACCGGCGTTGCGCGCTGCGGTCTCGGATCCGCCAAGATATAGCTTTTTATCCCACAGCGCTTGACGCAATAATGGATTCGCCACGTCGCCCGAACCGTCGCCGCTGTGCTGCGTCCGATCCGCCGCGCTGCACGTTAGTCGCTCCTTCGCCCAGTCCTGATAGTCAATATGCACGGGTGAGACACTGCGCCCGAACACATTGCAGATTTGACTCTCAAGCAACATCGGCAGGCCCGCCCCGAAGGCCTCGCGCAAGTCGGCATCCAGGGCGAGAAAGCCCCCGAGCGCGTGAAGGCCCGCCGTCATATCACAGGCGTCGAAGATTTCGCCGATCACGGCTTGCTCATGGGTGACGAACGCGGAACCGGAGAGACTTTGCTCGCGCCAAAAGGCCTCACGATATTCCAACGCGACCTTCGCCTGCGCCGCCATCCACGTCTCGGCGCCGAGCATGGCTTGATCCATCGCTTCGTCCAAAGGCGGCGTGAATCTAACGGTTTCGCGCAGCAAGCGCGGCGGCAGCGCCAGAACGACGTGGCGCGCCGTAATCTCCATGGGTTCTTCGCCGGTCTTGAAAGCGAGCGCCACATGATCGCCACAATCGCGCAGGCCCGCCAGCTCGTGACCGAGATGCACGGCGTCCGCGGGCAATGCGCTGGCCAAAGCCTTCACCAAGATCGCCATCCCGCCGTGCAGACGCCACGCGCCGTCATAGAAGCGCTTGCCTTCGATGCGTTCGGCGCTTTTTTCGGCCTCGCGCAAATGCAGCACGGCGCCTTCGTCATGCTGCGCGAAGTCCGACAACGCGAGTTCTCTGACGAGTTGCGCGATCAACGGCTGCATTTTCGGCCAAAACCAGGTCGGACCGAGGTCCAAGCCGCCCCCGTCCCCGCGCGCCATCGTCAAAATGCGCCCGCCGAGGCGGTCGCGCGCCTCGAAGATCGCCACCTCTCGACCGCGCTGACGGAGCTTTCGCGCGAGCGCCAAACCGCATAGACCGCCGCCGATGATTGCCACGTCCAACATGCTGCGTAGTCCGCTTCCCGTTCGAAGTTGCGGGTAGCAATTAATGTGCAAGATCTTCCCGATACGCGATGTTTCCGCAAAACAATCCGCGTCATGGCACGAAAATTGAACTTCAGGCTAGAGTTGCACAGCTAAGGAGTCGAAGATGAATCTAGCCAGTGAATTCGCAGATTGCTCGCCGGACGAATTGAAGGAATTGCTAAGTGGCGGCACGTTGACCGTTTACTCCGTCGCGCGCCCGGCGACCGCGGACATAGCGGTCGACCGCAGCGGCGTGCTCGCGACTTTCACCTTCGCCTCGCCGGCGTTTGGTCCTTCTAGCGAAGGCGCCGAGGCTCCCTGCTTCGCCGCCAATCCCACCCCAGCGAGCACGACCGGCACGCCCGGTTTCGCGCGCGCGCGCAAGGCTGACGGCACGGTCGTCGCAGATTTTTCCGCCGGCAGCGGCGATCGCGAAATCAAATTCGCCGAAGTCTCCTGCTCGCCGGGCGCCCCGGTGAAAGTGGTCAAATTCACGATCAAGCAGGGCGATTGGCCGGAGCGGCCCGATTATTACGGCACGCGTCCGCGCTCCGGCTATCCGCTTCCCGTCGCCCCGTGACGCGAGCCGACGCGCGACGTTTGTGATCTTGCAGACAAAGAGGTCCGACCGATGGCTGAAACCCTGACTGGGGCGCTCGTCAGCGTGGCATGGCTTGCCGAGCATCTAAGCGACGGCGACATTCGCATTCTCGACTGCACCTGGCACCATCCGAGCACCAATCTCGACGGCCGCAATCAATATCGCGGTCGTCATTTGCCGGGCTCCGTGCATTTCGACGTCGACCACATAGCGGATCCGAAATCCGATCTGCCGCACATGCTGCCGAATGATGCAGACTTTGCCAAAAAAGTCGGGCTGCTCGGTGTCGGAGACGGCGATCGCGTGGTCGTCTACGACCGGCTCTTCGGCGCTTCGGCGGCGGCGCGCGTATGGTGGATGTTCCGCGTCTTCGGTCATGAGAATGTCGCAATGCTCGACGGCGGCTTCAACCACTGGGTCGGCGCCAAGCACCCGACCGAAATGTCGCCGGTGCGTCCGCAACCCAATACCTTCACGCCGAAGTTCAGGCCAGAACTTGTCCGAGGCTTCGATCAAATGAAGAGCAATGTCACGAAGGGCGGCGAACAGATCGTCGATGCCCGCGGGCCGGGTAAATTCGACGGCTCGCAAGCCGACGTCTTCCGGTTCAAGAAGCTGGGCCATATTCCGGGCGCTGTGAACGTGCCCTGGGCTGATTTGGTCGATCCGCAGAGCGGCGTGTTCCTCGACGCCGCGGCGTTGCGCGCGCGTTTCGAAGCCGCTGGCGTCGACCTCGCCAAGCCGATCGTGACCACCTGCGCTTCGGGCGTGACCTCTTGCATGGATGCGCTAGCGCTTTATCTGCTGGGTCGAGCCGATGTCCCCGTCTACGACGGATCATGGGCGGAATGGGAACGCGCCGAAGAAGCGGCAGCGGCCGCAGCGTAGAAGAAGGAGTGTAGCGCGTGAGCGATCTCAGCGACCATCAGCTCGAAACAGGGGAAGAATATGCTCTCTTCACTACGGGGATCGCACGCACTTCACCCTCCACAACAAAACCGAGGGCATGATCGCAGAACTGCGTGACAACGACGCCACGCGGTTTCTCCAGGACTACGATGAACTGAAGACCCAGTTCCCCGATTGGAATGCTGATCAGCTGCTCGCCCAACTCTGGGATCAGGGGGGCTACGGTTGGCTCGCGCAACAGGAAGAGTGATGATGACGACTCTCGTAAAGATCACTGAGGACGGACGAAAACTCGAAGTGAAAGGCTTTGCGCTCTATCTCGACGGCGTTCTCGAAGCTGTCGATCTCACCGAGGTGAAGATGCACCCCGCGAAGCGAAAAATCTGGTCGATCATGCCGGACGCCACCCATGTCGCCGGCCGCGTTGCGCTGAATGCGGAAGAGACTGAGATCGTCAAGAAGGCGCTCAAGGAAGCTGAGGCGATGATGCTGGCTAATCCGATCGCAATCGCCGAGCGTTTTCGTATCGCCGCCATGTGGAAGGCGCGCGAGCAAGGTATCGAATGACATTTTTGGGAAGGATGTTGGACGCTAGAAAAAAACGCTCGGACTCGATGAATGTCCCCATGTCACGCTGTGAGGCGCGCCAACTATTCAGCTATTAATATGAGTGAGGACATAAAAGGGAAATAGTGTAATATAGACAAGGGCTGCATACTTCTGGTCAACGGACGTCGTATTTGAGCGGTGGATTGGATTGCCCCACCTACACCACTCCTCGCCCTGATAAGCCTACATGCGCCCGGCCGGGTCGTCAGATGGAAAATTGCGGCGCGCTTCGACACGCACCGCTTTGCAACTCAGACCAATTCCACCGTCGCGTCGTGCGTCTGGCAATTGGTTGGGCAGACGCGTGCGCACGCCCCGCAGCCGATGCAGGCGCCGACATCATTCATGACCATGATCTTCTTTTCAACTTCATCGTCCTCGTCGTCATCGAGGGCAACGAGCTCGCCATCCTCGTTTAGGCCTTTCAACGTCATGACGTCGCGACCGCACACCTTGAAGCAGCGTCCGCATCCGATGCATTTCTGGGAATCGATTGCAACAAGGTATTCGGGACGCCAGTCGCGCCCGTCGCGCGTCGCTTGAGACATGGCCGCAGGCTTTCCTTTTCAGTTAAACGGCTTCGAGGGATTTCAGCGTCGCACGCTTCTTCTCCAGCTCGGCAAAAGCTTCGTGCGCCTTTTGCGCAACCGCTGGGATGTTCGTCCAATTGATCGGCAACTCTTCCGAGAGGTCGTGCAGGTCCATTTTTGCTTGCATGGCCTTGGCCGAGAGCTTCTTGATTTCCGTCTTCAAATCGTCGATCTCGCTCATTGCTCGCCTCAGTATCTAGCAACATCGGGGAATTTTTCGATCATCGAGACGCCAGACTGAACATATTTGTCGCCTTCCGCTGCGAGCTTCTCGAAACTATCGAAGCCGAATCGATGTGCATCGCGTAGCTGCTTGTTAACGACAATCAAGCGTCCGCCGATCAGCACGATTCGGCCGAAACCTTCATGGCTCATCTTCAGCATCGGCGAGATCATGACCCCGGTGGCGCGTTCGATGGAGAGCGCGACGGCGTTGAAGAAGAGCTCCATGCGCCAAATCGTCTCGGGATCGGGATCGCCGATGATCGGCAGCGCGCGGCGCGCCTCTTTGTCGAGGACATAGGGAGCCAAAAGATCGAGGTCCGACTTCGTCTCCCACGTCCCATGCGTGTCCTGGGCGCGCCAGATCTTGATGAGCTCCTTCATGAAGGGAAGCTCGGCGACCGAAGCTTTCTCCACCACGGCGGTAGGTTCAGACATGAATATTCCTCACTCTTCAAAATCGAGCACACGCTCTTTTCCCTTGGTCAGGGCCTTGCGCAGCCACGGAGGCGGCACGCCTCTCAGCACTTCCTGGAGCTTGTCGAGGAGATCTGAGATCGCTTCCGGCTGATTGACCTTCATTGGATGGATGTTGCTGGCGACGACGCGCGCCGCACCCGACCCGCCGATCGCGGCGACGTAAAGAATGGCGCAATCCTTGATCGCGTCGATCTTCGGCGTGAGCTTGTCTTCATTACCATCTTCCTTGAGATCGCCGTCGAATTGGATCGCCTCGATGAATTGGTGACCCTCGGGGTCAATCTCATAGATCGCGATGTTCCTGGCCCACCCGAAATGCGCGTCGACGCGTTTCAGATCCTGAGTTGCGAATGCGACTTTCATGGCGCCTCCGTTTTGCCGCTAGTGCGCGGCTGTGGGGTGGGACGAGCTGACGCCCTCTAGCCAGGTGTCGGGTGTCGGTTCGTGGTTTTCTTCGTGATCGGCCATCAACAGATTGCTGATGTCGAAGATCAGCTCGCGGGCGCCGCGATAGCCGACCATAAGTTGATGCGCGCCGCCGAGGCGGTCGAACATTGGAATGCCCATGCGAAAGAAAGGTATCTTCAAGCGAGAGGCCGCTTGCCTTCCGTGCGAATGGGTGATCATCAGATCGCAATCCTTGGCCCTCGCCAGATTCTCGAGATCTTCAAGATCTCCGATCAGCACCTCTTCGGTCGGCAGTCGTTCGAGCACCGAAGATTGCGTGGTCGTCACGGCGACCAAGAGCTGCGCGCCCATTTCGGTCAGCAGGCCGCCGACCTCATTGAGCAGGTCCGGCTCGGCGCCGACAGCAAGCTTGCACCCGCCGATGTGGAAATGACCGTCCAGCATCGCGTCGACGAGCTGGCCCCGCTGGCGGCGATATTTCATTGGGGCGGGCCGGCCGCTGATTTCAGCCAGGAACGCCATCAACGCATCATTAGCCTCGAGCCCGCACAGCCTCTCGAACAGCATAAATGGCACGCCGGTCTTCTGTTGCATGGCCTCGGCGGCGCGACGCATTTGCGCCCCGATTGCGATCGTCCAACCGGCCTGACCCATCATCGAAATTTCTTCGACGCCAACTCCCCCGATCGTCGTCGGCGTGAAATCCTCTGGTATGTGGCCGTCGAGCGACCCCGCGAGATCAGGCAGAAACGTCGGCTCCAAGCCGAAATCCTCAATGATCGTTCGCAACTCGTCCAAATCGCCTGGCGTCAGATGGCAGCCTGGCAGCACGTTTACTTTGGTGGGATCGCGCCGCGCGGCGCTCTTTGGCGCATCGACCATCGTTTCGACGATGCGCGCCACGGTCTTTTCCCAGCCGTCCTGAAAGGCGTCCTTAAAATCTGGCGTCGACACATAGACGATCGGTAGGTTCGCCACAGCAGCGTGCTTCTCGCGCATGAGCTTGATGTAGCCCTCCACATCGTCGCCTTTGGTTTCGGTAACCCCCGTCGAGCAAATGCCAATGATCTCCGGCTTAGCGCGGTTATATATGTTAAGCACCGCTTGCTCGACGTTTTCATAGCCGCCGAGCACCGTCGCGACTTCACCCATCGCGGTTGTCTGCATTGGAATAGCTTCTTTGAAATGGCGAGTTAACAGAACCAGGCCGAAAGACGTGCAGCCCTGCGAGCCATGCAGCAGCGGCATGGCCCCCCTTAGCCCCATGAAGGCGAGCGCGCCGCCGATCGGCTGGCTCATCTTCAGCGGATTGACCGCGCAGGCCTTCTTACTAACGGTGACGGTCGCCATTGCCCTACTCCGCCGCGATCGCGTGAGACGCCGAAGCTAATTCTGCAAGGACTCCCTCAATGCGCACTGCGCAGGCGCCGCAGCCGCCCGAGGCGTTGGTCGCTTCGCGCACGCCTTCGACCGTCGTGAGGTTGTTCGCGACGATCGCATCCTCGATCACGCCGAGCTCGACGCTCTTGCAATTGCAGATCTTTTTGGCCCGGCGAACCTGTTCGGCCTTTACCGGATCGGCGGCCAGCCCCGCCGCCTCCGCTTCCGCCTGCGCCATCGCGCGAGTTTGCCAATTGTCGCCCGATTTTTCCCAAGGCGCTGGCTTACGCACCTGCGCCCAGACGGGATTGTAAAGCGCCTTGTCAATCTCCTCGACGAGCTTAACCATGCCGACATAACCCATATAGGCGTGATGCCGCTCCTGGTTGATGTCAAGCCAGGGCATCGAGGCCTTCAAGGCAATGAATTGCGAGCGGCCGCCCGAGAGCATGATGTCGGCGCGCGCGTCCTTCAGCATCTTGTAAATTTCGCGCGGGGTCATGTCCTCGATCATATGGGCGTCCTGGCCCATCAACTCCTTGATGCGCTCCTTGTCCTCTTTGGTGGATTTCTTCACCGAAGTGCCGACGAGCTCGAGTCCCGCCTCCTGCAAGGCCGCGACGACCGACCAGGATTTGACGCCGCCAGTGATCAGCAGCACCTTCTTGCCCTTGAAGCGCGGCTTGTATTTCGCGATCGCCGACCAGGCCTTGGTTTCCTCCCGCGCGATCAACGCCTCCGTTCTGTCCATCAATTCGGCAGGCGCGCCGCGTTCGATCAGCATCCGCGCGATCTCGCGCAGCGAGTCGCTGCTGTCCTCTATGCCGTAGAATGATCCTTCGAAGAAGGGGATGCCATAGCGCTCCTCCATTTTCCGAGCGATATTGATCATCGCCTTGGAGCACACCATCATCGCGGCCTTGGCGCGATGCGAGGAGGCGACTTCCTTATATTTGCCGTCGCCCGAGATGCAGGCCATGATGCGAATGCCAAGCTCGTCGAGCAGCGGCTTCACCTGCCACAACTCGCCGGAAAGATTATATTCCCCGATAATGTTGAGGTCGTAAGGCGTCGTATATTCCGGCTCCTCGGTACCGATCACATGCTGCAACAGCGCCTCGCCGGCCAGTTTGTTGCCGAGATTCTTCGGACCGACAAAGCCCGGAGAGTTGATCGGAATGACTGGCTTGCCGAATTTTTCTCGCGCCGCTTTGCACACGGCGTCGATGTCGTCGCCGATCATCGCGGGCACGCAGGTCTGATAGACGAATACCGCCTGCGGATCGTACTTCTCGATAATCTCGCGGATTGACTTGAATAGCCGTTTCTCGCCGCCGAAGACCACATCCGTTTCGTTTATGTCGGTGGTGAAGCCGGTGCGCCACAGAGTGGAGCCCGACGACTTCGCGCCGCGATTGTCCCAGGAATTTCCTTCGCAGGCTATGGGACCATGCACGAGATGCGCGACGTCGGTCAAAGGTTGCAGCGCGATCTTGGCGCCGTCAAAGGCGCAACCGCCGGCCGCGCCGCCCGGCTGCAACTGTTTGGTGCAGCCCTTCTTGCGTTCGGCTTCGGATTTGTTCGCATTCTTGCCGCAACCCGGTTCGTTGAAGACGTCCTGGATCGTGGCTGAAAGCGCACTCATGCCTCTTCTCCCTCGCTCGGCGACTTCTTATTGCAAGCAAGATGTGGTCCGCTCCCGCGAAAAGGGCGGGAGCGGAATCGGCTTAGCGGATGATATCAAAGCTATAATCACTCTTCGCCGGCACGTTTGTGGCTGCGTCGATCGATTCAAAAATCCGATCGAGGATCCACACCAGAACGTTCAATCCACCCTGATAGCCCCACACTGGATAGCGGTGGTGGTGATGGCGGTCGAAGATCGGGAAGCCGATGCGGATCAGCGGCGTGCCGGTGTCGCGTTCAAGATATTTCCCATAGGTGTTGCCGATCAGGAAATCCACCGGCTCGGTGAACAGCAGCGAGCGCATGTGCCAGAGATCCTTGCCCGGATAGACGTGGCAATTTTTGCCGAAGGGCGAGGAGTCGAGCAGCGTCTGCACCTTGTCCGCCCACGCCTTGCCGCCGTTTGTGGCGAGAATATGCGTCGGCTCGGCGCCGAGCTCAAGCAGGAAGCCGGCGAGACCCAGGCACAGATCCGGATCGCCGTATATCGCGAATTTCTTGCCGTGGATATGCGCAGCCGAATCGGCCATCGCATCAACGAGTCGACCGCGCTCGCGCGCCAATTCCTCAGGAATAGGCTTACCGGTGATGCGGGACAACGCCATAAGGAAGTTGTCCGTCGCGGAGACGCCAACCGGATGGTTGAAGGCGACTACTTCCTGGCCGTGCGCGGCGATCAGCGGCAGCGTCTTCTCGGTGCAATATTCCTGCATCGAAATCGTCGCCTTGGCGTTGATCGCATTCGCGGCCTCTTCCAGCGTCGTGCCGCCGTCGTACATGCGGAACTCGCCGTCGGTCGGCGTGTCGAAGACTTCGCTGTTGTCGGCTAGGATCGTATAGTCGACGCGCATCAGCCCGAAAATACGCTTGATTTCGCGCATATTGCCGACCGTGTAACCATCGAATCCGCCGATGAAATTGACCTTCTCATTCGCCACACGCTCGAGCTTGGGCGCAGTGCCGGCCTTGCCGTCCCAGAAATGCTCGATGATGCCCTTCAACGCATTGTCGTAACCCGTGACATGGCTGCCAACAAAGGCAGGGGTGTGGGCAAAGGGAACGTCGTATTCAACCGGAACCGACCCTTTCTCCTTCGAGGTCTTGATGAAGGCGTTCAGATCGTCGCCGATAACCTCCGCCATGCAGGTGGTTGAGACGGCGATCATCTTCGGCTTGTACATATTATAGGTGTTGGCCAGGCCGTCGATCATGTTGTTGAGGCCGCCGAACACCGCCGCGTCTTCCGTCATCGACGAAGACACGCAGGAGCTAGGCTCCTTGAAGTGTCTCGACAGATGGCTGCGGTAATAAGCGACGCAGCCCTGCGACCCGTGCACGAAAGGAATCGTTTGCTCAAAACCGACGGCGGCGAAGACTGCGCCGAGCGGCTGGCAGGCCTTGGCCGGGTTAACCGTCAACGCCTCGCGGGCGAAGTTCTTTTCGCGATATTCGGGGGTCTTGGCCCATTCCCGGATGCGTTCCACCTCAGCGGGATCGCGCGGGTTTTCGAACATCTTCTTCTTGTTCGCCAGCATCTGTTGGTACTCGGGGCCTCTGAAGAGGTCGAAATGGTCTAGGACGTGTTCTGCGCTCTGCGGCATGATTGAACCTTCGCGTCATGCGTTAGGGGAGGGCCGGCGCATGCGTCAGCGACGCGCCGGGCGTAGGTTTTTTATTCCGCGGCTTGGAGCAGCGGCTGTGCCTCGGTCTTCCAAGGCGCCTTGGTCTTTTTCCAGACTGGCGAGTTGATCGCCATGTCCATGTCACGCGCGAAGATCGCGAAGCCGTCATAGCCATGGTAGGGACCCGAATAATCCCAGCTGTGCATCTGGCGGAAAGGCACGCCCATCTTTTGGAAGACGTATTTTTCTTTGATGCCGGAGCCGACGAGATCTGGCTGAATTTTCTCGACGAATTTCTCGAATTCGTAACCGGTCACGTCGTCGTAGATCAGCGTGCCGTCCTTCACATAATGCTGGGCGGTGCGCTGATAGTCGTCGTTATGGCCAAATTCGTAGCCCGTACCCACGACTTCCATGCCGAGGTCTTCGTAAGCGCCGATCACATGGCGCGGGCGCAGCCCGCCGACGAACAGCATGACAGTCTTGCCTTCGAGACGCGGACGGTATTTGGCGATCACCGCGTCCATTAAAGGTTGATACTTCTCGATGGCCCGCTCGGCGCCTTCTTTGATCTTGTCGTCGAAATAGCTGGCGATCTTGCGCAGCGACTCGGCAATCTTGCTCGGCCCGAAGAAATTATATTCGCACCATGGAATACCATACTTTTCCTCCATGTGACGCGAAATGTAGTTCATCGAACGATAGCAATGCAGAACGTTCAACTTCGCCTTCGGCGTCGCTTCAAGTTCGGCCAGGCTGCCATCTCCCGACCATTGCGCGATCACGCGCAGGCCCATCTCTTCAAGCAGGATGCGCGACGACCAGGCGTCGCCGCCGATGTTGTAGTCGCCGATGATGGCGACGTCGTAGGGCGTCGGCTCGAAACGCGGCGTGGAGTCTGGCGTGACCTTGTCGAACACCCAGTCGCGGATCGCGTCGTTGGCGATGTGATGGCCGAGCGATTGAGAGACGCCGCGGAAGCCCTCGCAACGCACCGGGACGATGGTCTTGCCTTCATATTCCTTCGACTTAGCCTTTGACACCGCTTCGATATCGTCGCCGATCAGGCCGATTGGGCATTCCGACTGAACAGTGATGCCATTGTTTAGCGGGAAAAGTTCCTGGATCTCGTCCATGATCTTCGCGAGCTTCTTGTCGCCGCCGAAGACGATGTCCTTTTCCTGGAAATCGGAGGTGAACTGCATCGTGACGAAAGTGTCGATGCCGGTCGTGCCGATGTAATAGTTGCGGCGCGCCGCCCAGGAATATTGGCCGCACCCGACCGGGCCGTGGCTGATGTGAATCATGTCCTTGATCGGGCCCCAAACGACGCCCTTTGAGCCGGCATAAGCGCAGCCGCGAATGGTCATCACGCCGGGAATCGATTTGATGTTTGACTTCACGCCGCAATCCGGCTTGCCTTCCTGATGCACGTTGAGGTGCTTGGCGCGGCGCTTGGCGGTCTTCTCGGGATAAACCTTCAGAACTTCCTCGATGAGCTCTTTATTGCGGGTCTTGATCTCCGCGACACTCAGTGTTGGCGAAAGACTCATGTGATGGCTCCTTGATGTTTCGGAATTTCGGCTCGGCCTCCCGCAAGCGGGGAGGTCGACGCTCTTTCATTGAGGCCTTACGCGATTGCCGAAAGTTCTGTAGCGGTCTTGCCGATCTGGCTCTCGTCGACCGCCTTCATGATGCCGTGCTCCATCAGCATGTCTTCGAGCTCGTCCATCGTGATCGGCGTCGGAATAATGCCCTTGCCCTGGTTGGCGTGGATCCGCGTCGCCAGATTGCGGTAGTGGTTAGCCTGAGCCGAATCC
>DATBRF010000036.1:0-5656 GCA_036560425.1 Methylocystis sp. | reverse complement strand
GCGACGACGATATCGCCGGTCTCGGCCTGATCCTGCTTCTTGATCACCACGGTGTCGCCGTCGAGAATGCCGGCCTCGATCATCGAATCGCCGCGCACTTCGAGCGCGAAATGTTCGCCGTTGGACAAGAGGTCGGGCGGCAGGCTGATGGTATGGCTGCGCGACTGGATCGCCGAGATCGGCGTGCCGGCGGCGATGCGCCCCATCACGGGGATCGCGACCTGCTGATCCTCCAGTTCTTCCTGGCGTTCGTGCAACGGGCGGACGCGGCCGAGATTGCCCTCGATGACGCTGGGCGAGAATTTGCGGGCGCGGTTGGCGCTGGGCGGGGTCGAGGATTCGGGCAGGCGCAGCACTTCGAGCGCGCGGGCCCGATTGGGCAGGCGGCGGATGAAACCGCGCTCCTCGAGCGCCAGAATCAGCCGGTGAATCCCGGACTTCGAGCGCAAATCGAGCGCGTCCTTCATCTCGTCGAAGGAGGGCGGCACGCCGGTCTCCTTCAGCCGCTCATGAATGAAGCGCAAGAGATCGCTTTGTTTTTTCGTCAGCATCGCCAAAAATCTCCCGGGAGCCTGGGCGAATAGGGCTCCAACCGCCTGAGGGCGATTGTGGCCGCCGCTCATAAACAAATCATGAACGCGAGCATAATTGTTCGCGCTGCGTTCCGCAAGCGCATTCGAGATGTGGGGTAAATTTCGACCGCTTGGCGCTGAAGGCGGAGCTCACTGGGAATTCCGCACATAACATTTGCGCAAGCTAACCATTTGATATGTAATGGTATGACTTCCATCGCCGAAATGTCAATTAATACACACATGGTGCGGCTGAAGCTAAAAGGCTTTGTGACATCACCCTCGAATCGTCTTAGTCTTTCGCTGCGCCTTAGCTCGCTCCGTCTTGCCGACAAGTTCCTTTGTCGGCGTGGGGGGGCGTGCTCAGAGCGCGGCGTATTCCCGCTTCCATACGCTGTCTGATTTCTTCTTCGGACAGCGGCGGATCACCAGCTATGACGGTATGGTGGCTTCCCATGGCAGAGCCTTCGGCGATTTGGTCGCCCCGGTTGATAGTCTTTGATAGGTCCATAGGACTAACTCAAAATGTCATTTTGAGCCACGGCAGATGTGCGCTGCAGTCCATGATAGCCAATATAGACCGTCTTCATGAGCTTGTAGCGTCAATGCCACGGTTAACTAATGTTCACACACATCCAGATATTCCATCTATTATTACAAATATTTGTATGCATCAGGGGATAGCATCCACGGTATTATTTGACGATAGCGAGAGGGGCAAAGAAAAACTTACGACTTATAACATGCGCAGAGAGAGAGTCAAGTATATAGCTGATAGATGCGCTCATCTAAAGCTGAATGTTTTGCGCGACCGCAAGGTGCGCAATAGCCTCGCGCATATAGACGAGTATATAATAAAACACATGGCTGTTGAAAATACCGGATGGTTTATAGATTGCGCCATTGCAAAACGAGATGAGTTTTTACCTGTGAATCGCGGCATGAACGTCGGATTTTGTCGGGCATATATTTCATATGAGGATAATATACTGCATTTCGGAAACGAAATTCATCTTTCAACGCTAAGAGATGAGGCTAACGACGTTCTCTTCGCAGTCTGGCGATCGCCAAAGATCGCGCAGCCTCAATTACCAGGTCAGCCGCTCCCAAACCATCAGACATAGCCTCATCAAGTCAGAATACGGGATTCCATGATGTTCATCGCCTAGAGAAATCTTATCATAAATGATCCTCGCCTCCGCAAGCACCATGTCAGTAGGATCGCCGGCCTGCCGCGCCTTCTGGCTCATATTTTAGTCCAGTTTGTCAAGTGCATAATCTCGCCAAGAAAGCATTTTGATCAAATTGAAGAAATTATTGATTACTAACCACTCAATAAACAAGCTGATTACCGTATAAGCCGCGCTTCGAAAGCCAACTTTAAAATAAGCTTGCTATTCTACTTGCCTACGTTACTTTGTGACCGCATGATTGAGGAAGGCCACATAAGGACTCTGTTGCATCAACGATGTTGTGAGCGCAATTTGCCCCGATGCGCCCGGCGCTTCAATAAGAGGCGGTTGACGAAACGCGCTTCTCCCGTCGTCCCCGTTTCAGGCGTGAGGCATCGCCCCTTGCGGATCATTCGCATCGCCTCGAAGCCCTTGTTCGTGGCGGAGGCGGTCGGCGACGATTTGAACCGAGGAGACGCCCGCACCTCTTCACTTCCCCGCCCCGCTCCCTCCCCCGCCCCCTCGTTCCTTCGCCGCCGCCCGCCGGAACGCCGCGACAAATGCGTCGAGCTCGGTCGGCGAGAGATCCGAGACAGCGACGTAGGCGCGTTCGCCATCGGACCAGCGGACGACCGGATAACCCTCCACCGCGAGATGGCGCGGGATCGCCGCCTCGTCGCCCTCGGCGCGTAGTTCGGTCACGGAAATAAGATGGTCGCGCCGCTTGTAGACGAGCGTTGGGACGCCCGCTCCCGCCACGATGTCGATGCGACCGCCCGCCAAGGGAAAGCCGGCTTCCGCGAGATCGACGACTTCGGCCGCGACCGGGAGCTTGCCCGCGAGCCAGGGTTTGACCGTATGGCGGTCGGTGGAGACCACGTCGACGGGCTGGCCAGAAATCTGAGAGCGCATATGCGCCGATACGATCGCTTGCAGAGCCGCGTCGGGCGCGTTGCTGGAGGCGATGAGATGTTGCAGCCCGAGCGTCGCGACGACGGTCGCGGCCATCGCGGCGGCGAAGCTTCGCCAGGACGGCGGATCGCGCCAACGCGCCGTCTTCGCCTCGCGTCGCGGCGCTTGCTTTGTTTCGGCGAGTTCCATCATGCGCAGGCGCAAGGAGTCTGGCGCCCTCTCGCGCGGCGCCTTGGCGCGGATCGCCTCGCGTAGCGCCTTTAGGCGCGCGTATTCCGCCGCCAGTTGCGGATCGGCGGCCAGAAGCCGCTCCATCTCGATCACGCCGGCGGCGTCGAGTTCGCCGTCGAGCGCGGCGTGCAGCAGGAGCGAGCGATCCTCGAAACCGGGTCTGGTCATGGCGCCGTTCCGAGCTTTTGGGCGAGCAGCGCGCGGGCGCGGGCGAGCCGGGACATGACGGTGCCGATGGGCGCGCCGGTCGCCTCCGAAATGTCGCGATAGGAGAGGCCGTTTATCTCGCGCATGACCAATGTCTCCCTGAAGGTCAGCGGCAAATCGTCTATCGCCGCCGCGACCATGGCCCGATCCGCCGTCTCGATCAGCGCGGCCTCGGGAGAGGGCGAGCCGCCCGTCTCCAGGGCGTCCGCGTGCGCCTCCGCCTCCTCGGCCCCGCCAGCGAGGACGATCGCGCGGGGCCGGTTTTTGCCGAGCCAGGAATAAGCGGCGTTGCGGACGATCGCCAGCAGCCAGGCGCGGGGCCGCTCCACCGGGACGCCGCCTTCCAACGCCTTCAGCGCCCGGAGGCAGGCGTCCTGCACGACGTCCTCGGCGTCCGTCGCATCGCCGCAGAGCCAGCGCGCAAGGGAATAGGCGTCGTCGAGGTGCGGCAGAACATGTTCCGCGAAGTTCCGCCGCGCTGTTTCGCTTGTCACGATCCGCCGCCTGGCCGTCAGGGCGTGACCGTGATCTTGCCCTTCATCATCGGATGCAGGCCGCAGAAATAGACGACATCGCCCGGCTTGTCGAAGACAAAGGAAAAGCTGTCGCCGGTGTCCAGCGCCTTCGAATGGAGCTTGATCGCTTGGGCGATGACTTTGTGGGGAATGTCGTCGTGATTGACGAACATCACTTTCGTGCCCGCCTTCACGGTGATTTCGGCCGGCGTGAAGGCGAAGTTGTCGATGCCGACGGTGACCTCGCCGGCGGCGAGAGAGAGGCGCGGCGCGAGCGCGAAGGCGCAGGCCGCGGCGAGCAGGACAATTTTTTTCATTCGTTCGCGCTCCTTCAACCGGACAGAGTGGAATCGACGATGGCGAGCGGCTGCTTGCCATGCGCGAGCCTGACGCTGGAGAGGCCGAGGAAACCGCGCAACTGGTCGGCTGGAACGAGTTGCGGTCCCGGCGCGGGAGCGGAGCCCGGCACCGGCTGGGGAAAGGCGGTCGAACGCGCCGTGTGGAAGGTCATATTGCCTTCCACCTTCTGCGCGATCTGATGAATATGGCCGTTGAGCACCGTCACCGAGCCAAACCGCGCGAGAAGCTTTAGCGCCTCGGCGCTGTCCTGCGTGCCCCACCCCCATTCCGGCGCGACGGTCCAGAGAGGAATATGCGCGAAGACGACGATCGGCGTCGACGCGCTCTTGGGCTTAAGGTCGCCGGCCAGCCACGCCAGTTGTTCGGCGCCGAGATTGCCCATGCCGCCGGCCTTCAGGTCGTAAACATTGACGAGACCAACGAAATGCGCGCCGCCGTGGTCGAAGGAATACCATCCCTTGCCCTGCGAAAGCTTGCCGTAGCGGGCGAGATAGGCCGCGCCGTTGTTCTCGTCGATGACATCGTGTTCTCCGGGCACGTAATGCACGTCGAGCCGGGCGGCGCCGATCAGTTGATCCGCGTCGTCGAACTCGTTCGGCTTGGAGAGATGGGTGATGTCGCCGGTGTGAATCATGAAAGCGGGCTTGCTCGGCAGTCCGCCGATCTTGCCGATGGCCTCGGCCAGAGTGGCGTTCGGATTGGGATTGGCCGGCTTGTTGAAGCCGATGTGGCTGTCGGAAATCTGGACGAAGGAGAAGCCCGTCGCGGCCGCCTCCGCGGAGCCGATGAGCCTGGAGGCCGGAACACCGCCATTCAGCGTCCAGACGAGACCGGAACCGGCCCAGGCCGCGCATTTGAGCGCTTGCCTGCGGTCGAGTGATGTGTCGTCATCATGTTTCATTATCGTCTCCCAAAGCCGGCGGAGCGCCGGTCACGTCAGGAGACTCAGCCGAGAGCGGGTTTATTCCCGGGAAGCGAATTTTTTCCCGGCGCCGCCTGGATCGCGATAAGAAGGGCCACATGACCGCCGACGCGCAAGAGGAGACGCTGCGCTTTCTCGCCTCGCTCGACGGCGGCGGCGAGATTGTTTCGACGCATATTTCGCGCGTCGTGCTCGGCCGAACGCGCGCGTTCAAATTGAAGCGCGCGGTCGCCTTTCCCTATCTCGATTTCTCGACGCCGGGAAAGCGGCTCGCCATGTGCGAGCGCGAGGTCGCGCTCAACCGGCGCACCGCGCCGACGCTCTACCTTGGCGCGAGGCGCGTCACCCGCGAGGCGGACGGCGGTCTCGCGCTCGATGGCGCGGGCAAACTCGTCGACGCCATTGTCGAAATGCGCCGCTTCGACGATGGCGCGCTGCTCGAATCCTTCGCCGCGAGGGGCGCGCTGTCGACGCGAATCATCGAACAGCTCGCACGAAAAATAGCCGTCTTTCACGATGAGGCGGAAGTGATCCGGCAAGGCGGCGGGAGCGACGCGATGCGCCGCATCGTGCTGCTCAACGAGAAGAGCCTGCGCGAGTTTCCACCGGCGCCGCCCGGCGACATAGAGGCCCATAACGCGCGGCTGCGCGCGCTGGTGCAAACGCACGGCCCGCTGCTCGACGCGCGCCACGCTCAGGGCAAGACGCGCCATTGCCATGGCGATCTGACCTTGCGCAACATCTGCGTCGTCGACGGCGCGCCGA
>DATBRF010000035.1:0-15935 GCA_036560425.1 Methylocystis sp. | reverse complement strand
GGCAGGAAGTCGGAAAGGCTTTGCGGCTTCTTTCGATATTCGGCGAGGTTCAGCATTTTCGCTTCTCCTCACGCCCCGAAATGCGCCGGGTAGCGCAAATGCCGGCGCACGACTTCGACGAAGTCGGGATCGCGCTTGGCCGCCCAGACCGCCGCGAATTGCGCGACGACCCAGAAGGCGAGGCCGGCGAGCCAGAGCCGCAGCCCAAGGCCGAGCGCGGCGGCAAGCGTGCCGTTCAGAATGGCGATCGAGCGCGGCGCGCCGCCGAGGAAGATCGGTTCGGTGAGCGCCCGGCGAACCGGAACGCGGAAGCCCGCGATGGCGCCATCGATTGGAAGAGTATCGTTCTCCATCAGATCAGGGCTCCGCCGCCGAAGGAAAAGAAGGACAGAAAGAAGCTTGAGGCGGCGAAGGCGATCGAGAGCCCGAAGACGATCTGCACGAGCCGCCGGAAGCCGCCGGAGGTGTCGCCGAATGCGAGCGTGAGGCCGGTCGTGATGATGATGATCACGGCGATGATCTTGGCGACCGGGCCTTCGATCGACTGCAGGATCTGCTGGAGCGGCTGCTCCCAGGGCATGTTGGAGCCGGCGGCGAGGGCCGGCGTGGAAAGGCCGGCGGCCGAGACGATGAGGGAATGCCCAAGACGAATACGAGCGCGCAATTGATCGCGGATCGAACACCTATGCATGAGCGTCTCCAAAAGTGATTGAGGTGAGATCGGCCAGCGCGTAGTCGCCGTAGGCGTCGAGGCCCTGGACGGCGGCGAGTTCGATCAGCCGCCGCTCCTTCCCGCGGCCAGCGAGAACCGCGATGATCTGGATGGTCTCCGCGATCAGCGCACGCGGGACAGTGACGACGGCTTCCTGGATGAGCTGTTCCAGACGGCGCAGCGCGCCAATCGCCGAACCCGCGTGAATAGTGCCGACGCCGCCGGGATGGCCCGTGCCCCACGCCTTGAGTAGATCGAGCGCCTCAGCGCCGCGCACTTCGCCGATGGGGATGCGGTCAGGTCGAATCCTCAAAGACGAGCGGACCAGATCGGAAAGCGAGGCGACGCCGTCCTTGGTGCGCAGCGAGACAAGATTCGGCGCGGCGCATTGCAGCTCGCGCGTGTCTTCGATCAGCACGACGCGGTCAGAGCTCTTGGCGATCTCGGCGAGCAATGCGTTGGCGAGCGTCGTCTTGCCCGTGGACGTGCCGCCGGCGACGAGGACGTTCTTTCGCTCCGCGACAGAGGCGCGGAGGATCGCCGCCTGATCTCTCGTCACGACACCGGACGCGACGTAATCGTCGAGAGAGAACACCGCGACGGCCGGCTTGCGGATGGCGAAGGCTGGCGCATAAACGACTGGAGGCAAAATCCCTTCGAAGCGTTCGCCAGTCTCGGGCAACTCAGCTGAGACGCGTGGCGCGCCGCTATGCACCTCGGCGCCGACATGATGCGCGACCAGCCGGATGATGCGCTCGCCATCCTCCGCCGAAAGTCGCGCGCCTGTATCCTCTAACCCGCTCGTCAGACGATCGAGCCAGAGGCGCCCGTCGGGATTGAGCATGATCTCGACGACGCTCGCATCGTCGAGCCAGCCAGCGATCTCCGCGCCGAGCGCCGTGCGCAACATGCGGGCGCTGCGCGAGAGCGCTTCGGCGTTGTCGTTTTGAGAGCGCACGTCCGTCCCCGGTTCTCGCTGAACCGCGAGACGGCGGTTCGAAGCCGGGGTTGATTAAGAAAGGCCGGAACAGGGGGAATGCAACAAGTCAGTCGGGGCCGTAGGGCTGTGGCGTGCAATGACAGGGGATTGGCAGAGGGCCTCCCGCTATGTCTCTCGCAAAAAGGCGGAGAAACGCTACAAAGCGTTACTTTGGAGAGGGGTTCAAGTCTTCTTTGCGCCCATAAGCGGTCATCGATCAATGCGTAGCACGGCGCTATACGGCCAGACTAAAACTGCTGTTTCAGCCCGACGAAGAAGCCTCGGCGTGGCCCATATTGGGGAGCGAACACGCCGATTCCGGAACCGTTGCGCAACTGGTAGGCGTGGTCGAGGACATTGACGATGTCGAAGCGTAGGGTCAGAGGCTTGTCAAACACCGTTCCAATCTCACGCGAAAGACCTAGATTGACCTGGGTGTAGGGAGAGACATGGGTGGTATTGGCGAAACCGCTTCGCAGTCCACTCCCATAGATCGCGCTGACAGAGCCGCGCGTTCCAAATAACACATAGGACGCCCCCGCTGAACCTGTCCAGGTTTGGGCGTGATCCGTGTAGATGTAATGGCGCGAGATGTAATCAAACTCATCCGGATCGAACAGGAATTGGTTTGATGTGATCTGCGTTCCTCGCTGGCGCGCCCATGCCAGATTGGCGTAGGCGCGAAAATCACCTCGCGAAAATAGCGATTTCAGTTCGACGCCCGAATTATAGGCGCGATCGTAATTGAAGCCCGTTTGGACATAGGCCTGGCCAAACTGTCCGTCATCCAGAAGGTTACGCGCACGCTTGTAGTAGAAGTCGATGCCGGCTTCGAGCTCCGGCGTGAGTCTTCGTGTGATCCCCACGTCGAAATAGTTCGATCTTTCAGGGCGGACGGGGCTTGATAGGGGGATTGCCGGCTGTTCAATGGTATTGTTGTACACTGCGAGGTTCGTCGGCGCGGAGAGCGCTTGAGAGGGCGGCGTAAAATAACGCGCATAGGCGACGTGGAACACCGTGTCCTCGTCCGGCTTGAAGACGATCGACGCGCGCGGACTCACCTGATTGGCGGAGACATACTGCCACATTTGATCAAAGCGCAGTCCGGCGTTCAGCGTCAATTTGTCGGTGATTTTCCATTCGTCCTGGGCATAGCCTCCCGCGATCCAGCCGAGCTTCGTGTTTGGATCATAGGCGCCGACGGGGGTGTCTAGTGGATCGCCATTGGCGTCGAGCGGCAAGACAGACGACGAATTCACGACATTGGTCTTTTCGCCGCTGACGGTAAACCCGGCTCTCAACGTATGGCTATCGGTGACGCGATAGGCGATGTCGCCTTGCAGGCCATTGACGAGGCTGCCTCGAAAAACATTCGAAGCGATGCCATTGAAGATAAGATCGCCGATCTGATCGGGGATATAGTGGACAGTCGAGTAGCGCGAGAAATACGAGATTTGCGCGTCGATTTTTTCGAGAGTTTTTGAGAGCGCGAGCACATTGTAGAAACTGCGCTCCGTCTGGTTCTCGTTCAGCTTGGCGGAGTCGAAATAATCCAGGCCGTAGGCGGTATATTGCGGCGGCTGGTTGGGGTTGTTCGGAATTTGATAGCCTGCGACGGATGTCCCGGTGATGAAAGTCAACTTTGTGGCGTCGTCGATGGCATAGGACGCGAAGCCGAAGAATCTGCCTTGCCGCGTTCGATCATGCAGAGCTTCGTGGCTGGGCGTCGGGTTTTGAAGGCCGAGATTGTTCATGGTCAAGCGACCGGAGGCGAAGACCTCCCACGGGCCGATCTTCGCGCCATATTCGAAAGGGGTCTGACCGGTCGCGTGGCTACCGCCATAGAGACTGACGCTGCCGCCGGGCGTCGATGGGGGCGGGCGGGATATGATGTCGACGAGGGCTGCCGTGCGGAGCCCGTATTGCGCGGGCATCGCGCCAGTGACCAAGGACATCGAGCCGATAAAGCCCGTATCCATTACCTGCCCGAAACCGGACACGCCGTCGGGCAAGAGAATGCCGTTTACGCGATATTGGACATTGCCGTGCTCGTTACGGACATGAAAATTGCCGCCAGCCGCCGAGTCTTGCGTAACACCTGGGCTTTGCAGGAGAATTTGGTCGATCGTCGCCTGATTGCCTTGCGGCAAAGTCTCAATAGCCTTGCGATCAAACGTGTAAACATTCGCCCCGACTTTCGGTAGCAACCGTTCAAGGCGCGCTTGCTTTTCATCACTCGTTGGGGGTTGAGGCAAGGCCGCAGGAAGTTGCGGCGGTGAAGAAATAGGCGGAGCCGAGAGTTGATTTGTACGTGTCGCGGCCGCGCTGTGCCGCGGCGTATTGGCGCGCAGCCGATGCCCGGCGCCCACGTCGATCGTCGGCAGCGACTGTTGCGCGACGGCTGGTGCGGACATTGTGAAAATGCCGACAACCAGAGCGGAAGCGCCCATCAATTCCTTTGAGCCCTTTGATCTCACCGAAGCCTCCGCGCCAAATTCTAGCGTATGTTATAACATTACGGGCGCGGGTTGGATCAATGACGAATATCGCGGCTGAACGATCTTTCTAAACGTTGTTGCGCTACAGCCACACATTGTGGGCCACCGCAGCCCTTTTGGCGTGCCACAGGCGCTGTGGCGTCTGCCTCCAGCTCATGCGGGAGCCTGACAACCTGACAAGATGAGGAATGTTTTTGCTATGTCGCAGCCCCGGACCCGAAGTGTAGGGTTGGTCGCGTTCGATACATTGCGCGGCGTTCGTCATTCGCACGCGATTGTTGCGCCGGTTGGGGGCTGTTCGCCATAGGCGGCGGCGAACGCTTCCGGCTCGATAATCTTGACGGAACATCCCCGGTGGTTTCCGGACATCGTCACGGGATTAACGATTTCGAGACCGAACGCCACGCGGCGATCAGGATCGCGGACGTCCAGCACGAGGGTCTTGTCGAGGACAAGCGGCCCGTCGAATGGCAGCGTGAAGCGAAGTCTCACAATATTTCTGGCGTCTGTTTCAATCCGCACGTCTTGCGGCGACTTGAAGGCCAGCGTTCGATCGCCAAGTCGCGCGAAGGTGTAGAACCCCCGTCGCGCCAGCGCGTTGAGCGCCTCCGACGGCGCCGACCAATTCCGAGGAGGACGAGGGGCGGCGTTGACTCCCGGATCCAGTCCGGCGATCGACGCTGAATAGAATTCATCAAACTCCCAGATGTGACGAATGGCGACGGCGCGCCTTTCTTGATCGAAAGCGATCTCGCTTTGCACCGCGACCCATATCTGCGGACCAGCGAGCGTCGGCGCTGATGCGAGGAGTTGCAAGGCGATAATGCCGACGCCGGCTTGGCTTCGCGGTTTCACGATGCTCATTTCGAAATCGCCGCAACAATCTGTTCGACATTGTAACGGAACATGGCCGTATATGTTCGGGCTGGTCCATCACCGGATGAAAGGGACTCGACATAGAGCTTTCCGCCGGACTTAGCGCCCGTCGCAGCGGCGATTTGCTGGACAAGTCTCGGATCATTCGAATTCTCGATGAAGTAGACTTTGACGCCCTCCTTCTTGATCTGGTCGATCAATCTGCCGACGTCGCCCGCAGACGCCTCCGATTCCGTCGACAGGCCGATCGGTGACAGAAAGCTCACGCCATAAGCGCGGCTGAAGTAGCCAAAGGCGTCGTGACTGGTGAGAACCTTTCGCTTTTCCTGTGGAATCGCGGCAATCCGAACCCGCGCATAAGAGTCCAGTTCTTCTAATTGCTTTGCATAGCCCTTCGCGTTCGCCCTGAAGACCGCAGCGTCCTCCGGACTGGCGGCCGAAAGCGCCTTCTCGATATTATTTGCCCATACAATGACATTTCTGGCGCTGTTCCAGACATGCGGATCGGTGACCGCCTTGCCATCTTCTTCCATCGAAATCGTGTCTATCCCGGTCGAGACGACGACCGCTTCACCTTTAAATCCCGACGCATTGGCAAGGCGCTGAAACCAGCTTTCCAGCCCCTCGCCGCTCAGGAAGGCGATGTCAGCCTCTTTCAGAGCGCGAGCGTCATCTGGCGTCGGTTCGAATTCATGTGGATCGCCGTCGGGCGGGACGAGACCCTTGACGGCGACGCTCGATCCTCCGATCTGCTTCACGACGTCGGCTAGGATGCTGAAGCTCGCGACGACATGCAGCGTCTTCGCGCGGACTGGATTTGAAACGCCGATCGTCAGGGCAAAGACCCAAACGAGGGTCGCTATTTGTCGCATATGGTTTCTCCTTGGCGATCAGCCGGCAAGATGCGGACGGGCAAAGATCCGGCGCAACGCGCCAAACGGACCCGCAAGCAGCGAGGCGACATAAATGATCGACGCGATCAGGATGATCGCCGGTCCAGACGCCAGCCGCAGATGAAACGATGTGACTAAGCCCAGATATCCCGAGAGCGCCGCGGATGAAGCGGCGACAACGATCATCGTCGGCAAATTGCGCGCCCAAAGCTGGGCGATCGCCGCAGGCAACATCATCATGCCGACAGCCATCAGCGTGCCGAGCGCCTGAAAGCCCGCGACGAGATTGATCACGACGAGAAAGAGGAACAGAAAGTGATAGAGGGCGCCTCTTTCGCCGACCGCCCGCAAAAAGCCAGGGTCGAAGCATTCGACGACAAGGGGGCGGTAGATCACCGCCAAAGTCGCAAGCGTGATGGAGGCGATGCCGCCCATGAGAAAAAGCGCCGTTGAATCGACGGCGAGGATCGTTCCAAACAGAACATGAAGGAGATCGATGTTGGAGCCGCGAAGCGAAACGATGAGAACGCCGAGGGCGAGCGACCCTAGATAAAAGCTGGCGAAACTCGCGTCTTCGCGCAGGGGCGTGGTGCGACTAACAACGCCGGACAGAAGCGCGACAACCAATCCAGCGACGAGCCCACCGAGCCCCATTGCAAACGGCGAAAGCGAGCCGACAACCAGAAATGCGATCGCCGCGCCGGGCAGAATCGCATGGCTCATCGCGTCGCCCATGAGGCTCATGCGTCGAAGCATGAGCAACACGCCTATTGGCGCGGAGCCCAGGCTGATCGCGATCGACGCCACAAGTGCGCGTCGCATAAAGCCATATTCAACGAAAGGCCGGATCAACGCATCATACGTGGTTAGGAGCGCTTCCATCTCGCCTCCTCGCAGACTGGCGCAGCCTCATCCCAGCTTTCCGACATGGTGCGCGCCTTTTGGAGACAAGAAGTCGAAAGCGCTGCTTCGGTTGGGCCCCAAGCGACTTTCTCGCGCGCCATTAGGAGGGTCTGCGGGAAATGAGCCCGCACCTGGTCGAGATCGTGAAGGACAGCGATGACTGTCCGGCCTTCGCCGCCCCATCGTCTGACAATGTCAAGAAGATGGGCGGTCGTTCGCGCGTCGATCGCGGTGAATGGTTCGTCGAGGATGATAGTTTGCGCGTCCTGCAACAAAAGACGGGCGAAGAGTGCTCGTTGAAACTGCCCCGCCGAAAGCGTCGCGATCGGACGGCTTTCGAAGCCGTCGAGTTCCACCGCAGAAAGGGCAGCGCGCGCCTTCGTCGCTATTGCGCGGGTCGCTCCACCGAACGCCCCTGTATCCCGCCAGGCGCCGAGGAGCACCAGGTCAGCAACGCAGAGCGGGAAGCGGCGATCGATCTCGGCTGCCTGCGGCAAATAGCCGAAATCGCCTTGCGCCAGCCCCCCACGGTCTATGGAGCCCTCCGTTACGGGGAGCTCGCCGATCAGCGCCTTGACCAGCGTGGATTTTCCAGCGCCATTCGGTCCGACAATCGCCGTCAGATTACCTTTCTCAAAACCGCCGGAAACATGATGAACGGCCGGATGGCGATCATATGCGATCGTTACGTCGCGCAACTTAATTGCCACAGACGTCATGGCAGCGAAACCGCCCAGAGGATCATCGCCCAAAGCGCGGCGATCAAACAGCCGGCGACGGCCAGACGAATGAACCAGCTCCGGGCGAGCAACGACGTAAATAATGGGTCCAACTCTGCTGGCGTCTTCAAGGATCCGGTCTTCATTTCAGCGCCGCCTCGATGTCGTCTAGTTGGACGTCGAGAAGAGGCGCAGAGATCTTGACGAGGCGCGTCGGCGCGCCGGGAGGCATGACGAGGATGACCGTCTCCACGCCTGGACATTTGACATCCCTGCATGTGATTTCGGAGACGGTGACCACGGCGTCGTTCGGAAGTGACAGCAACTGGCGCACCCAGCTCTTTATGCGGTCGGAGGACTCCTTGAGATCAGCGCTTCGTCCCGCGCGGACGCCCAGAGATATCATGACGGCAGAGCCTCGCTCGCGACGCTCTTTTCAAACCCCGCGCGGAGCAGCTCCTTGGGGAGATTGCGTCCGATGAAGACGAGGCGCGAGGTGCGCGCCTCATTCTCCTTCCAGGCGCGCTGATGATCGCCGTCGAGGAGCATATGCACGCTCTGAACGACAAAGCGATCGGGATCTCCGCGAAAGGCAATGATGCCCTTCATGCGCAATATGTCTGCGCCAAGCGTTTGTACGACATCCTGGATCCAGGGCAGGAACGCGTTGGGATCGAGAGGCTCATTGGAAACGAGCGAAAGACTTGTGACGTGATCGTCGTGCTCATGCTCGTGCAGGCTCTCCAGAAATTCCGGCTCGACTTCCAGAATTCTCTCAAGGCTGAAGGCGTTTCGATCCAGCACCTCTGTCAGCGGAACATTGCAGCGCTCAGCCTCCCTGACCGTCGCCACAGGATTGATGGCCCGAATGCGTCGATGCACGGCGTCGAGCGCCGCCGGTTCGACAAGATCGGTCTTGTTCAGAACGACGATATCCGCGAACGCGATCTGCGCCTGCGCCTCATGCGCATCCTCCAGCGCATCCGCAAGATGCTTTGCGTCGACGACAGTGACGATGGCGTCGAGGCGCGTGTTCTTGCGCACATCGTCGTCGACGAAGAAGGTCTGCGCAACGGGCGCGGGGTCGGCCAATCCCGTCGTCTCGACCAATATGCCATCGAACTGCCCCCGCCGGCGCATCAGCCCTTCGATGATCCGAATGAGATCGCCGCGAACCGTGCAACAGATGCAGCCGTTGTTCATCTCGAATATTTCCTCGTCGCTGTTGACGACGAGATCATTGTCGATGCCGATTTCGCCGAACTCATTGACGATAACGGCGTAGCGTTTGCCATGGCTCTCGCTCAGCACGCGATTGAGCAATGTCGTCTTTCCCGCGCCAAGGAAGCCGGTAAGCACCGTGACGGGAATTGTGGATTGAGTGGTCATTGAGGACCTCCAGTGGGACGAGTGGCGGCTTCGGGAACGGGCGTCGAACTCGCGCCGGTCAATTGAACGAGCGCTAGCATGACGGCAATTGTCGCAATCCCGGCCGCGGCCATGGCGGGCACGCGCCAGCGGCGCGCGATTGGAGGGCGTTCGGGATCGTCGACAAGGGAATCGAAAAGACTGATCAGCGCCTTCTCGTCATGTCCGCGACCAATGACCACGAGTCTCGTTCGGCGATCCTCGGTTGGCCATTCCGGCAACTGCTTTGGCGGGTGCATGAGGTGCTGCACTGCGTGAATGACCATCGGCCGATCGGGATCGTCGGCGAGCCGGACAAGTCCTTTGACTCGAAGAAGCTGCGCGCCCGCTGTCTTGGCGAGAACCGTCAAGAGAAAGTCAAGCGCTTCGCGTGTCATCGAAGCGTCTCGCGCCAGTGCCGTCGCACGGATGTCGTCGTCATGAAGGGCAGAACGCGCGGGCGGGGTCGTGACGACTTCCGACCGGACCATGCGGTCGAGAGCAAGCCATCCGACAACATCGTCGGATATGTGGTTTGGCGCGTAGGTTTCGTCGAAGCAGCGCGCAAAAAACGATCTGGAATCGCCGCGCTCGGTGATTTCTGCGGAGGGATTGATCGAAGCCAGTCTCGCCTTCAACCTATTGAAATCTTCGGGCGACGAATTCCGCTCAACAAGATCGGCTTTTGTCAGCAGGATCGACGACGCGAAAGCGACCTGCTTCATCGCCTCGAAGGCGCTGTTCAAGGCGGCGCCTCCCGTAACGGCGTCAACGCAGGCGACGATCGAGGCGAGGCGAAAGCGCCGGGCGACCACATGATCGCGCATTCCGATGGCCGGCGCGGCCCCCGGAGTCAGCGCGTTCACGATCGGCGCGGGGTCGGCGAGGCCGGTGGTTTCAATCACAACCCGGGAAAATGGCGGGATTTGGCCTGTCCGGCTTGCTTCGAACAATTCGAAGAGCGATGCGCGCACGTCAGACGAAGCCGTGCAGCAAATGCAGCCGGTCGTCGTGATCATCATCTCTCGGGAACCAGCGCGAACGAGATCGTGATCAATAGCAATGTCCCCGAACTCATTCACGATCACGGCGGAGTCTCGAAAGCTTTCTTCCGCGAGACAGGCGTTGAGGAACGTGGTCTTGCCGGCTCCCAGGAAGCCCGTAATTAGCACGACCGGAATGATTTGCGGCAGGAGGTCGGTCATCGCGCGACGGCTTTATCGCTGCAAGTTGCGCAAACGCCCCTCACCTCCAGCGTAACCGCGGAGGCGGAAAAGCCACGCTCGACGAGCGTCGCGGCCACCCGTTCGCCGATGACGGGATCGATGAACTCATCCACCGAGCCGCAGCGGTCGCAGATGACGAATCCGAGTCCATCTCCGTGCCGATGAACGGGTTCGACGCCATGGCCATGCTGGCACGCGACGAACGCATTGAGCGATTCAATACGATGCGCTTTGCCGTCGGAGATCAGTTGTCTGAGCGCGCGATAGACCGTCGTCGGCGCGAGTTCGACCCGGGGCCTGACGGCCGCGATGATGTCATAAGCGCTCAAAGGACGAACCGATTGCATCAACGCCTCGATAACGTAAGCCGCATTTCGGCCCTGCATTCGGTCCGTCATGTGCCGCTCCCGCCGCGTTTCTATACGTTGCCTTTGTATGTTATAACATAACATTCGAGCAAGCAAGTGAGGCTGGCGTCCGGAGCGAATGCGGCGGCAAGATGTGAAGCGGGGGGAAGATCCAATCCTTGTCTGGATCTCCGGATTCCAGAGCCTTGTTCCGCGCGGAAAAGCGCGTCTCAATTTCAGCAGCTGTGCTTGTAACGAATGACATCGAGCACGTCTCTGTATTCGATCGTGCTCCATAGTCGCGGCGCGGTCGTTTTAGCAGTTCAGGCGCCAGCGCCGACTGCGGGACGCGCGGCATTCACGCACAAGAAAAGCCGTGTCATGCCGCTGGCGGAAATCCGTGGCGAACGATGATGAACGCCAGCTTCTCGCCCGCCGAAGCAGCCCTTGAAGATAGCGACCGACCGGGTTGGCACATGAAACAGTGCGCCGTCAAAATCTTGCTGCATACTCAACGCCTTGGCAGCATTCTCGGCCGTGACCCATTCCGTCCCGGGACCGCGATAGGTCGTTATGAGGCGCGCTTTGACGCAGTCGCGATGGAATTTTGTGCAGGCGTCGTCGCGAACAGGCTCCAGCCGGAGATAAACATGACCTACACGCAGGGCGCCGGCATAGAGCGTCGCCAGCTGCTCCACGTCATCGATCAGCAGCGCGCGGCCATCGCAATCTTTCACCCCAGCCTCATTGAAATGCTGGCGAATCGTTCGGGCGACATCCGCAGGCGTCAGATTTTGCCGCAGACCAGGCCAATCACAGATCGGCGACGCGTCGAGCCAGGATGTCAGCGCTGAGGGAAGTTCCCGGCGCCAGATCGCCAGATCGACATTCGTGCGGCGGATCAACCGCAACACATTCGATTGTTCGCTCTCGATGACGCTCGACGAGCCCGTCGCCCTGTAAAGGAATGACGGAGCGAGCCCGACGTTGGGCGCGCATGAAACGGCCTGTTCAGTGACGGCAGGCGCGGTCACGCCGCCGCTCCACGCTTCCACTTCGGGAACGGATCGGGCAGCGTCTTCCACGCCTTCAGAGGCAGAACGCGCGCATTAGGCTCGCCAACAAGGCACGCGTCCAGGGCGGCGCGTATCGCTTTTTCGTCCATATCGGAGCCGATGAACACGATCTCCTGTCTGCGGTCGCCATAGACGGAGTCCCAGTTCCGGCCCAGATGCTCGCGCCAGGCGGGATCTTGCGGCCATTGTGAATTGGGAATTTCGGCCCACCAGATGCCCATGGCTTCGTGGCGCACCAGAGCGCCGGACTGACTGAGCTCTCCAACCCATTCCGGCCGCGTCGCGAGCCAGAAGTGCCCCTTGGCGCGGATGACGCCAGGCCAAGGCGAATTCAGGAACTTGTGAAACTTAAAGGGATGGAACGGTCGGCGTTCGCGATAGACGAAACTGCGCACGCCATATTGTTCGGTCTCCGGCTTGTGGTCGGAAAAGCCATACAGCTCCTTGAACCAGAGCGGATGCTGCTGCGCCTTCTCATAGTCGAAGCGTTTCGTGTCGAGAACGCGATCGAGCGGGGTGGCGCTCATCGCTGTTTCGACGATATCGGCTTCGGGGTTGAGTGAGCGGATGATCTTTCGGGCTGCGTCGATCTGCGTCATGCTTGCCACATCGATCTTGTTGAGAATCACGACGTCGGCAAACTCGATCTGTTCGACCAGAAGATTGACGAGAGGCCGCTGATCTCCCGGCCCAAGCGACTCGCCGCGATCGGCCAGAAAATCGCTCGACGAATAGTCGCGTAGAAGATTGACGGCGTCGACAACCGTCACCATCGTGTCGAGGCGCGCCACATCTCCCAGAGACGCGCCGTCTTCATCGCGGAAGTTGAACGTCGCGGCGACCGGGAGCGGCTCCGAAATGCCGGTTGACTCAATCAGCAGATAGTCGAAACGGCCCTGTTCCGCGAGCTTTCTCACTTCGCGCAGGAGATCGTCGCGCAAGGTGCAGCAGATGCAGCCATTTGTCATTTCGACGAGTTGTTCGTCGGTCCGCGACAGATTGGCGTCGCCTTCGCGGATGAGATCGGCGTCGATATTCACTTCGCTCATATCGTTGACGATGACGGCGACGCGCTTGCCGCTACGATTGTTGAGAATGTGATTGAGCAGCGTCGTCTTTCCCGCGCCCAGAAAGCCCGAGAGCACGGTTGTCGGCAGACGATTGTCGGTCGATGGCGGCAGCATGCTATTCCTCAACTATCGGAAGGTCTGCGCCCGATCAGAGCGTCGTCGGATTGGGCGCGTCGCCGTAAATATGTCGTGGATCGAAGACCTTTTCGGTCTCGACAAAGGAGAGCGAAACCGGCGTCTCGCCTGGCGCGCCCATCGTGACGGAACGAAAAAAGCAGGAGCGATAGCCGACATGGCAGCTCGCTCCGAGCGCTTCGACGCTGACGCGCAGCCAGATCGCGTCCTGATCATCGTCGATCCCCATCTCGACGATTCTCTGAACCAGTCCGCTTGTCGCGCCCTTTCGCCAGAGTGCGCCGCGGCTTCGACTCCAGTAATGCGCCTCGCGCGTCTCGATCGAGCGCCGGAGCGCCTCGGGGTTCATGAAGCCGAGCATCAGGACATCGCCCGACTGCGCGTCGGTCGTGACGACAGGAATGAGGCCGTCCCTGTCGAATTTCGGCGCGATAAATGCGCCTTCCTCTAAGAATGCAACGGAGCTGCGCTCAGCCATCCAGGGCTCTCTGCTCATCCCAGCCCACTGCGATCTCCGCCGATCAGCGACAGGAACTCCTGGCGCGTCGCTTGGTCAGTTCGGAAGGCGCCCAGCATCTTGCTGGTGACCATGGACACGCCGGGACGCTTGACGCCGCGCGTGGTCATGCAGTGATGCGCAGCTTCGATGACGACCGCAACGCCCCTCGGCTTCAGCGCTGCGTCGATGGCTTCCGCGATCTGGGCCGTAAGGGTCTCTTGTATCTGAAGGCGCTTGGAGAAAGCATCGACGACCCGCGCCAGCTTGCTGATGCCGATGACCCGACCCGCGGGGAGATAGGCGATATGCGCCCGGCCGAGGATCGGCACGATATGGTGCTCGCAATGTGACTCGACGCGGATATCACGAAGCGTGACCATTTCGTCGTAGTCGGCCGTCTCCTCGAATGTCGTTTCGAGAAGCGCGCTTGGATCCGTCCTGTAGCCCGCGAAAAACTCTTCATAGGCGCGCACGACGCGTTCCGGCGTGTCGATCAAACCTTCCCGGTCTGGATCGTCGCCAGCCCATTCGATCAATGTGCGAACGGCGTGCTCCGCCGCTTCGCGACTGGGTCGGGGCCGATGCGCAGGCTTGAAGACAGCTTCGTCCATCGCTCGCCTTTCTCTGGGGCCCCTGAAGACGCGGAGGTGAGCCTTGCAGCTGCCGAGAGCTATGCAATGTTATAACATTGCATCATCTGGTAAGCGCCTGTCAATAGCGCCGTCACCTGTTGATTGTTGTTCATCGATATAAGGCCGCAGACCGTCGATCACCGATCAACTTTCCAGTCGTGGACGGGCTCGAACGTAAATTGTCAGGCGCCAACGCGATTATTTTGAGGCCCGTCCCCGTAGTCGGTTGGGTCCCAGCCGACTTCAGCATTACGACTCTTTCCGTCCCTAAGAGAATTAACTGCGCAGGCTTGTTGGCGGCTTCTAACAGGGTGCTGAAAAACTGGTTGGGCGTGAGTGATTAATCGCTGACGACCGACCATTGCATGTCGTCTTTCAAATCGTCGAAGCAGGCTTTGCACACCCATTCATAGCAAGCGCCTCTCGGGTAATCGTCACAGGTGGCATAACCCTCGTGCTGAATGTCCTTGCCTTGGAATTCGGCGAATTTAGCAGCAAGCGGCGCAGTGGTCGTGATCCCAGCTTTCGCTCCACCGAGTGTAGCGGCGAAGTTGCAACCTCACCCCCTTGAGGTGACTGGCGTTGTCGATCCGCCATTTCTTGTTTTCGTTGACGCTCATGCCGGGGCTGCCATGAGTTTTGGCAATCGCACGAGATTATAGGCCGCCGCAGCGAAAGCGAACGACCAGCCGACGCGCTCAACGCCGCGAAACTTCGTCTTGCGTTGACCGGCGACAGTCTTCATCCAACCGAACGCCTCCTCGATGCGCTTTCTGATGCGTTGGCTCACCGCGTATCCGGCATGGCGAGTCGTGCGGCCGTCGATCGCGGAACGGCGGCCATTATTATTTTGCGTCACATGCGGGCGCACGTTCATTGCGCGCAACTCGTTGACGAAAACGCTCGCATCATAGCCCTTGTCGGCACCAAGCGTGACGCCGGTCGGGCGGTTGGCCAGAGGCTCGATCATCGCCAGCGCCGCCGTGCGCTCGGCTTGCCCGTCGGCCGGCGTCAGGCAGGCGTTGATGATCAGGCAGGAGCGGTTCTCCATCAAGGCGTGGCCGAGAAAAGCCAGCTTTGCTTCCATGCCGGGTCCCTTGCGGTAAAGCTTCGCTTCCGGGTCCATCGCGGATGCGTGCGTGTCGTTCGAGCGCTTCTGGCCTTTGAAATCGACCTCGGAGTTACGGCCCCAGCCCGGCGCCGGCGCGTCGCCCGAGCCATCCTTGGGCTTGAAACTCTTCATCGACGCCCATGCCTCAATCAACGTGCCGTCAACAGAGAAATGGTCGCTCGACATCAGCTTCTTAACGCGCGGCTGCGCCAAAACGGCGGCAAGAAATTTCGCCGCGATTGCGCCTTCGAGCAGGCGATCGCGGTTCTTCGAAAACACCGTCGCGTCCCACACCGGATCGTCGATGGCCAAGCCGACGAACCAGCGAAACAAAAGGTCGGTGTCGAGCCGCTTCATCAACTGCCGCTCGGAGCGCACTGAATAGAGGGCTTGCAGCAGCATCGCCCGCAACAGCCGCTCCGGCGCAATCGATGGACGGCCGGTCTTCGAATAAAGGGCGGAGAAATCAGCCGCCAACACCGTCAGCGCGTCGTTGACGATCAACCGGATCGCGCGCAGCGGATGATCGCGCCGGACCCGAGCCTCCAGATCGACATAGCTGAAAAGATGCCCTGCCTGCTCGTCCGTTCCGCGCATGCCATCGCTCCCATCACAATGCGATGGAATCACGAACTTGGATTAAGCGGAAGCCTTTTTCAGCAGCCTGCTAATGCGGTTCGAGGTGGTCACTCTGTTCAATTTGGATGACAATCTGTTGATTTCCGCCCGGAACTGACCCGGGCGAACGAGAAATTTCCGCTGAGAATTGACCCATGTTTTGAACCCGCCCTGGCTGATTTCAGCGGGGGCCGACGGAGTGATAGACATGGCATTGTTGAGCGTTATCCGCCG
>DATBRF010000034.1:0-8543 GCA_036560425.1 Methylocystis sp. | reverse complement strand
TGCAGAAAGGCGACCGCCTGGGCGGCGAGGCCGGCGGCGAGCAGAGTGATCAGCGCCGTCGTCACAGCGAAAAGTTTCTTGGGCGGGATCGACACGAGACCGAAGAAGGTCGCGACGCTGGTGAGCGCGCCCAAAGCAAGGCCGGCGACGCCGCCGATCAGGACGCTTGCGCCCGACTCGCCCGATGCCAGCACGCCGTAAAGAAACAGCGCGACCTCCGATCCCTCGCGCAGCACGGCGAGGCCGACGACGGTCGCGAGCGCGAAGAGCGTGCGGTCCCCGCGCGCGACCGCCTTGCCGACGTTCGAAAGTTCCTGCGCGAGCTCGCGCCCATGCTTTGCCATCCAGATATTATGCCAGGCGAGCATGACGACGGCGATCATCAGCACGCCGGCGTTGAACAGCTCCTGTCCGCTGCCCGCGAAGGCCCGCGACAATTGCTCGGCAAAAGCGGCGACGATCAGCGCGCCGAACACGCCCGCGCCGACGCCGCCGGCGATGAAGCCGCGCGAGCCGGCGACGCCGCGCGTCACCGCCGCGACGATGCCGACAATGAGGCCCGCTTCAATGGCCTCGCGAAAGACGATGATCAGCGCGCCGAGCATTATTCAACCACCACCTCGCCCTTGGCGCTGTCCTCGTGGAATTCGCCGACGAATTTGTAGCGGCCGGGTTTCAGCGGGCGCAGCTGGAAGGCCGCCTCGCTATTGGCGGGGACGACCTTCTCGATGCGCAGCGGCTTCGACTCGAACTCCTCAGGCGCGCCGTCGAGATTCTTGACGACGAGCGTCGCCGGCTTGTCGGCGGGAATTTTCAGCTCGACGGGGTCGAACCTGTGATCCTTGATCGTGAGCGTATAAGTCTCGGCCGAGGCCGCGCCCGTGAAACCCATGACCAAAATCAAAACTGCCGCCGCTATCCTGTTCATGTTCGTCGCTTCCTGGCCGAATACTTCCTTTAAGCAACGTAGGGACCAGCAGCGCAGCCGTCAAAGGGCTTAGTCTGGATTATTTCCAGATTGTTGAATTGACGCTTTTCTTACGCGCTACTGTCCGTTTTCTCTTTCCCTAGCCGCCAGGATAGCCGTGGCGGGACTTGGAGGCGCGCACGAGCGAAACCGCCTTGGCGTCCTGGCCCGCGGAGCAGGCGGCGGCGGCCTCCGAAATCTCGCCCTGAATCTGGTTGTAGACGCCCTGATTGACGTGGCCCATGGCCAGATCGTTCTCGATCACCGCCTTGTAGCGCGACACCGCGCCCGAACAACCCGAGCCTTCCGGCATCTGAAAGGTCGAGGGCGTGACGTTTTGCCGCGGCGCGCCCGGCGGGTCGGCGACGGGCTGTGTTTGCCGGGGCGCGTTGCAGCCGGCGAGCGCGGCCGCCGCCAGACCGGCGGCGAGGAAAGCCGAAAGGCGCATGTCGATCCTCCAAATCGGATGGGGCTTACGCGTCCAGTGTTTAAGGTCTCGACCCCAGGCCAGGCAATGGCCGACCTTTCGTGGGTCGATGTCGCCCGGCGCTGGGGCAAGCGAGCGATCGGGAATTATTCCGCCGCCAGCACCTGCGGCGGCGGGAAGGCGACCTCGATCAGCGTGCCTTCGTCCTTGCGGCTCTTGATCGTGAAAGAGGCATGGTTCGCCTCGATCAACGCCTTTGTCAGCGGCAGGCCGAGGCCAGTGCCCGGGCGCTTCTGCGAGGTCGGAATGCGCTTGAAAGGCTCGAGCGCCATCTGCACTTCGTCGTCAGACATGCCGATGCCCGTGTCCTTCACCCGGATCACGACATAGCCCGCGTCGGTGAGCGCCGAGGAGACGATTACCTGGCCGCCGGCGTCGTTGAACTTCATCGCATTCGAGAGAAGGTTGAGCAGGATTTGCTTAAGCGAGCGCCTGTCGGCGCGGATCATCGGCAGGCGCGGGGAGAGCGACAGGCGCATCACCACGCGCGCCTGATTGGCCTGCGTCTGCATGATCGACGCGCATTCCGATATGACGGCGTTGGCGTCGACCCGGTCGAACTCGAGCTCCATCTTGCCGGCTTCGATTTTCGAAAGATCGAGGAGATCGTTGACCAGCGAGAGCACATGCGCGCCCGACGCGTGCACGTCCTTGAGATATTCCTTGTAGCGCAAGGAGCCGATGGGTCCGAACCGCTCCTCCATCATCACTTCGGCGAAGCCGATGATGGCGTTGAGGGGCGTGCGGATCTCATGGCTGATGCGCGCGAGGAAGTCGGACTTCGCCGCGCTCGCCTGTTCGGCGGCGTCGCGGGCGGCTTCGAGCTCGACGTTGAGGATTTCGGCGCCAGGCTCCCGCAATGTGACGCACAGCTTACGTGCGGGGCCCAGATGGCGGCACCTCGCCTCGAAGGACTTGCCTCCGACCCGCGACATCAGCCGCAGCGTCTCGTCGGTTTCGCTCGCGCGGGCCAGCCTTGCGGGAAGCGCTATCGCCTCCTCCGCGGCAAAAAGCGCGGCCGCCGGCAGGCCGTCGAAAGAGCCATTTTCGGCCCCGAACAAGGCCATGAAGGCGCTCGTGGCGCTCTCGATCCGGGCGTCCTCGGCGAGGACGGCGACGGCGACGCCATTGGCTTCCAAAATGTCGCGCAGGAGGCTGTTATCAGCCTGGAGGCGGGCGAGCTCTTCCTCTTGTTCTCGCGCGAGCTTCAGTGCGCTCTCGTCGTGACCAGGCGGACGACCACGGTTGCGGCGCAAGGTGACGAGCGTCGCCAGCCCGCCTTCCCAATCAATGGATTGCAGGTGGACATCGACATCGAGCGCCTCGCCGTCGCTCGATTGAACTGAGGCCGCGCGGGCGCCGGAGCCGGCCGGAGGGCAGCCGAAAAACATGCGCGCAAGCCCACCGTCAGCCTCGAAGGCTGCGGCGCCGTCGTAGCCGAGATAATCGAGCAGCGTGCGATTGGCGAAAAGAGTTTGCGCCCCGCGAGCGACCAATATGCCGACCGGCAGACAGTCCAGAATGCCGATCGCCGCCGAAGGGAACGGCGCTTGGCGAGCCGCAGAACCCGCAGCTGCGCCCGGCTCGGTCCCAGGCGCCGATTGCGCAAGGCGCCCGAGCGCCGCGGCGATGTCATCGACGCCGCAGCCGGTCGGCGGACCATCGGCGGGCTCTTCGGGGGAGGCTCCGGCGTTGGCCAAAGGAAGATCGCCAGCGCGCAGGGCGCGAGCGATCTCTTCAAAGTTCATGCGTTCAGAGGACGTCAGAGCGTCTTTCACGAGCGCGGGCGCCGCGCGGCAATCGCGCTCTTGCCGATGGGCGGGCGGTCGCAAGGGGACGACATTGCCCACTCGAAAGTTCACCTGGACAGGCTGCGCGGCCTGCAGCTGGCCCGCTTCGACGGACTCTCCCTCCTTCACGGCCCGATCGACCAAGAAGGCGCGGGAAATGTGAAGAACGCCATAGCCTTGGAAGCCGGCGAAGCGGCGATCCGAGTCCATGACCGGCAAGGCGCCCAGCGTCGTGGGCGCGCGGGCGAGAGGCGCGTAGAGCGGCCAATCGGCTTCGATTCCACTAAAGCTTTTTCGAGATGCGATCGCCGCCGCGAGAGCGGGACCGAGAGAGAGCGACTTGACGATTTCTTCGACGGTGCGGCCGACGATGTCGGCGCCCGCGACGCCGACGACATCGGCGAGAGTCTGCGTTACGTCGGTGAACCGGCCGGCGGCGTCGGTCTTCCAAAGGAAGCGGGGGGACCGGGCCCCATGGCGCGCCAGAAGCCTTTCCCGCAGCGTCGCGTCATTTGAAGCCGGCGCGCGCGAGTCGGCGGGCGCGTCGGGCGCCGTGGGCGCCACGATCTCCGGCGCCGCAGGGAGCGCATCCGCCCCTTTGGGGCGCACGCCGAGCGCCGCAATGACGAAACAGGGGCGCGCTTCGTCGTCCGCCAGCTTCCGACATAAAATGGTGACGAGCTGCGGCGCGTCGGCGATGTCGAAGCTCAAGCGTTCGAGCCGGAGCGCCGCGCCGCGCCGGACCGATTCCACGAGCTCGACCAGCCGCTTCGCGCCGGGCCGCTCGCTGAAGAAGAGCCGCTTGGCCAGCGCCTTCTCGTCGCCTCCGAAAACAGCGCGAGCCGCCTGGTTCAAATAGATGATCTCGAGAGGGTCGCCGCTCGCCGCGACAATCGGCGCGCCGGAAGCGTGAAGCGCGGAAAATGCAGGGTCCGCCGCGATACGGCTTGCGGCGAGACTGCCCCTATCGATCTCTGCCTGCGTACCGCTCATGACTCTTGCCGCCCTTGCGACAGAAACGCTGCACCCTCCACACGGCCTACCATTGCGCACGCCCATGGCTGCGCCCAAGCCTGGGCGTTAACGCAAACTTAATCGTTCCGGAGGGGCCGGTCTATTGGCTTTCAAAAATTTTCCTCGATTTTCACGCATTCCCCAACTTGATGCGTCGCACAATTATGTTGCAATGCAGCAAAGTTTTCGGCAGAGTCAATGTGGCTGTCGGCGATATTATAGCTGGCCGCCGCTGGTTTACGGTGTGGCTCGCTGCCGAGATCACATCCGGGGCGGCGTTCGAGATAGGAGACGTCCATGGTTGAACCCATTTATCAAGTGCCCAACGAAGTGCGCGATTTCGCTGAAAAGAGCGTCGAGCAGGCGCGGAAGGCCTTCGAAGGCTTCGCCGGCGCCGCGCAAAAGGCGCTGAACTCTACGACCGATTTGCCGATCGTGCCGCCGGGCGCCAAGGATGTCGGCGTCAAGGCGCTGTCTTTCGCCGAAGCTAATGTCAACGCCGCTTTCGATCTCGCGCAGAAGCTCGTGAAGGCCAAGGATCCGCAGGAGGTTTTCCAGCTCCAGGCGGATTACGTGAAATCGCAGCTCGCGACGATCCAGGAGCAGACGAAGGAACTCGGCGCCGCGATTCAGCGGTCCACGACCCTCAAGTCCTGAGCTCATCCCTATCAACACCTCGAAGGAGCGCACTATGGCGACGCAAGGCAAAGCTAATCAGCAACGCAAGTCCGTCGACGCTGGACAGGAGGTCCCTGTCGAGGCGCCGGCGGAAGTGACGCGCGCCGACGCTCCTGCCGGCAAAGCGGCGGCCAAGGAACCGATGGCCCCGGCCGCCGCGGAGGCGTCGGCTCCGGTTGCGGCGGAGCCGCCGGTCGAGGCCGCCGCGCCTGCCGCCGAGCCGGAGACCACGGCCAGTGTCC
This sequence comes from Methylocystis sp., assembly GCA_036560425.1. Lineage (GTDB taxonomy): Bacteria > Pseudomonadota > Alphaproteobacteria > Rhizobiales > Beijerinckiaceae > Methylocystis. The sequence goes on along the minus strand of DATBRF010000034.1, from coordinate 3,365 downwards.
CCGCGCCGCTCGCTATCGTCGAGCAAATGGTCGATTCCGCGACGGAGAGCGTCTCCGCCTCTTTCGAATTCGACGCTGCGCTCTGGTCCAAAAAGTCCGTCGCGTTCTGGGCGGAAAATGCGGCCGCCTTCCTGGATCTCGCCGAACGCATAGCTTCGGCGCGAAGCCTCGAAGAGATCGTCGATCTTCAGTCGCGGTTCGCCAGCGCGCGCTTCGAGGCCTTCGTCCGCCAGTCGCAGGACCTGATGGAATTCGCGAAAGGCATGGCGGTCTTGCCCACTGCGTCGCTTCGCGCTTCCCACAAACAGGCCGCCTGAGGCGTCCTTACCGGACGCCAGCGGGCGGTTGTCGCTGGCGTCTTTCTTGTCTTGGAGCGCATTCCGCAAAAGTTGGCGCCTCTGATGCGCCCCAAATTTTTGATTTTGCGCGATTCCTGTCGCTCGCATAGTTCCATGCGAGCGTAAAGCGCGCTACAGCGTCGCGGCGATCAGCGCGCGTAGGGCCGGCGTAGCTTCCGGCATGGTTCCCGTCCAATCGCGAAAGGCCGGGCGCGCCTGGTGCAGCAGCATGCCGAGCCCGTCTACCGGGGTCGCGCCCATGCGCCGCGCGGCGGCGAGAAGCGGCGTCTCCAGCGGCGCATAGACGATGTCCGCGACTAGGGCGGAGGTCGGCAGAGCGGCGAGCGACAGGTCGAGCGGCTCTTGGCCGATCATGCCCTGGCTTGTCGTGTTGACGAGAAGCCCGGCGCCTGCGAGCGCCTCATGGCGCTCACTCCAGGGATAGGCTGTAACGGGCGCGCCGAAATCCGCTGCGAGCCGATCGGCGCGTTCGCGCGTGCGGTTGAAAAGGCGGATTTCCGTCGCGCCCGCGTCGATCAGCCCTGAGACGATCGCCCGCGCGCCGCCGCCCGCGCCGATGATGACGCAGGGGCCGTCCGCCGCCTTCCAGTGCGGAGCGGCCTCGTGAAGGGAGGCGACGAAGCCATAGCCGTCGTAATTCTTGCCGATGAGGGAGCCGTCCTCTTTGACCACGACGCAATTGACCGCGCCGATGCGAGTTGCGCTCTCATCGATATGGTCGAGGACGGCGAGCGCCGCCTCCTTATGCGGAATGGTGAGATTGCAGCCGGCGAATCCCAGCGCCGGGAGCGCCCGCAGGGCGGTCTCCAGCCGGCGAGGCTCGACTTGCAGCGGGACGTAGGCCCCCTCGATCCCGTATTGCGCGAACCAGTAATTATGTATTTTTGGGCTACGCGAATGCCCGATGGGCCAGCCCATGACGCCAGCGAGGATGAAGCGGTGGTGGCGGAGCATCTTTTCTCCCGGGCGCCTGTAGGGTTCGGCGAGACGCCGTAGCAGACCCCTATGGAAATCCAGTTAAGGCCGAACCTTTAATTTTAGGGCTTGCGACGCCTGCCAATGCGCTTTCCGAGCCCTTCGAGTTGTGCAAAACCAGCGTCGAACGAGCCGGCGCGCAAGCGCTTGCAGGGTAAGCCAATGCATTCTGCGAAAAATAAGAGGCTGGACGCTCTTCTGGAAGACGCCGAACAATCCATCGCCGCTCATTGGGAGCGCTGCCGCGATAGCGGCGTGGCCGGCGCAAGCCGAGAAGCGACGGACCGGATCGACGCGCGCATCCGCGCCTATTTCAACGCCATGAAGGCGATCCCAGACCCGGCCCCGGAGGGCGAAATCATCGAGGCGCTCGCAAGCCTCTACGACGATCTCGAAAAGATCGACTGGGAGACCGGCGGCGGCCTTCTGGAGGAGGCCGAGCGCGATCTGCTCGAGCCGCTTTTCCTCAACGCTGCGGAAATCGCCGGGCTCGATCCACACAAATTCCCTCGCCGCGAGCCGGCGGGGCGCAGCCTCGATTTCAGCGCGGCGCGAGAGCGCTGAACAGCGCGTCGTCCTCGTTCACGCCAGTGTTGCCGGTCGTCAGCAGCTTCTCGCCGTAGAAAATGGAATTGGCGCCCGCGACGAGGCAGAGGATCTGCGCCTCGCGGGTGAGGAAGGACCGCCCGGCCGACAGGCGCACGCGCGCGCGCGGCATGACGATGCGCGTCGTCGCGATCATGCGCACGAGGTCGAGCGGATCGACCTTCTCGCGTTCTGCAAGCGGCGTGCCCTCGACGGCGACCAGCGTATTGATTGGCACGCTTTCGGGATGCGGATCAAAGCCGGCGAGAACCTGCAGCATGCCGGCCCGGTCGCGGACGGTCTCGCCCATCCCGATGATGCCGCCGCAGCACATCTCCAACCCCGCGCCGCGCACCGCCTTCAACGTATCCAGACGGTCCTGATAGGTGCGGGTGGTGATGATGTCGCCGTAGAACTCCGGCCCGGTGTCGAGGTTATGGTTGTAGGCCGTGAGGCCGGCCTCGACCAGGCGCTCAGCCTGGCTCGCGTCGATCATGCCGAGCGTGACGCAAGCCTCCATGCCGAGCGCGCGCACGCCGCGCACCATATCGACGACCGCGTCGAAGCGCCTGTCCTTGGGAGCCGAACGCCAGGCGGCGCCCATGCAGAAACGGTCGGCGCCCGCCTCTTTCGCAGATTTCGCGGCGACGAGCACCTCGTCGGTCGACAGCAGATCGACGCGATCGAGCCTCACCTCGCGGTGATGGGCGGATTGCGGGCAGTAGGAGCAATCCTCCGGGCAGCCGCCGGTCTTGATCGACAGCAGCGCCGCCTTTTGCACGTCGCTGGGATCGAAATGGCGACGATGCGCGGCGTTCGCCCGCGCGACCAGATCGAGCAGGGGAGAATCGTGGATCGCGACGATTTCGTCGACGCTCCAGTCGTGGCGCAGGTCAAACTCCGCGGGAGCGTTCATTGCGCCTTGCCTCTTCTGGTTTTGCTATTGTCTTGAGCGATGGCGCCGGCGGGGGCCTTGGACTTGCGGCGTTGCAGGATCGCATAAACGGCGTAAAGCGCCAGCGCCACGTCGAAACCGGCGTTCGCCAGCGCGAAGGGCCCCGGCGTGAACACGGCGCCCGAACCATTGTAATGGAACACGACCGCCCAAAGGGGGTGCAGCGCGAGGCCGACCACGAGGAACCAGGGCGAGAAGATGATCGACATATAGGCCAGCGAGCCGAAGATCGCGACGCCGGTCATCTCCACCGCGACCCAGCTATTGGGGTCCAGCGAGCGAAACGCGAAGCCGACGTAAAGAAAGGCCACGGCGATCAGCGCGTAGGCCGAGACACGCAGGGGGTTCTGCTTGCCCCACAGGGCGAGGAACAGCAGCCCAGCCGCGAAAGCGACGCCAAGCGCCGTGAATATGCCGATTTCGGTTGTGTCTAACATGTCTGAACCGTTTTCCCTCGCGCCGCCGCACAGGTCTATATGACGGAGCCGCGA